>JAQBGG010000112.1:0-2552 GCA_032122625.1 Acidobacteriota bacterium
CCGACTCGGCCGCCGTGACGGCTGGGACGAGGAGCGGGCGCGCGGCTACGTCGGCCCGCCCGAGTACTTCGACCTGATCACGGCGATGTCGTTCGGGCTGCTGGCCGTGCTCGGCCTCCGCGAGCGCCATCGCCTGCTCGACATCGGCTGCGGGTCACTGCGGGTCGGTCGCGTCCTGATCCCCTATCTCGGCCGCGGCAACTACGTCGGAATCGAGCCGAACCCGCGTGCCCTGGAGGCGGGCGTGCGGATGCACCTCGGCGAGAGTGCCCTGGAACTGAAGGCGCCGACCCTGATCGCCTCCGACGATCCCGGCGCGGTCCCGAACACGCCGCCCATCGACTATGCCTTCGCCCAATCGATCTTCAGCCACACGGGGCCCGATCTGCTCAGCGGCTGGCTCGCCGGCGTCTCCGCACGATTGGCCGAGACCGGCGTTCTCGTGGCCAGCTACGTCCCGGGTGCCGATTCTGCACCTCCCGGTTGGGAGCCCGCCTACGTCACCTATTCGGACCGCTGGATCGGCGAGCTCGCCGCCGAGTCCGGGCTCGAGCTGCTGCCGATCGACTGGCGCCATCCCGGGGGTCAGCGCTGGGCTCTGTTCTCCAAACCCGGCTTCGACACAAGCTGGGTAGCCGAGCGGCCGCCGTCGTGGAATGCCTATCTCGATCGGGCGCTCGGACCCGAGGCTTGGAGATCGGCCGCCCCTTCAGCGGAGGGCGACTGATCGGGATGCCCGTTCGCTCCGATCAACTAGCCTGATCGCGGATGCGAGCCGACCGCAAGCAATCGGAGCAAACAGATGTGGGGTGAGCGGCGGGTCTCGGTCGTGCTGATGACCTACGCCGAGCGCGACTCGATCCGCTCGGTGATCGAGGGGTTCTTCGAAACCGGCGTCGTTGATGAGGTTCTGGTCGTCAACAACAACGCCGAGGCGGGCACCGTCGAGGAAGTTGAGAAGACCGACGCGCGGATGGTCCACGAGCCGCAGCAAGGCTACGGCCATGCCTGCCGGCGAGGCCTTATCGAGGCGGACGGCGACCTGATCGTCCTCTCGGAGCCCGACGGAACCTTTCTCCCAAGTGACATCCATAAGCTGCTCGTCTTCTGCGCCGAGTGCGACGCGGTGTTCGGAACCCGGACGACGCGCGAGCTGATCTGGCATGGCGCCAACATGGACTGGTTCTTGCGCTGGGGCAACTGGGCGGTAGCGAAGTTCGTCGAGGCAATCTTCAACACGAGCCACCTCAGCGACGTCGGCTGCAGCTACCGGGTCTTCACCCGCGAGCTCGCGGACCTCGTCGCCGAGGGGATGCGGGTCGGCGACAACCACGCCGGCCCCGAGATGATGCTGCTGGCGATCACCTCCGGGGCCCGCTTCGTCGAGATCCCGGTCAACTACCTGCCACGGGTCGGCACCTCGTCGGCGACCGGGAGCCTGGGGGCCGCGATCGCGATCGGCTTGAGGATGATCGGGCTGATCCTCGACTTCAGGCGGCGCACTCCGCGCTCGATGCCACGGCCCTCCCGGCTCGGTAGCGACCCGGCGCAGGAGCAACTGCGTGAGTGAGGAGAACTTCGACCTGATCGCCCGCGAGTACGACGAAGCGCTGCCCGCGCATATCGTCGAGCACTACCTCGCCAAGCGCGTCCGCTACATCGGCGAGAACTGCGCGCCGGGCCGGGCATTGGACGTCGGCTGCGGAACCGGCGCCTTGGCGGGGCGGCTTTCGCGGTCGGGCTTCACCGTGACCGGCATCGATCCGTCGCAGGGAATGCTCGACGTGATGGCCGAATCCGAGCCGGAGGTGAAAGGGGTGCGGGGGGACGGAGCCGAGCTCCCGTTCGAGGACGGGAGCTTCGATGTCGCGCTGACCGTCGCGGCCCTTCACCACATCGCGGACCCGGACGCCGTGCGCAGGACGCTCGTCGAAATGGCGAGGGTGACCCGGGCCGGTGGGAGGCTCGTGATCTGGGATCACAACCCCCGCAACCCTTACTGGAAGAACCTGATGGCACGCGTTCCCCAGGACGACGGAAGCGAGCGCCTCGTCTCCCAGGCGGAGATCGAGAGCGGGCTCCGTGAGGGCGGAGCGGAAATCCTCAGCTCACGCCAGCTCGGTCTGGTCCCCGATTTCGTCCCACCGGCGATGCTCGGCGCCGCGAGGGCGCTCGAGGGCGTCGCCGAGCGAGCCCCGCTCGCCCGTCGCCTCTGCGCGCACAACGTGGTTCTTGCCCGCCAGCAGTGATCCCGCGGTCGGGACCGCTCAGCTCGCGTTCGCACGCTTTTCGAAGACGAGCGCCTGAAGGTCGACGAAACCCGGGAAGAGCCTACGCTCGGCAAGAGCGTAGGAGGGCGGCAGCTGATCGATGAACTCGGCCGCGAGATCACTCTCGCCCGCGACCCTGACACTCACATCGACGGGGCTCACGGATACACCCGAGACGACCGTGATCGGACCACCGTCAGCCGCCCGCACGGCTCGGCGGGCAACCTGAGACGGCTCGGTCAGCGAATCGGTGATCCCAAACGGCTCCGACTTCCGTTCCGG
>JAQBGG010000113.1:0-3322 GCA_032122625.1 Acidobacteriota bacterium
TCGTGGAACGTGTTTGCCGCGGCGGTGCTGGCGTCCTTCCTCGCGATCGCGGCGGCCGCCGCCAGCACCGAGCGATCCGCGTCGTCAAAGGAGACGACACCCCCAGGCTGATAGGCAGAGTCGCCAAGTTCTGCCTGAACCCCCCGGGTCGAAGGGTTCGAGTCCCCTCAGTCGCTTCGCAGGAGCCCCCATCGCCATGCGGTTCTCGCGTTGCTGGGTTCGTCGGCGGTGGAACCTGGGCATTCCGAGCCACGGAGATCGCTGCCGGGAGTTCCCAACCGTTTCGCCGGGCGCCGCGTATTGATCGGCGAACGCAACCTACTTCTAGGAGGCAGAGATGCATGAGACTGAGAGATCGGACCGGCGCAATTGGATGCCGCACCTGATCGCAACCACCGTCCTGGCAATCGCGGCACTGTTGATCGTGGCCCAGCCCGCGGCAGCGGCCAAGGACCCTGTCGGCGGCGGCCTGACAACGCTGAAGCCGACCAACAAGATCGCCAAGGCGCTTGCCAAGGGCAACGTCAAGGTGAAGCCAAAGGGCTCGGCTTCGGCCGGCAACAAGGGGCTCGAGTTCCCGGTGACCGGCGGGCAGATCAACCCCGGCGAGCCGAAGGGTAAGGTCGAGCACAAGGGCAGCCGGCTTCAACTGAAGAAGGGCAAGACCAAGGCCACGCTGAAGAACCCGCTGATCAACCTGAGCAAGGCAAAGCTCAACGTCGGCGTCGGTGGCTCGAGTCTGAAGCTCTTCGACCTCGACTACAGCAAGGCGAAGATCACTCGAGACGGCTTCGCGACCGTGTACAGCAAGGTCAAGGCGAAGTTGACCAAGGGCTCGGCGAAGGTGCTGAAGAAGGGCTTTGGCCTGAAGGTCAAGAAGGGCACCGTCTTCGGTAAGGCGAAGGTCGTCGCCGACCTTTCAGCGGTATCACTGAAGGCAGCCGGCGACACGTCGCTGGTGCCCGATCCCGGCACGTTGGCGGCGCTAACCGGCGCCGGTATCTCGGTCGCCCCGATCGGACCGGCGACCGCCGGGCCGGGCGGGATCGCGTTTCCGATCACTGGTGGCATGGTCAGCACGTCGGATCTCACCGGTGAGATCGATCACAGCGGTGGGCTGAAGTTCACGAAGCCCGCCATGCACGGGGCCGGAGAGGACGTCGTCGTCGATCTCACGGATTTCACGATCCAGATCGACGAGGACCCGGATCTCGTTGCCTCGTTGGGCGCTTCGAGGGTCTCGATCCTCTCGCTCGACCTGAGCGGGGCGAGCATCGACATCGTCGGCACCGACGTCACGGTGTCGGGCGTCGAGGCAAGCCTGACGGCCGGCGCCGCGGACGCGCTCAATGCCGCGTTCTCGACGACCCTGTTCACAGAGGGACTGGTGATCGGGACCGCCACGGTGGCGGCCCAGGCCAACTAGGGCTCAACAAACCAAGTCGACGCGGTGGCGACGACAGCCGCCGACGGGAGGCGACCTGCGGGTCGCCTCTCGTCGTCCAGCGGCTTCTCGCGTTCCTGGACTTTGGTTGTGCACATCGAGCTCAGCGGCGGTCGAGAAAGGTGATGATCGCCTCGCTGCAGCGCTTCGGCTCCGTCTCGAATAGGAAGTGGCCGGCCTCCTCGATCACGGTCAGCTCCGAACCTGCAATCTCACGATGCAGGCGGTGGGCACCGGCGACGGGTGCGAAGGGGTCCTCGGCTCCCCAGAGGAGCAGGGCCGGCTTCGCCATCTCGGCCAGTTGGCCGTCGTAGGGGGCGAGCTTCTCCATATCCATTGAGCGGTAGAACTCGACCGTCGCTGTGCGACCACGACCTGACTCAAAGGGGCGCCAGTAAGCGTCGATGTCCTCTTCACTGAATCCGGCGCCATCGGTTCGAAGTAGGGCGGCGAAGCCGTCCCGGTCGATCGCCTCGACCACCGCTTCGCCTCCCGGCGCCCGGATAGCCTCCGCGATCCCGTGCCAGCGGCCGTAGCTGAAGAAGCCGGTGTCGCAGATCACCAGTGCGGAGACGAGTTCGGGGTGCTCGCAGGCCCAGGCGAGCCCGACGAAACCGCCCCAGTCGTGAACGACGAGGGCTACCTCTCCGAGGTCGAGTTGCTCGAGCAGCGAGGCGAGCGCCTCGCGGTTCCGCTCGAATGTCGCCGGGCCCGGGTCCTCGGAGTCGCCGAGGCAAAAGAGGTCCGGCGCAATCGAGCGGCGGCCCGCCGCCGCCAAGGCCTGCATCTGCCCGACCCACATCCGCGAGCTCTCGGGGAAGCCGTGAACGAGCACCACCGCGGGACCGCCTGCGTCTCCTACGGGCAGCGCCTCCCGATAGACGATCGAACCGGCGCGCTTGATCTCGGCCGGGCTCAAGGGCCGGGTGTCTGGGCGGCGATTCCGTTCAGGTCACGGACCGCGTCGACCAGACCGCCGGCGGTGATCTGATCGGCGGCGATGATCGAGGGCAGCCGGCCGCGGACCTCGGCGCACTTCTTCGCCCGCCCGAAGATCACGCCCCGGGCATTGACCCGCGCGGAGGCCTCGAGGTCCGGTTCGGCGGGCGCCGTCGGCGGTGACCAGTGGTTCATCAGGAACATCGAGCCGGTCACATCACCCCGGTTGGGCCCGCAGCTCTGTTTCCATTTGCCTGGAGAGGTGAGCTTGTCTGGGGTCAGGAAGGTGTAGGGGGTCTCCTGGAGGATTCCCGCGTAGGTGCGGTGATACCAGGGGATGGCGCCGTTGTTGTTGTCGGCGAGCACGACCACCTGCTGCTTGCTCTTGATCATCTGCCGCAGGGTCGGCCACTGGTCGGTCGGCCCCTCGTAGACGAAATCGAGCAGGCCGCCCCGTTCCGTCGCCGCCGCGAAATCGCGCGGGCTGATGTAGTCCTCGTTGTCGATCAAGAGCACGTTGTTCGGACGCCGGCGGAGGAACTTCCGGACCTGACGCAGGACCGGGGCCAGGCGCGACGCGCCCAGCTCGCAATACACGTGGCAGAGGTAGACATCGCGCGGGCCGGTGGAGTTGGGGACGGTCCCGTTGTCATCGGTCACAACCCTGCCGTCGCCGCGCAGCCGGCCGTAGTGGGTATCGATCAAAAAGCCGCGGATCCGCGCCTCGAGCTGATCCGGGATCGCGATCGACTGGTTCGGCAGGATCCAGCCGAGCGACTTGGAGGACATTGCGTTGTGAGCGCCGGCCAGGACCACCTCGTTGAACGGCTGATCGCACAGCACCCGCTGCCCGTTGCAGCGCACGATCTTCTTGGCCTTGGCCGCCGAGGCAAAGCCGACCCCCACGAACAGGGTCAGAAAGCCGCCGAGCAGGACGGC
>JAQBGG010000114.1:0-2568 GCA_032122625.1 Acidobacteriota bacterium
CGACCGTCTATCGGCACTTCGACAACCGAGAGGAGCTGATCGTCGCCCTCTTCGAGCGGGTGATCCGGGACGCACAGCTCGCCACCGGCACGGTGATCGATCAGCGCCTGGCGGTAGATCAAACCCTGCGAGCGCTGGGCCCGGTGATGATCGCCATCGGGGAGCGCTTCCGATTCCTCTACGCGCACCTCGAGATCGGGGCCAAGGCGCTGGCCGAGAGCAAGCGCGTGCCTGACGACCCCGTCCGCCTCTTCCTGCTCGACGCCCTGGCTGCCGGAAAGCTGCGCGCCGACGCGCCGCTGAGCTGGATGCTCTCGATGATGCAGTCCACGGCGATGGCAACGATGGACGAGGTTCACGCCGGCAACCTTGACTCAGACGCAGCAGGCCGCCTACTCGGTGAGACCTTCGTGGCGCTGTTCAGCGCGCCGAGAGGGCGGTACGGCAGCCGCTAGCGAGCCCAGGAGGGGCGTTCGTGCTCGACGCCGGTACGGCGATCGTAGGAGGCTGCATAGGCGCGGGGACGGAAGTGGAGGATCGCGTCCTCGGAGGGCTCGATCCCATCGGTCAGCCGCATCGGATCGAAGATGATCCCATCGTGGCCCTCGGCCACGGCATCGAGCTGCAGTGACCCGGCAAGAATGCGACCGCCGTCGCCCGACCAGACCGAGGTCGGATCATGCGGGTCGTCGCCGACTCCGCCGACATGCAGCTCGAGGTCGAACCGCACCGGTCGCTCAGGCAGACGCTCGGCGAGCTCCCGGCTGAGATAGTCGCGCTCGGACCGCTCGTCCGCGCCGGTGCCGGCGGAACCAGCGCCCGGCGTCCAGATGTAGCGGACCCAGTGGCTCTCGCCATCGTCGTCCGACCAACGAAAGGCATGCACGGCGTAATAGCTCACGTCGGCATAGCTGGCCGGTGCCTTCAGAGCAGCGGCGTTCGCGCGGAGCGCCGGCAGGGCCGAAGGGTTTCGTGCCAGAAACAACGGCAGCTTCCAAAGCATCGCCGGACCGCGTTCGGTGGCCTCGATCAGGTCGATGAAGGCGTCGGGGGTGCGCACCGGGAAGCGCGGCGCGCTCTGAGCGACGATGTCTGTGCGGGCGCCGGCGCCGAGCTCGAAGCTGACCGCGAGCCCACGAACGTCAGGCGCCCGATCCGGCACGTTCGGGTCGCCGCCGCCGTTGGAGAGACGGGCGAGGACCGGGACCTCGTCCTGTAGGTGAGCTGCGCGCGTCAATCCCGCCGCCTCAGGCGATGGACGGAAGCTGCCGGAGCAGATCACGCCACGTGCATGCAGAGGCCGCATTCCGGCGTGCACGCCAAAGCGCGCCACAATCCGCTCAACCGCCTCCTCCGGGGTGATCACCCGACCGATCCTACGCTCTCGGCCCGGCTCACTGCCCGTTCGTCACCCCGAAGCCACCGGCGATCGACACCAACGGCCCCTGCCGGCGAGGCGAGAGGCACGAACGAGGGAGGGGACCGCTCGGCCCCCTCCCCACGTGCGCTACCGGTCGCTACTCCTGCGGGCCGGCGTCAAACACCGTCACCGAGAACAGCTTGTCGTTCGCTGTCCCAGCGTTGTCGTAGGTGTTGACCCGGAGGTCATCGCTGGCGGTGGTGCTGTAGCCGGTGATCGTGCCACCGCTCCCACCGACTGCGGTGACATCAACCACGATCCCGTCCGTTGTGCTGTCGAACACGAAGTTCTCCCAGCGGACGTCGTAGTTGCCGGCCGAGTTCCGCTTCGCCTCGATCGTGCCGCCCTTGCAGTTGAACCCGTCGACCGGCGTGAACGCCGCCCCGGGGTTGAGCTCGACCTGCGCGTAGGCCAGGACCGCGCCCGACTCACACGAGTTCTGCTTCCCGTCGATGCTGTCGATCTTCTCCAGCGTCGAGTCGTCGAGCTTCTTGCCCTTGACGCCTCCGTCCTTGATCTTGCCGCCCTTGACAGCGGCCGAGGCGATCTTCTTGCCGGTGACGGCGCTCGTGTCGATCTTCTTCTCGGTCACAGCTTTGTTCTTGATGTCGCTGGTGCCGATCTTGCTCGCGGCGTACGCGCCTCCGGCGAGTACGCCAACCAGCGCGACGATCGCGACGATCATCGAAGCCGACGGCAACCGCCGCCTACGGTCAGATGGACTCTTCATCTTTGCTCCCTTTGTTGGGTTTTCCGGCGAGCACTCTGGCCCGCCGCCTGCACTCTCAACCTATCAGCGCCGCGGGCCCTGTCAACCAATTGGACGTCCGTACGATCGCCGCCCTCGACTAGTCCTTGAGCCGGAACGGTGGGTAGTCGTCGGTGATCAGGACGAATGCGTAGCCGATCACGCGGTTGTGCCAGCGAAGCACGCCTTCGATGTAGTCGAACAGCGCGCGCGGATAGCGGCCCGTGAAGAGGATCGCGAACCAGGCGATCACGGCCGCGATCACGACTCCGATGTGGAGGAAGAACAGCACGATGTAGTGAGGGATCGCCAGCAGCCACTTGACCAGCGGCAGGCCGCGGTTCAGGTCCGCTTCGACATTCGGGTAGGGGAACTCGAGGTGGACCGACTGCTGATCCTC
>JAQBGG010000115.1:0-24038 GCA_032122625.1 Acidobacteriota bacterium
AGCCCTCGCCTGCGCTGCTCGTCGCCGTTGTCGCCCTGGTGGCGGCACTTGGCGGCGGAGCGGTCGCGGGGGTGGCGGTCACTGCCCTCAACAAGCAGGAGAAGAAGCAGGTCAAAGAGATCTCCAAAAAGCAGGCGAACAAGGCGGTCAAGGGCATCCCGGCGGGGCCGAAGGGTGATCAAGGCCCGAAGGGCGATCCCGGCGCGAACGGCGCAACCGACGTCACGCGCCGGATCAGCGCTCTGACGACGGTCGCGGCTGACAACACCGGGGAGGCCACCGCGTCTTGTGAACCGGGCGAGCGTGCTGTGGGCGGTGGCGGCATTCCCTTCAATGGGGGAACACTCGACTTCGACATGATGGGTTCCGTCCCGATCACCGGTGGCAATTTTTTCAACGAGGGAGTGCCCATTGCCTGGCAGGCCAGGTACACGAATCGAGACGTCGGCAACAGCAACACCGGCGACATTCAGTTCTATGCGTATGCCGTCTGCGCGGCCCCGTAAACGAGGAGGCTTGCGGGCGACCACGCTCTGACCGCAGCCGACTAGCCCGGACTAACCCCGAGTTGTCGCAACACCTGCGACGACCGAACAACTGAGACCTCAAAGTCGGACGCCCCGGCCATGGCCGGGGCGTCCGCGCGCTCGCTCACGCTCCAAGTCGCCAAAACACAAAGCGCAAAGGAGCAAGCGCATGACAGATGAGGACGTGCTGTTCGGCTACCGCTTGCGGCTCTTCACCCTGGCCGAGGAGCTGGGCAACGTGAGCGAGGCCTGCGAGCAGATGGGAGTCGCCCGCTCGACCTACGACCGCTGGAAGCCGAAGCTCTGCAACCGGCCTTCGCTCGCAACGGCGGGCATATGGGGGTGCGCAGCCTCCTTTGCGGGGACCGCTGGCCCTGCCCGAAACGACGGAGGGCGCCCCAAGAGCGCCCTCCGTGTTCGGACCTGTCGCATTCGTGCGGTGGTCCAGCTTCAGTCCCCAGTGTCACCAAAGGGCACGAAAAGCACATTCAGAGCGCCAGCGTCGACATCGGTGGTGGCGACGAGTCCGATCAGGTTGAGATCAACAGTGTGGACCCCAGCCCCCACCGCCACGACGGCGTTGGTGGCGCAGACCTCCTGGGTGTTGACGTCGTTGTCGTCGGTCAGATCGCCGTCGAGGTCAATCTCCCGGACCGATCCGCTGACCGAGGCACCGGCGAGCCGCAGTTCGCACTTCAGGGTGTCCCCGACCGAGAAGTTCTCGAGGTCGACCGACCCGACGATGTGCAGGAATCCCGAACGCGGCGCGGTGATGTCCGCCGAGAGCGTGTCAAAGACTCCTCCATCCTCGAGATCCTCCGAGCTATCGCCCGCGACCCGGATCAGCGAACTGGCGTCGAGCCCGTCGAGCTTGTCGGCGTCGCCCGCGTTCGCTGCGGTAGCGGCGTTCTGCGCGTTCACAGCGTTATCGGCGTCCTTGGCCGTCTCGGCTCTCACCGCGCTGTTGACGTCGAGCCCGGGCTCCTTCCTCTTGATCTGCCTGTTCGCCTGCTTCTTGGAGATCTTCGTGACCTGCTTCTTCTCCTTCTTGTTCAAGGCCGTGACCGCCACTCCCGCGACCGCTCCGCCGCCCAGCGCCGCCACCAGGGCAACGACCGCGACGAGCAGGGCTGGCGAGGGCTTCGCTCCCTTGATCCTCCGCATTGGGTACTCCTCCCGATTTGGTTGGGAGCGAGCCTACGCCGGGAGGGTCTAGGGCGCAAGCGTGGAGCCTGGCTGGACTGCGGGGCGAATCCAGGGGGGATTGGGCACCAGAGCCTCTATCCGCCGGTATCTGTCGGTATCAGCGGGTATCCGGGCACTGGCGGTCGACGGGTCGAGAGGCCGCATCCCGCTTACCGACAGCCAACGGGGGGCGGCGGCTACCAGGTGCCGTCGTCTCCGGGCTCGAAGCCGCCGCGCATCGCCTCGAGGGCAGCAGCGCGGACGCGGAGCTTGGTGCCGAGATGCGCCTGCTCGTTGGCGGCCTTGGCGGCGGTGGCGGCCTCCGCGACGGCGGCCTCGAACTCCTCGCCCGGCTCGGCCACGCGATCGAGGAAGCCGGCCGCGAGCGCATCCTCCGGCGAGAAGAGCTCGCCCGTCAATGTCGCGCGGTCATGCCAGCCGCGGCTCAGACGATGACCCGCCAGGGCGATCCCAAAGCGCGGGATCGTGAGCCCGATCACGACCTCGTTGAGGCCGATGTTGAAGTCACCCGCGGTCCCGATGCGCAGATCGGAGGCCAGCAGGACGAAACCGCCCATCGCGATGCCATGACCCGTGCATGCCGAGATGACCGGCCTGGGGAAGGAGAACAGCCGCTCTGCGAGCCGTGCGCCCAGGCCGAGCATCTCGTTCGTGCGCTCTGCGATCGACTTGAGATCGAAACCGGCCGAGAAGATGCCATCCCGGCCCCTAACGACGACGATGCTCCCCTCCTCCTCGGCATCGTCGAGGGCCGAGTGCAGCGCCTCGAGCATCGGGACGGAGAAGGCGTTGACGCGTCCGTCGTCCAGTGCGATCGTGCGGACGCCGTCGCTGAGATCCGTCGTCAATAGCCCACCGTCGCTCATGGGGCTGAGCCTATCCGGGTGGAGGGGTCCTCGGCAAGCCCCAGCGCCCGCGGTTGTCCAACGTGTTCGTCCAACCCGCCCGACAGGATTCGAACCTGTGACCTCCTCAGCGTCGGCCTCGTGGCTCTCGTGATCGCCGGGTGCGCGGGTGGGGTGACGATGCCGGCCAACGGCGTGACCGACACCACCGCGACCGTCAAGGGTCTGATCTTCGACCCCGCCGACGGAACGGTCTCCTACTGGTTCGAGTACGGGGCGACGAAGTCCTACGGCAGCGAGACCACGCACCGCTCGCTGGTGATCAATGACCGTGACAACCACCCGGTCTCCGAGGATCTCAGCGGGCTGGGCCCGGGGACGACCTATCACTGCCGCGTCTGCGCGAAGGAGCCGGTCACCGTCTGCGGCGCCGACCGGAAGTTCACCACCAGCGGTGGTGCGTCGCAGCTCTCGATCACGGCCGAGCCCGCGCTTTATCCCGACTTCGATCCGGCGGTCAGTGACTGGACGTCCAGCATCCGCGCTAGAAGCGCATATAGGCTCTTCCCATGACCTCGCCACAGGTCCGGCGCGGGCGCCGGATATCCAGCTGAGCTGTAGGGGCCGACGGCCTCGTTGAAGCCGTTTGCGGCGTATCCCGCAGGGCGCGGTCGGCTACATCGGGAACGCTTCGTAGACCTCGATCCGCGTCCCATCCTCCTGGGTCATGGGGTTCCCCCCGGCGAGCTCGACCGCCTTGTCATGATCAGCCGCCTCGAGGATGCTGTAGCCGCTGGCCGGGTCGGGGGCGTCGCCGCCGATCGACTTCGGTGGCCCGAACGGGTTGCCGCCGTCCACCAGGCTGTCGCCGAGGCTCTCGAACCACTGCCCCCAGGCAGCCATCACCCGGTCCTTCTCTTCCTCGTTCTCAGGCGGCTTGCCGCCGTGATAGATGAGCACGAACTTAGCCATGCTGTTCCTTCCGTTGATTCGGAGATGCGGCCGGCGGCGCGTCGCGGAAACGGCGCGCCCATGCATCGATCTCCTGCAGCGGCGAGGTCGCCAGCGAGCAGTACTGCTGGCGACCCTGCTTCCGCTTGAGGATCAATCCGGCCTCATCGAGGACACGGATGTGTCTCGAGATCGCCGGCAGCGACATCTTGTGAGGTGCGGCGAGCTCGCTGACCGACGCCTCCCCTTTCCAGAGCCGCAGCATCATCTGCCTGCGGGTCGGATCGGAGAGTGCACTGAAGGTGCCGTCGAGCGTACGATACTTAACCACTTTGTTAAGTAATATCAGACCGCTCGGCCCGACGCATGCTGACCGCACCGCGGTGGCACTCCAACGAGGCAGGGCCGGGAGATCATCCTCCCGGCCCCGCGTCGCGGTCTTCCGGTTGTGTCCGGCGCTAGCCGAAGACGGCGCCGCCGAAGAGGCAGACGTAGCCCGCTCCGAAGGGACCGTTGCCACCGGCCGGAGTGCCGTGCTTGACCCCGATGTTGGTCAGCAGATGGAACGCGCGGCCCTCGGCCGAGGTGATCAGGCCCTCGGACTCGTTGTAGGAGGCCGTGTTCGCCGTCGTCGTGTCCTCGACATAGAGTTGGCGGTCGGCCTCCGCGGTCGAGGCGTTGAGGAACTCCGTGCCCTCGAAGCCCGGCAGGTCGTCCTCGCCCTCCATCATCGCGCCGTCGGCGCTGCTCCGGGCGTAGATCTCGCCGACGATCTCACCGGGGCCGGTGGCGCCCAGGCACTTGGCGTAGACGTCGATCGAATCGGCCGACGAATACAGCGGCGTCTCCGGCGCCGCCGCGCGGGCGGCGGCGAGCGTCACCCGCTCGGTCGCCGTCACCTTGACCGGCGAGTCGCCGAGCAGGTCGTAGTCGGAGAGGTCGCTGCTGTCCAATGCCGCCTCACCGACGTCCTTGCCCTTGATGCCGTCGTCCTGGAGGTCCTTGGACTTTTGACCTTGTCGTCGGTGATCTCGGCTGAGCTGACCGCCTCCTTGGCGATGTCGCTGGACTTGACCGCGTCCTTGGCGATGTCGTTGGACTTGACCGTGTTCTTGCCGGGCAGCGCCACCGTGGGTCGCCGTTTGCTGTTCTTGGTGTTCATCTCGTTCCTTCCCGACCCGCCCCCGTTGGTCTGGGGCGGGTCGCCTGCCCGCGGTCCGCGCGGGCGCGGCCCCACCTAGCTGTCTTGGGGATTCCTGTTCGATGGCGCGACGGTAGGTCAGCGGGGACGAGATGTCACCGGGCATCTCCCTAGTTCCAGCGAGGTCGGCTGCCGACAGCCGGCCTTCGCCCAATCAGGCAAGCTCTACGTCCACCACGAGTGCCGACTTGTCAGGAGGGAATGGTGGAGCGGACACTGCGGAGTCGATCCGCCGTCATCTTGGTAGCCGCGGTCGTTACCGCCGCTGTCTCGGCGTCGGCGATCTTCGTCCTCGGTGGACTGAATGCTGTTCTTGACGTCGTCGCCTGGTCGGGGGCTTTCGTCGCCTTCATCTTCTTTGGAACCGGATGGGTGAAGGCCGGAGGGATCACCGTCGGAGTCGTCGTCCTGGCGATCGCCCTCGCCCAGCTGATCGGGAACTAGGGCGACCCCGTCCGCCGCGCGGTCGAGCTCGCTGCCGCCGGCTCCGGCGCCTCGGCAAGACGCTTCAGGTTGAGCAGCTGGCGGCGCATCATCAGCAGGTCGCCGCCGGGGAGGACCGCGCGGGCGAGCAGGCCGATCGGCGGCTTCGCGTAGCCCACGACGAGCTTGACGAGCAGGCGCGAGCGGGCGGGCGTCGCATCGGCGACCTGGTACGTGCAGGCGACGGAGCCGAAAATGCCGCCCTGATGCCAGAGCGTGATCGAGCGAGGGGCCTCGAACTCGACCAGCTCGAAGATCGTCATGAAGCGATCGCCGGGCTGCAGCCGCTCGAGACCCGGAGTCAACTCCTGCGGACTGCGGCGGCCGCGGTTGTCGAGGAGGTCGTAGCTGTAAGGGGCGACGCGAAGCTGGCAGAGCCAGCGGAAGACGGTCGCCGGCCGGGCGTCGATATCGACGGCGCGGAAGAGCGCGTCATCCGGATCGTCGAGCAGGGTGTCGCACGGATAGGGCTGAGAGCGCTCGCTCGAGGTTGAGCCCCAACGGCGGACGACGTCGGGCCAGAGCCTCATCCTGAGGACTCAGACCCGACGGCCCTGAGTTGCGACCAGCAGGTAGGTACCGGCGGCGAGTGCAGCCGCGACCAGGCCCCCGGCCGGCTCAGCGACAGCGAAGAGCAGGAATGCGCAGATCCCGACGGCGAGAGCGGTCAGCGCCAGCGCTATGGGCAGACGGCGCTGCGCCTCCAGCGACCCCGCGGCGGCGTGGTGGACGAACAGCCCGGCGGTGGCCAGGATCGCGACAGCACAGACGGCATAGACGAGGGTGAAGACGATCCCGGAGAGAACCGAGGTCTCGCAGGCGGGACCGGCGCAGGCGCTGTCCAGGGTCGCGTAGATCAGGCCCGCAGGGATCACGGCGAGGTAGAGGAAGAGGACTGAGCCGAGGGCACTGAGAACGCGCACCCGGCCATTGTTGCGGGTCGCTGATCAGTCGTCGTCGGCCGCGTCCGAGTCCACGGACTTCTTGTCCTCGGTCGCGGGCTCCGCCTCGCCCTCGGCCTCGGCGGCCTCCTCGTAGAGGCTCTCGGAGGCCACCGGGTTGAGGCGCCGGTCCCAGAGGTTGATCTCGAGGAAGAGTTCGTCGCCGAATCCGTGCACGGCGTCGACGGCGATCAGCGTGAAGCGGCCGTCATTGACAGCGGTCTGGTCGAGGATCTCGGGCCCGAGTTCCGCGGTGGCGGCGATCGCGCCGCGAACCAGTGGGGTTCCCCAGATCAGGGTTACCTCGCCACCACGACCGCCGTCGGCGCGCCATTCCCCGATCACGGCGTCGTTGAGATCGACCTCCCAGTCCGGGTTGTCGTCGGCTGTGACATCGGTGAAGTCGGCCTCGGCCACGAGATCGCCGGGCTCACCGCTCTCGCCGAGATCGAACTGCAGGTAGCCGTAGTACTCGGGGAGGCCCCCCTGTTCCTCGGATGCCTGGCCGACGGCCGGCACGTAGATCCTCCGACCCCATGTCCGCTCGGGAAAAAAGCGCAGCGTCTCCGGGTCGAGCGGGGCACCGGCCTCCTCGGCGAGCGGTTCGCAGGCGCCAACGAAGGCGGCCAAGAGCCGCGCCTGCCATTCACCGTAGGGGCGGGCATCCTGCGGGGTGTCGGCCATAAAGCGGGGGAAGGGCCGTGCGATCGGTGGGCTCATGGCGCTGCAGCCTAGCCGTCGCGGCTGCCGGGCCCCTGACCGGGCAGATCCAGGGCAGCGCGGAGGTCGGCGGCGGCGCGCTCCGGCGGATAGACGTTGATGTCGACGCCGGTACCAAGTTCGAACCCGGCCCGAACGGTGAGGCGCGGGACGAGGTCGAGATACCAGTGGAACTCCTCGCTGCCCCGGGGGGCGGTACGCACCCAGAGGTTGAGCTGGGGCGTTACGCCGAAGACACCCTCGAGCGCCCGAAACGCGGTGGTCAGCATCGCCGCGCCCCGGTCGTCGGCCTCGAATCGGGGCTCCCTGCTGCGCGGCACTAGCCGCATCGCGAACGGCGAGCCTGAGGCCCACGGGCAGAACAGCACCGCCTCGGAGTCGACGCCAACGAGGCGTTCACGGCGGCGGACCTCCTCGACGATCAGGTCCTCCAGCAGGTGGCCGCCCATCGTCCGCTCGTGGTAGGCCGTGAAACGCTCGCGCTGGCGGGCGACGGCGACGGGGACGAACGGCAGCGCGTAGAGCTGAGCGTGGCTGTGCTCGAGCGAGGCACCGGCGAGAGGACCCTCGTTGACGATCAGATGCACGTACGAGGCCAACTCAGCGTGGGCCGCCACCCGCCGCCTCCAGGCGGCGAGCGCGGCGGCGATGCCGGCCTCGCCGAGCTCGATCAGACGAGTGTGATGGGCCGGCGTGTTGACGATCACCTCGTGCGCGCCGAGGGCCGGAGCACTTCCGAACAGTTGCGGAGCAGAGCTTCGCGACGAGGAGCTGAGCGGATCCGCTGCGCTACTGAGACCCGACTCGCGGGGACCACTTCGCGGAAGATCGGCGATCTCGCCGGAGAGCGCCGGGTAGAGGTTTGGTACCGAGCGCTGCGACCATCCCGGCGTGTCGGGCTCGCCGCCGCCAGGCCGCTCGGCCCAGACCTCCGGCGGCGTCCGGTCCTCGCGGCCCTCACAGAAGGGGCACGTTTCGGCGGCGTCCGGGGAGGAGACAGCTGCGGCGGGTGCGAATGCGTCCGGGCGCTCGGCCCGGCCCGGGGCGAGCAGCGCCCGCAACCCGCTGAGCTGGTCAATACGAATCTCGGGGGCGTGCTCAGA
The DNA here is from genome assembly GCA_032122625.1 of Acidobacteriota bacterium. Lineage (GTDB taxonomy): Bacteria > Actinomycetota > Thermoleophilia > Solirubrobacterales > 70-9 > CAXMST01. Next base: position 7,978 of record JAQBGG010000115.1, read on the forward strand.
CAACTGAGGGTGATTATCGCGCGTGGCCCTGCCGAGTAGGCGGGCTCCCCTCAGCCGCCCTGTGAGTAGCGGTCGATGTCCGCGGCGAGGTCCTCCTCGCCGGCGTAGACGCCGCGATGGATGTAGACGATCTCGCCGTTGGCGTCGTAGAAGACCGTGGTGGGAAACTCGAGCGCGTCGATCGAGCGGGCGATCTCGGAGTCAGGATCGGAGAAGCTCGGGTAGGGAACCGGGTGGTCGCGGAGGAAGGTCTCGGCGGCGTCGGTCGAATCGTCACTGTTGATTCCAACGAACGCAACCTCGTCGCCGCGTGCGGCTGCCTGCTCCTGCAGGTAGGGGAACTCGGCCCGGCATGGCCCGCACCACGAGGCCCACTTGTTGACGACGATCGGATAGCCCTCGAGCCTGCTGATCTGTTCCTCATAGGCACCGGTCCCGCCGGAGAGAAGCCCGCCGCCACTCGCGTAAAGCGCCGCGAGCCTTGGTGGAGACTTCGCCTCGAGCTCCGAGTAGTCCGGCGCGTCGGCGGCGTTGCCGGGGTCGAGATCGTCCCCATCGGAGCCGCAGGCGGAGAGGCTCAGCGAGGCGATCACAGCCAGCGTCGCGATCACGAACCGGTGCGTCTTTTGAGTGGGTGATGCCATTACGCTGCTCAGGGTGGTTAAATAGGGGATGGTCCACCAGGGGAACTTGAAGGACCTCAGGGGCCAGTCGGCCGGTTATTCAACCCTAGGCGCCGGACCGGCTCGTCTCTTCCGAGCTTACTGCGAGCGTTTTCCTGAGCCGGATCATCGCCGCAGGCAACGGGCCTTTCTATGGCAGACACCGCAGCATTCGCCGCAGAGGCGACCGAGGCGCCATCGAGCGCAGACATCGAACGCGTGCAGAAGTTCACGCGGGAACCAATCCTGCTCGCGGGCGAGAGCCCGGAGGACATCCTGCCCGGGACCGCTCGGCGGCTCGCTTTTGACGCCGCGCTGGCCGAGATCGACTCCGGCGCCGAGGACCCGTCGATGGCCTGGCGTCAGGACTTCTCTCTGCTGCTCGGCCTGGAGCGAGTGCTCGACGTCGATCCGCCGAAGCTGCTTGACGGCGCCGAGCTGGACGAGCACCAGGTTGACGCCCTTTCGGGCACGTTGGCAGCCCTGACCACGGAGATCGAGAAGCCGGGCTCGGGCGGCAACGGGAACAGCTTCCGGATGAGCGACAACGGCAACCCCGCCGACGCTGACACCGATGGCGATGGCGAGCGCGGCGAGGATGAGGACGACGAAGACGATGATCTCGTCGCCGAGGACGAGGAGCCGCAGGACTGGGAGGAGTCCGACGTCGACGAGGAAGAGGAGCTCGGCGCCGAAGCTGCCGACGATCCGAGCGCCAGCCGCCGATTCTGGTTCGAGCATGCGACCGGCGCCGGCAAGACCGTCGCTGCCGTCGGCTTCATCGAGGCCTCGCGCACCGGCGGCGTTCTGATCCTCACCCACCGCCGCAACCTCGTCGATCAGTTCATCGGCGAGATCTCCGACCGCGGCTACGCCGATCGGCTCTCGCCCGCCCTGCTTCGCGACCAGGATCACCCCTACGGCCCGGTCACCGTCGAGACCTACCAGTGGTTCGTGCGCAACGCCGGCAAGGTCTCGGGTGCCTACTCGATCGTGATCTGCGACGAGGCCCATACGGCGCTCGGCGAGAAGACCAGTGGCTGCATTCGCTCATGGCGTGAGCCGGTGTTCATCGGCATGACCGCAACGGGCGCGCTGATCGCTCGCCACGTCGCTGACCTGTTCCCGACCCAGACTTCACGCTTCGACCTCGCCCAGGCAGCCCGCCGCGGGGTAATCGCGCCGTTGCGATGCATCCGCATCCCCCCCGGCCCCGGAGTCCGCACCCTGGCGAAGGTGCCCCTGCGCCGCGGCGAGGTCGATCAGGACTTCGACCAGGAGGAGCTCGCGAAGCTGCTCGACCAGGCGCCCTTCAACGTCGCGATCGCGGACCTCTACCAGTCGCGCTTCCGGAAGATTCCCGGCGTCGTCTATACCGCCGGCGTAAAGCACGCCACCAACGTTGCCGCGGCGATGCGGGCCGTCGACATCAACGCCAGGGCGGTCAGTGGCGAGACGCCGAAGCGCGAGTTGACGGAGACGCTTGCCGCTTTCGAGCGCGGCGAGGTCGACGTACTCTGCAACGCGATGTTGCTCGCCGAGGGCTGGAACTCGCCACGGGCGACGATTTGCATGCACCTCGCCCCGACCGCCTCGAAACGCATCTACCAGCAGCGGGTCGGGCGCGTCACCCGGCGTAACCCCGGCAAGGAAGCCGGCCTGGTGATCGACCTGGTCCACCCCGCTACCCGCAACGACGAGAACATCGTCACCCTGCACAGCCTGCTTGACCGCGACGTCTACCGCGGCGGCGCGATCGTCGTCGGCCCGGTCCGCCGTGGCCGTGGCCGTCGTGTCCGGGTCGAGAAACGCGTCGTCCCGGTCTCGGTCGACCCAGAGCGCCGCATGCAGGTGCTCGAGCGCGAAATGTGGCGCACCGCCGTCGAGCGCCTCGACTATTCCGAGCAGCACGTCTGGGCGGCGCTCGCCGGGGCCCGCGTGCAGCCGAACTCCTGGCGCAAGGCGAAGGCGATGCTCCAGCACGACCAGGCGAAGGAGTTGCGTCGCCGCTTCCTGCTGACCTGCATCCAGCGGAACCGCTCGAGCCAGCTGAAGCTGAAGGCGCTTTCTGAGCTCGCCGCAACGCGCGAAGCCGAGCCATTCGACGAGGCGATCGACATGGTCGGGACCTGGCAGCGTGACCAGCGCCGGGCCGGGGTCCGGGTGTTGCTTCAGGCGCTCACCGAGAAGCAAATCGGCCGTCGCGATCAGGCCCAGGCGTGGGTCTGGCGGTTGGCCGAGTTCACCCGCGACTGCCACGAGGAATACGCCGTCGCCCGATGGCCTGAGACGAAGCGCCTGCTCGGCCTGTTTGTCAACTCTTCAGGCCGTGCCCACGGCAAGAACGCCCGCCGTCTGGCCCAGGCCGCCAAGGGTCAGGACCGCCGTCTGGCGGTCGCCCTGCTGGCCGCCGCCGTCGCCCACACCCCGGAAGCCGAGGAGGTGCTGCGCGGAGCGCGGATGCGGATGGCCCGCAAGCCCTCCGCCGTCGCCCGTGAGCTGCTCCGAAACCTGCCCAAGGGCGGCAAGAAGCGCCGCCGGCGCAAGCGTCGCGGCGAAGATGAGGGTGGCGGCGGGAACGGCGGCCCGAAGGAAGGCGGGGGCTCCCAGCGCCGGTCCAAGAGCGAAAAGAACAGGGGGGGGGAGAAGCCCGGCTCGTCCGGGAACGGGCGCCCGGAGGCGAGGCGCGACGCCCCGAAACAGGCCGAAGGGGACCGCGCAAAAAGGACCGGGGGCGGCTCCGCCGACTGAGCCCCCTGGGCCGTCCACCGGCTGCGCCCAAACAGGCGTCGGCTCAAACCAGGCGAAGGTGGACCTCGCCCGAGCCAAGCTCGACTCGCTCGCCGCTCTCTCCACGAACGATCAGGTTTCCTTTCTCGTCGACGCCTTCGGCGAAGCCGCGGCGATCGAGTTGATCCGGCCCGCCCTCCCATGCGATCGGGCGGCCGCTGAGGGCGTCGCGGCGCCCAAAGGCGGCGAGCACGTCGTCGGGCTTCGCCTCGACCCAGCGCCCGAGCCGTTTATCGAGGGCCTTGCGCAGCCGGCTCGGGGTCGCACCGTGACCCAGAGAGATCGCCGGCCAGCGGAGATCGGCGGGGAACTCGTCGGGTTCGATCGCGACGTTGACGCCGACGCCGATCACCGCCCACTCCGGCGGGCGCGCTTCGATCAGGACGCCGCCGAGCTTGTGCTCCTCGAGCCAGATGTCGTTCGGCCACTTGATCTTGCACTCAACGTCGGCGAGTGACTCGCAGGCCTCGCAGACCGCGAGCGGGACGGCGAGCGGGAGCAGCAGGTGACGCAGATCCAGCGGCCGCAGGATCGCCGAGTAAAGCAGCGCCCGATCCGGCGGCGCGACCCAGCGACGCCCATGCCTGCCGCGCCCGGCGGTCTGACTGGAGGCCGTGACGACGGTGCCCGACTCGGCCCCTTCGATCGCCAACTCGCGGGCCCGCTCGTTGGTCGAGTCGATCTCGGAGCGGTGGATGTGTGGCTTGCCGAAGCGGACGCTCACGGCGCCGGCTCCAGCTCCAGCTCATCGCCGGCGCGAACCTCCAACTGCTCGGCCGCGTTGCCACGGTTGATCGCAATTGCCATCCGGCCGGAGGAGTCCGTGTAGAAGAGGAGGGCGCCCTCATCCACATTCCCGAACGAAGTCGCGCGGACCGCAGATTGGCGCCGCGAACGGGGGCCGATCGAGACGCGCGCCGCAGCCGCCAGCGGATGGCTGCTGATGTCCTCGGCCCTCAGGTCGAGGGCGATGTTGCCAAAGCCGTCGATCCGATCGGCATGCGCGAAGGCACGGTGTTGCTCAACCCGCGGCCGGGAGACGGCCTGACGTACGAGCCCGGCCCCCTCAATGGTCGGACCGGCGTCGGCGAGTGCCGCGCCGGCGGCCAGGCGGGCCGCCACCGGGGCGAACAGGTCACGGCCGTGAAAGGTCGCCGAGGCCGGTTCCAGCCGGAACCGGGAGTCGCCTATGTCGACGGCCTCCTCCGCCCCCCCGAGCACGTCGATCGCCGGCGGTAGCAGGCCGTTGTCCGGGCCGACGAAGAGGTGGCCGGTGGCGGTCCGCACAGCGATCGCACGCCGCTCACCACCCACCCCGGGGTCGACGACCGCAAGATGGACGCCGAGCGGCGCGAACGGAACCGCGTCGGCGAGCGCCACAGCTCCGCTGCGAACGTCGTGCCGGCCGATCGCGTGGGTCAGGTCGATCACCTGTGCCCCGGGGGCGATCCGCGCGATCACCGCGCGGCAGACCCCGGCGGAATCATCGGCGATCCCGTAGTCGGAGAGAAAGGTGATCGGCAGCGGGCTCATCGGCCTGGAAATCTAGATCACCGATCCGCCGGGCACCGGCGAGCCGCCCGCTGAACGCTTTCGCGCGCTCAGGCGCCGGCAGCGGCGTCGGCGAGCAACGCTTCGAGCAGGCCCTCGGGGTCGTGCCGGGAAGCCTCGACATGCACCTCGAGGCCGTGCTCGCGGGCGGTCGCGCTGGTGACCGGGCCGATCGAGACGATCCGCACCTGCGAGGGAAAGCCGTCGCCGGCCGCGGCGAGGAAGTTGCGCACGGTCGAGGAAGAGGTAAAGGTCAGGTAGTCGGCGCTCGCCGCCGACTCGAAGGCCGCTGGGTCCGCCTCCTCGCGAACGGTCTCGTAGAGGCCGACCACGTCGACCTTCCCGCCACGTTCAGCCAGCGCCTCCGGCAGCACATCGCGCGCTTCCCGGGCGCGGGCAATCAGAACCGGCCGTCCATCGACCTCGACGTCGGCGAGCGCCGCGATCAGCGACTCGGCGATCGATCGAGGCGGGACGATGTCGGCCAGCACACCGAGGCTGCGCAGTTCGCGAGCCGTACCTGGCCCGATTGCCGCCACCGTGGCCCCGGCCAGAGCCCGCGCGTCGAGGCCACGATCGGCGAGCGCCTCGAACAACAGCCGGGCCCCGTTGGGGCTGGTCAGGCAGATCAGGGAGTAGGAGTGGATCGCCTCCAGTGCGGCGGCAACCTCGCTGGTGTTGATCGTCGGCTCAATCCGGATCGCCGGCAGCTCGATCACCTCGGCGCCGAGCCCGGCCAGGCTCTCGGCCAGGCCGCTGGCCTGCGCGCGAGCGCGGGTGACGATCACCCGTTTTCCGTGTAGGGGCCGGCGCTCGAGCCAGGCGATCTTCTCGCGCCGGGCGGCAACGGGGCCGAAGAGAAGGATCGAGGGGGGTCCGAGGCCGGCCGCGGCGGCTGCGTCGGGAAGGGTTGCCGTCGTCGCGACGACGGTCCGCTGGCCGGGATGGGTGCCCCGCTCTACCGCTGCCGCCGGCTGATCGGGATCCCTACCGGCCTCGATCAGGCGGGCCGAGATCTGCGGCAGGTTCTTGACGCCCATGTAGAGCACCAAGGTCCCGGGGAAGCTCGCGAGCGAGGCCCAGTCGATCGCGCTCTCGGGCTTCTCCGGGTCCTCGTGACCTGTGACGAAGGCAACCGCCGAAGCATCCTCGCGGTGGGTCACCGGGATGCCGGCGTATGCCGGGGCGGCAATCCCAGCGGTAACACCGGGGACGACCTCGAACGGCACTCCGGCGACAGCCAGGGCCTCCGCCTCCTCACCGCCCCGGCCAAAGACGAACGGATCGCCACCCTTGAGCCGGACGACCGAGCGGCCGGCCTCGGCCCGCTCGGCGATCTGAGTCTGGATCTCCTCCTGAGCCATCGCTGCGTCTCCCGGCCGCTTGCCCACGTAGACGAGCTCCGCGTCAGGACGGGCGTCGCGCAGGGCCCCGGCGGGGATCAGCCGGTCGTAGAGGATCACGTCCGCCGTCGCAATCAGCTGCAAGGCCCGAGCCGTCATCAAGCCGGGGTCTCCGGGCCCAGCGCCAACCAGGTAGGCGACGCCCGGGCGGGCCCCGGGCGAGGGTGCCGGCGAGTCGGTGCTCATCGACTGGATTCTGCCGCTCGGCGGAGAATCTCGCGGGCGCCCGCGGCTTCGAGGCGGGCGACCAGCGCCTCGGCGACCGCGACCGGCTGGCCGGGGTCTCCGACAACCGACTCGCGCACCCACTCGCTGCCGTCGGCGGCGCCGGCGTAGCCGAGCAGGCCCAGCTCCTCCCCATGGCGCACGCAGCTGACACCGAGCGGGGTGTCGCAGTCGGCCTCCATCAAGCGGACCACCGCGCGCTCGGCCGAGAGCTCAATCAGGGCCCGAGGATTGGTCACCGCCGCGGCGGCGGCGTGGGCGCGCGGGTCAGAGCTCCGGGCCTCCAGCGCCAGCGCTCCCTGGCCGGCGGCCGGAGTCATCTCGAGCGGGCCGAGTGCAAAGGCAGCCTCCTCGATCCGGCCGAGGCGGCTGAGCCCCGCGGCGGCGAGGACGATGCCGTCGTAATCCCCGTCGGCCAGCTTGCGCAGCCGTGTATCGACGTTGCCGCGGATCGGCACGACCTCGAGATCGGGGCGCAGCGCCAGCAGCTGCGAGCGGCGTCGCAGCGCCGAGGTTCCGACCCGGGCGCCGCTGGGGACATCGGCAAACCCGGTCGCGCTCCCGACCCAGACGTCGGCCGGCAGCTCGCGCGGCGGCACGCCGGCGAGTTCCAGTCCATCCGGCAACTCGATCGGCAGGTCCTTGGCGCTGTGGACGGCGAGGTCGATCTGCCCCGCGAGGAGCGCTCGTTCGATCTCGCGCACGAAGCGTGACTTATCGCCACCATCGTGCCCCGGCTGACCCTCGTCGCCGGACGTCTCGATCGGGACCAGCTCGGCGTCGCCGATCGCCTCAGCAACGGTCCCCGCCTGGGCGCGGGCCAGAGCGCTGCCGCGCGTGCCGATCCGCAGCTTCGGCCTTGTCACCGAATCCGGCACCGGTCCTTGCACCGCTTTGTCGGCTCCGGCGCCTAGCGCCCGTCGCCGCGGTCCTCGCGGCGGATCGGGGTGACGTTGGCCTCGCCGGCCTCCGGCTCGTTCGTGGCATCGAGTCCGAAGAGGCCACGCACGGCGGCGATCTGCAGGTAGCCGTCCTCCTCCTCGGCCGAGCGCTTCAGCCGCAGGGTCGGCTCGTAGAGGATCCGGCTGGCGATCGCCCGGGCCATCGCCTGCAGGCGCGCGCTGTCCTCGGCGCCGAGGTTCTTCCAGCTACCGGCGTTCTCCTCGAGCACGCGAGCGACGATCTCATCGGCGCGGACCCGCATCGCAGCGACGGTCGGCAGCACCTCGAGCGATTCAAGCCAGCGCTCGAAGCGGTTCAGTTCGGAGGCGATCAGGCGCTCTGCCCGCCGCGCCTCAGCCTCACGGCCGCCGGCGTTGCGCTCAGCGACCGTCTGCACGGCATCGACGTCGTGGATGCTGACCCCCTCGACCTCGAGGCAGGCCGGATCGATGTCCCGCGGGACAGCGAGGTCGATCAGGAGCAGTGGGCGCCCATCGCGCGCCGCCATCATCAGTTCGAGTTCTTCGCGCTCGATGATGTGATGCGGGGAGTTGGTCGAGGAGACGACGATGTCGGCCTGCTCGAGCTGCGCCGGCAGCTCGTCAAAGCGGACGGCGATACCGCCGAAGCGGTCAGCGAGCCCGATCGCGCGGTCGTAGCGGCGGTTGGCGACGAACACGGCCTCGACGCCCTTGGCCGCCAACGCCCGTGCGGTCAGCTCAGCCGTCTCGCCGGCGCCGACCAGGAGCACGCGACGGGAGTTCAAGCCACCTCCCAGCGAAGCCTGCGCGAGCTCGACGGCGGCCGATGGGACGGAGGTGCCACCCTCGCCGATCCGGGTCTCGGTCCGGACTCGCTTGCCCGCAGCGAGGGCGCCGCGGAATAGCCGGTTGAGGATCGGCCCGGTCGCCCCCTCGACCAGAGCCAGCTCGTAGGCGCGCTTGACCTGCCCCTGAATCTCAGCCTCACCGAGAATCATCGAGTCCAGCCCAGCGGCGACCGAGAAGAGGTGGTGCGCCGCCTCGATGCCGCGATAGGAGTAGAGGCTCTCGACAAGCTCGGTGGGCCGGATTCCGGCCTCGCCCGCGAGCGTGCCCAGCGCCAGGCTCTCGGCGGCGACGGGGTCGGAGACGACGAGGTACAGCTCGGTCCGGTTGCAGGTCGAGACGGCGGCGGCCTCGCCGATAGGCTCGCTCGCTTTGAGCTCGCCGAGCAGGCCGGTGGCCTTGCCCTCGGTCAGGGCGAGGCGCTCGCGCAACTCCAGCGGAGCGGTCCTATGGGAGACGCCGAGCGCGAGCAGCTCGCTCATGGCGAGTCCTCCCCTGAGGCCTGCTCGGGCACGTTGCCCTCGCCACCGCCCGCTTCGCCGACAGCCGGCGCACCGGCTCGCTCCCGCTCGCGACGCTCCGCGAGCTCGGCCAGCGACTCGATCTCGCGTGAGAGGTTTCCAAGGCGGGCGGCCATGATTCCGACGTAGACGATAAGCAGAACGACGAAGACCAGGTAGGCAGCGGCGACGTACGGGCCGGCATCATCCAAGGGTAGGGCGGGCATCAGCGTGCTCCTCTCTATCGCGCCGCGGCACCGGGAGCGATGCGGGCGCCCGCGCCGGGGGGCGGGGGATTCGATCCGTCCAGGGTTCGGCGCAGTCGGCTGAGCTGGCCGCGAGTTCGTTTCGCTGTCAGCTCGAAGCGAACCAGCGTGTACCAGAGCAGCGCCATGGCAATGATGCAGACCCAGAACACGAGCTGCATCTTCGGTGGCAGCCCGCCGTTGGCGGTGGCGAAGGTGCGAGGGTGGATGAAGGACTCGGCGAGGCGGACGGCGATGAAGTTGAGCGGCACGAAGGCGCCGGCGGTGATCGCGAAGACCGACGCATAGCGGGCCTGCCGCTCGCGATCTGGGATTGCGTAACGAAGGGGGTAGTAGGTCGCATAGAGCAAAAAGACGATCAGGAAGCTGACCAGCGTCGGCTCACGCCACTCCCACCAGACGCCCCAGGAGGCCCGGGCCCAAATCGCGCCGGTGGCGAGCACGGCGACCCCGAAGATCACCGACATGTGAATCGCGACGTAGGAGCGCGCGTCGTGGACCGGGTCGCCGGTTCGCAGGTGGCGGATCGCGTGGATGCCGCCGACGATGAATCCGACGAGTGCGACGATCGCGAGCGGGACGTGCAGGTAGAAGATCTTCTGGATGAAGCCCTGGTCGGCATCGAGCGGCGCGTAGAAGAAGACCAGCCCGAAGCCGAGGCCGAGCAGCGCGGCGGCGAGGATCGAGATGTTGCGGAGGCTGTTGGCTCTCATAGTGGGCGGGGACGGCCGGATCTCAGCGGTTGGATCACTGATCTAGTCCTCGAGCAGGAAGTCGAACACCGCGTATCCGATCAGCAGGAAGACCAGATCGTACAAAGCCAGGATCACCAGCCACTGACCGTAGTCCTCGAACGTCGGACCCCCGAGCGCCAACAGCGGATCGGCAACCGAGGCGGCGGCGATCATCAGTGGAACCAGCAGCGGCATCAGGATCAGGGGCGCGAGCAGGTCGCGGGCCCGTGAGTTGGTCGCCATCGAGGAGATCAGGGAGCCGCTGACCGCGAAGCCGGCGTTGAGCAGCAGCAGGACCGGAATCAGGGCCGGGATCCCTCCCCAGCCGTCGAGGAAGAAGAGCCCGAAGACGGGAACGGAGACCATCTCGAGCGCCGCCAGGTAGATCATCAGCGCCGCGGCTTTGGCGATAAACAGCGCCGTCCCGTCCACCGGCGCCAGCCGGATCGCCTCGAAGCCCCCCTGCTCGCGCTCGGCCACAAACAGGCGGTTGATCGCGAGCAGGGCCGCGAACAGGATCGTCACCAGCAGCACCCCGGCCGCAAGATTGCCCTCGAGCCTGGTGCGGTCGAGTCCGAAGCGGAAGACGATGTAGATCGTGGTTGAGAAAAGGACCATCGCCGGAACCGACTCCAGGGTCCGCAGCTCGACCCGGAGGTCCTTCGCGAGGATCGCCCGCGCGACCGCGAACAGGCCCGGCGTCGGCTGGCTCACGCCGCCACCCCCCTGCTGCCGGGGCCCTCGTCGGCGCGGTCCGCGTAGACGGCGCGGGCGGCCTCCTCGTCGAGGTCCTGGGCCAGGCCGCGGTAGGCGACGGTCCCGTCGCGCCGGAGGGCGAGGATCCGGCCCCCTCCAGCGAGCGCGGTGGCGATGTCGTGGGTGACGACGACGCGGCTGCGGCCCTGGGTGGAGCCGATCAGAGGGGCGACTGTCGCGGCGCCGTCGGGGTCGAGGTGGGCGAGCGGCTCATCGAGAAGCAGCAGCTCCGGCTCGTGCAGGACCGCCCGGCAGATCGCCAGGCGCTGGACCATGCCCGCCGACATCTCACCGATCCGGGTCGTCGCCCGATGCTCGAGACGGACGAGCGCCAGCAGCTCGGCGATCCGCTCCCGGCCCTCGTTCGGGAGGCCGAACAGGCGGGCGTGAAAGCGAAGGTTCTCCGCGGCACTGAGATCTCGGTAGAGCAATGCCTCGTGGCCGAGATAGCCGATCCGTGCCCGCACCTCGTGGGCCTCGCTCGGCAGCGCGGCACCGAGCACCTCAACCCTGCCCTCGGTAGGTCGAAGCAGTCCAGCGAGGATCCGCAGCAGCGTCGACTTACCGGCGCCGTTGGCACCGATCACGGCAAGCGTCTCCCCCCTGCCGAGCTCGAGATCGATCCCGGTCAGCACCCAGCTGTCGCCGTAGGCGCGGAACAGGCCCGCCGTTGCGACGGCGGGGTCCTTTATCGGAAGGTCGGCCACGGCTCAACGCTAGCGCCGCCGGGCCGGGCCGAGTCTTAGCGGGAAGCTAGGCGGCTCTCAGCTTGCTCTCAGGTCGGACCCCGAGGATTGGTGCCGTCAAGAGGACTTCAGGCTGGTCATCAACGAAAGGACGGGACAGATGAGACGAAGAATCGCAATCGCAGCCGTGATCGGCGGCCTTGCACTGACAGGCACGGCGATGGCCGCCGGCGGCGGGCCCGAGGGCCTGTTCGGCGGTGACGGCAAGGAGCAGCTGGCCGACGATCTGGCCGCCCAGCTCGACGGCGTCACGCCCGGCGAGGTCGAGCAGGCGCTCGACTCGGTCGCCGAGCAGCAGATGGAAGACCGACGCACCGAGATGGCGGCCGGGATCGCCGCTGAGCTCGACGGGGTTGAGGCCGACGCTGTCGCCGACGCCCTCGCCAAACACGAGGAGCAGGTCCGCAGCGCAATCGAGTCCGGCGAGAGGCCCGACATCGGCAGCCTGGTGACGACTCTCTCCGAGGAGCTCGGCAAGAGCGAGGATCAGGTCACCTCGGCGCTCGAGGCCGCCCAGCAGGCCGGCATGGAGGAGCACCAGGCCGATGCCCTGAAGCGGCTCGATGAAGCCGTCTCCAACGGCGACATCAGCGAGCAGCAGGCCGATCAGATCCGTGAGCGGATCGAGAGCGGCCCCGGCTCCGGACCAGGTGGTCCCGGCGGTCCGGGGTTCGGTCCCGGCGGTCCCGGAGGCCGGGGGCTCCCCAAGCTCGTGGGGCCGGCCTAACGGGTCCTGACCGCGGAGCAATCGGCCGGGGCCGGCGTCTGCCGGCCCCGGCCGTTGCGCCGTGCTTTAGCCGTCGTTGCGAGCCTGTTTATGGCCCACACCTACCGTGCCGGTGATGAAGCGAACCGGGCACGGGGAGCGTGATCGCCAGGGTCGGCGCCTGACGGCGGCCGGCCTGGGCGGGGCCGCGCTCGCCCTGATCGCGGCTTTCGTCGTTGAAGCGAGGCCGCTCCGGCAAGCTGAGCCCTCCTCGCCCGGATTGCAGACGCCCGTCGCAGCCAGCCCGCCCTCGGCGGAACCGGCCCCTCGAACGGCCGCCGATCGGCTCAACGGACGCAAGCAGATCAGCTGGCGGCGCTCGCGGGCGATCGGCACCCACGCCGCCGGCCGCCTCGAGCGGGGCGTACTGCTCCCCGCGGAGGGCCGCCGGTGGGTGAGCTGGGATCCGATCCTCAAGCGCCGGCCGAGCCGCCAATGGCGGCGTTGGGGCACGGATCGCCTCCTGCGCACCACGCTCAATGCGATCCGCGCGTTCGCACGCCACTACCCCAGAGCCCCACGGGTCGCGATCGGTGATCTCAGCCGGCCTCACGGCGGCGACTTCGGCCCGCAGTTCGGCTCGATCGGCCACGCCTCACACCAGAACGGTCTCGATGTCGACGTCTACTACCCCCGCATCGACCACCACGTGCGGCCCCCGGCACGCCCGGGGCAGGTCGATCTCCGACTCGCCCAGGACCTGGTCGACCGCTTCGTCGCCGCCGGAGCCGAGAAGGTCTTCGTCGGTCCCAGCCTCGGACTGGGTGGGCCCGCCGGGGTCGTTGTCCCACTCGCCAACCACGACAACCACCTCCACGCACGGCTCCCCCTCTGAGCACTGCCCGCGCCACCGGCCACCCTCGGCTAGCGTGCGGCCGATGAGCGAGCAGTTCAGTTTCTGCCCGCGGTGCGCCGCGGCGCTCGAGATGCGGCCCTCCGAGGGCTCCGACCCCGACCGGCCGGCCTGCCCCGCCTGCGGCTTCGTCCACTACGCGAACCCGACTCCGACCGTGCAGGCTTGGATCGACCGCGACGGCTCCTACCTGGCGCTCGAGCGCAACCAGGAGCCGCTCAAGGGAGCCTGGAACCTACCCGGGGGCTTCGTTGAATCCGATGAGAGCGGCCCAGAGGCGATCAAACGCGAGGTCCGCGAGGAGACCGGCCTCGAGATCGAGGTCCTCGGGCTGATCGGGATCTTCCCCTCGACTTACGGCGATCCTGACGGCGACGGCAAGCCGATCCTCGACATCGCCTACCGGTGCCGGCACACGGGCGGCGATTGGGCGATCTCCGAGGAGTCCAGCGAGGGCCGCTGGTTCTCACTCGACGAGTTCCCCGAACCCGCCTTCCGTGGCGAGCGCCAGGCGCTCGCCACGTTGCGGTCTCATGAGGGCGGCAGCTAGCAGGTCTGTGGCATCAACCCGCCGTTCGTTGTCTGGCCCCCAGATGACGATTCCCCGGGTCGTCCGCCGCCCAATGGCGGTGTACGGTTTCGGCATGCCCTTCGCGGTTAAGCGCATCTACGAGCCCTCCTCGGAGGCCGACGGCTACCGGGTCTTGATCGACCGGCTCTGGCCCCGCGGGGTCAGCCGAGACGCTGCCGAGCTCGACGAGTGGGCCAAGGAGCTGGCACCGAGCTCAGAGCTGCGCCGCTGGTTCGATCACGACGCCGAGCGCTTCGAGGAGTTCGGCGCTGCCTACGAGGCGGAGCTCGACAAGGCCGGGCCGGCGCTTGATCAACTTCGGGCCCGCGGCAAGGACCGGCCTGTGACCCTCTTGATCGCGGCCCGGGATCCGGTCCACAACCACGGCCGGGTGCTCGCACGGGTGCTGGAGGACGGCACTGGGTGAGGTCGCCGGCGGGCGGACAAGTGTCCTGCCCTGGGGTCATCTATCGACCCCTATCCAGGATGCTCGGGGGGAAGCCCGGCGTTCGCTCCGGCTAGCGGCCCTTGCGTAGGGTGCGGGCGCCGGTGCGGATCAGGGAGCCGCCGCCCTCGCGCAGCGCCTTCATGCGGCCGCCGTTGGTCCCATAGAGCACGGCAGCGGTCGAGCGGATAGCTTCGCCCAGGGTCTTGTCGTACGGCTGCCACCAGAAGTTGCGGGTGTGGCTCGGCTCCCAGGTCACCAGCTTGATGTCGACACACTCGTAGAAGCCGAACTTGGAGTGGGAGCGGCCGAGGCCGGAATCCTTGACCCCGCCCCAGGAGCACTGCATCGCTCCATGGCTGTAGGCATGGTCGTTGATCCAGACCATGCCCGATTGGATCCGCCGCGCCATTCGCTCTCCCTTGCGCTTATCGCGGGTCCAGACCGACGCCCCGAGACCGAAATCCGACTCATTCGCCAGCTCGATCGCCTCCTCCTCACTGGCGACGACGACGACCGGCACGACCGGCCCGAAGATCTCCTCGCGCATGATCCTCATCGAGGGCCTGACCCCGGTGAGGATCGTCGGCGCGATGTAGTCGCCGGGGAATCCCTCGACCTCGGTCGGGCCGCCGAGCAGGCGCTCGGCCCCGTTCGCCAGAGCGTCGTCGACCAGCTCGTTGACGACCGCGCACTGCCCCGGGCTGATCATCGGCCCGACCTCCACCTCCCAGCTCTGCGGATCGCCGAGACGCAGTCGCTCGGTCTCGCGTAGGAGGCCCTCGAGGAACGGCTCTGCGACCTCCTCCATGACGTAGACGCGCTCGATTCCGGAGCAGGTCTGGCCGGCGTTGGCGAACCCGGCCCAGGCAACCCCGCTGATGGCGTTCTCGAGGTCGGCATCGGTACAGATGATCGCCGGGTCCTTGCCGCCGAGCTCGAGCACGGCCCCCTTCATCAGCCGTGCGCAGGTCTCGCCCACCGAGCGGCCGGTCCCGACCGAGCCAGTGAAGAAGATCTTCCGGGCCGAGGACTCGACCAGCGCCGCGCCGACGTCGCCGCCGCCCTGGGCGACCCTGACCAGCCCCTCCGGCAGGCCTGCCTTCTCGAAGGTGTCCCGAATCCGCTCGCCGATCAGAGGCGTCAGCTCCGATGGCTTGAGGACGACCCCGTTGCCCGCCATCAAAGCCACCGCGATCTCACCGAAGGGGATCGACCAGGGGTAGTTCCAGGGCGCGATCACACCGACGACGCCGATCGGCTCATAGGTGAACTTCGCCCGCTTCGAGAGGAACAGCGTGCTCCCCATCTTGATCTGCTCGTCATCGAGGATCTCGGTGCCGCTATCCGCGATCCAGCCGAGACCGTCGATCGTCGGCACGACCTCCATCGTGTAGCACTCGATGAGCGGCTTGCCCTGCTCGGTAGCAATCAGGCGGGCGACCTCATCGACCTCTGAGGCGAGGACGCCGGCCACCTTCTCCATGTAGAGGGCTCTGTCGTCCAGCGACAGCTCGCCCCAGAGAGGCTGCACCTCGGCGACGTCGTCGACCGCAGCCTGGACGTCGCCCGGCTCCACCGTCTCGACCGAGCCGATCAGCTCACCGGTCGCTGGATTGAAGGATTCCAGGTGACCCATGGGGGCCTTCGATGATATTCGCCGGTCGGCCGGACTTTCGCGCGCACGAGTGGCGGCCGAGACTCGTGAGGCCCCAGCCGCCCGGCGAGTCGCGAGGGGGCCGGCCGATCAGCGGCCGCCGAGCCGCGCGAGACGCTCGGCGGCCTCCGCCTCCCAGCCCCGGTCGGTGGGCTCCAGGAAGCGCTTCCCCTCGACGCCCTCGGGAAGCATCGGCTGAGAACCGACCGCGTCCGGCTTATCGTGCGCGTACTCGTAGCCGGCGCCGCGGCCGAGGCGCTCCGCGCCCGCGTAGCTCGCGTCCTGAAGGTGCGCGGGCGGGTCGGCGACCCCGTGTTCGCGGATGTGTGCAGCGGCGCGCCCGAGGGCCAGATAGGAGGCGTTCGAC
>JAQBGG010000116.1:0-18905 GCA_032122625.1 Acidobacteriota bacterium
CCCGACGAAGGCCACAAGAAATGCCGCCGACCACTTACCCCTCAAACCAATCCCCGCCTTCGCCTCCATCAAGCGCAACTCTCTCACGTTTGTCAAGCGGATGTCGGCCGCTCGACTGCAACCGGACCGCGGCCGGGACGCTCAAGGCTCGACCGGTCGACGACGTGGATCTCGACCGCCCGACCGCGGCGCTCGAGCATGATGAAATGTGGGCCGGCGATGGATCCCGCGGCGAGCGAGCAACGAGCGCAGAAAAACCCAACCCGGTTCGGGGAGTTGCACGAAGCCGGGACCTTCGTCGCTCCCTAGCGGGCACGCGGTGGGCGTCTCGACTCGACAGCTCGAGCCCGCCGACGCCGAGGGCCTGACCCGCTGCTTCGAGCGCTGCTACGGCGATTCCTATCCCGCCAAGGATTTCTATGACCCCGAGGCACTGGCCCGGATGGTCGGGAGCAACCGCCTGCGATCGGTCATCGCCGTAGCCGATACGGGGGAGATCGTCGGCCACACCGGCCTCACCGTGCGCCACCGGCAGGCCAGGGTGCCGGAGGCGGGCAACACGGTCGTCGACCCGGCATACCGCGGCAGCGGCGTGCTCCGCGAGCTCGGTATTGCGCTCGTCGAGCGCTGCCGGAAGGACGGCTTCGCCGGCTTCATGCACTACCCGACCACCGCCCACGAGGTAATGCAGAGGACCTCGCTGAGGTTCGGAGGGGTCGAGACGGGCGTGATGCTTGCCTACGTGCCTGCCGAGACGCAATACGTCGAGGTCGAAGTCGACCAGCCCGCCGGGCGCCTGGCCGCCACCGTGGTCTACCAGCCGATCGGCACGCTGACCGAGCAGGACGTCCTGCTCCCCGAGCGCTACGCGGCGCTCCTTGGGGGGCTCTATACGAGCCTGGGGGCGCCACGCGGTCGTGGCGCCACGCGGAAGCCCCGCGAGCGTTCGTCGGTTGGGACCACCTACAACGCCAAGCGATCTCTGCTGCACCTATCGGTCGACGGAATCGGCGAGGACCTCGGCACTTTGATCAGCGAGCTGCCGGCCGAACAGGCGGCCGCAACGTTGGCCCATGTCGATTTGCCGCTCGGCGATCCGGGGGTCGGCCCAGCGGTGGACCTGCTTGTCGAACTCGGGTTCTTCTACTGCGGCCTGCTCCCCGGGTTCGCCGCCGGCGACGTGCTCCGGCTCCAGCGCCTCAACGGCGAGGCGCCCTCCAGCTACCGGCCCGACCTCGCCAACGAAAGCGCCCGACGACTCCTCGACTTCATCAAAGCGGACCGCTAGCCGGTCCGCTCGAAGACACGGCCGCCGATCCCTGGTTCGATCGTGACCGCCTCAGGGTCTCCTGAGCGGGTGTCTCCGCAAAGGGCTACCGTGACTGTCTGGTTACGCCAGCTACCGCCCAGGAGCACAGAGATGAACAGGGTCGTCGTCCAGTATCGGGCCAGGAACGAAGCCGCAGACGAGAACCAGGCAGCGATCGAGAGGGTCTTCGCCGCCCTGTCTGAGGGCGAACCCGAGGGACTCAGCTACACCTCGATGCGCCTCGAGGAGGAGGCGGCGGGCACCGTGTTCGTCCACGTCGCCGAAGTTTCGACCGAGGACGGATCGAACCCGCTGGCTGCGCTTGCAGAGTTCGGCGAGTTCCAGACCGGCCTCGCGGATCGCACCGTCGAGCCGCCGCTCGCCCGCCAGGCCACGGTGGTCGGCTCCTATAGGCCACAGTGATCGGCCCCTTACGGTTTCCGAGGCCTGTCCGTCGCGAACCCGAGACGGAGTTGAGCGCTCGGAGCGGAAGGTGGATCTGCGTGCAGACCCTCCCTCCGCCGAGGCCAAGATCGCCTTCCGCCCGACACCAACGATCCTCAACCGCATAGGTTTCTCGAATGCGACCGGAGCCCTCCACCGACGCCAGAGCCGCCGATAGCGCGGAATCCACCAGGCCTGTCGCGGTGATCACCGACACGACGACCTACATGCCGGCGTCCCTGATCGCGGAACTGGGGGTCCAGCAGGTCAGCCTCTACGTGGGTTGGGATGGCGAGTTGAAACGGGAGGACGAGTACAAGGACCTCGCTGCGTTCTATCAGCGCCTGGCCGAGTCGCCGAGCCTGCCGACCACGTCGCAGCCCTCCGTCGGCGATTTCAAGGCCTGCTTCCGGCCGATCCTGAGCGAGGGTCACGACATCGTCTCGATCCACATCGCCGGCGGGATTTCGGGCACCTGCGACAGCGCCCGATCCGCGGCCGAGGAGCTCGCGAAAAACGGCGTCGAGGGGCGGATCGAGGTGATCGACGGGCAGACCGGCGCCGCCGGCCTCGGTTGTCTGGTGATCGCCGCCGCGGAGGAGGCACAGCGGGGCGCGTCGATCGAGGCCGTGACAGCCGCTGTCGCCGCCGCTCAGGAGCACCTCGACATCTACTTCTGCCTCGACACGCTCGAGTACCTGCGCCGCGGTGGGCGGATCGGTGCGGCCCAGGCACTGCTGGGTACGGCGCTGCAGATCAAGCCGATCCTCACCTTCGCGACTGAGATCACCCCGGTCGGCCGGGTCCGGACCCACGCCAAGGCGCTGCAGCGAATGGAGTCCTACCTGGTCGAACTGCACGAGCGTGGCGCCACCGACTGGGTGGTCCAGCACGCCCAGGCGCCCGACGACGCTCAGCGACTCGTCGAGCGGGGCACCGCGATCTTCGATTCGCAGCCGCTGTTCTGCACGCAGGTCGGACCGGTGCTCGGCGCCCACCTCGGCTCCGGGATGCTGGTCGGCGGCATGACCCGGCCTAGCTAGCCGCGGGTCTGGACGAAGCGCCGAGCCTTCTGGCGAACCAGCGAGTTCAGGTTGCCGAGCGCGATGTTGGCGTCGACCAGATGCAGTCCCCAGGCCGGAGTCGGGACCGGGTTGAGTGCCGGCGCGCCGAACAGCTCCTCGACCTGAAGCACGTTGGCCCCGTCGCTGTCGTCGCAGTGGGCCGAGTAGTGGTTTCTGAGCTCGTACCAGGGAGTCGTCACGTCGGGCACGGGCGCACCGACGAGACCTGTCGCCACGCCGATCGTCGTCCCCGGGGCAAACGGCTCGCTCGGAAAGACCGAGCGGAGCTTGCGGTTCCGAGAGCTCATGCGAGGCGCCGCCGGGTTGGTGCACAGCACCTCCTCGCCCTCGTTGGCGGTGCGGCCGAAGATCGAGTTGGCCGGCACGGTCTCGTTGAACGTGACCCAGCTGATCAGGCAACCGATCTGCCGCGCCGAGCGGCAGGCGCGGAGTGCTCGAAGCTGCCGCCCCGGTCGCTGCCCTGCTCGACGGTGACGCCGCCGCCGAGCAGGATCGCGGCGACGAGCCGGCGGCGGGCCGACGGATTCGCATCGATCTCCTCGGCCAGCAGCTGCTGCAGCATGAAGGTGCCCTGCGAGTGCCCGATCAGCACGACGCCACGGTTGCCCTTGCGCCGGCGGTTGTAATCGAGCCAGGCTCGACGCACGTCGGCATACGCGATCTCGAGTGACTCGGGGGTGAAACCGCCGGCCCCGAGGCCGGCCAGCGTCACCTGGCGGTAGACCGGGGCGTAGACGCGGCAGCGCTGTGAGTAGCGCGCAGCTTGATAGAGAGCGATCGAGCGCAGCTCCGGATCGATGGTCCGGTCGGCATTCTGGGTCGGCTGATCACTGACCGTCGGATAGACGTAGAAGCAGTCGATCTTGGGCGGCCGCGTCGCCTTCGGTGTCAGCGTTCCGACCGCCTTTCCCCCCGGGGAACGGACCAGGGTCGTCTCCAGGCCGGTCTTGCAGGGGTTCTCGTCGAGACCGGGCTTGCAGAGTCACTTGGTGCCCGGCTTCGCGGCAGCGGTCGCGGGCAGCAGCAACAGGGCGAAAAGCGCGGCGACGGCGATCAGCAGGGTCCGCAGGCGAGGCATCCCGGGCGACGTTACCAGGGCCCGGGCGAGGCGCCGACGACCAGCTTCGGCCCACTCACGGTGCCTGCGCTCATCGGGCGAGCTCGTCGAGGCCTACCGCGGATGCTGGGCATCCATGCCGTTGCGCAAGGTGGCGGCGCCCAGCTCACCGAAGGGGACCGGGTGGGCACGGTAGGTGAAGCCGATCTCAAAGGTGATTCTGAAGGTGCGCGTTCCGTCGGCGGCGAACTCACTGACCGGATGGCCGCCGGTGGCCCCCCCACCCCACGAGACGACCCAGCTGCCGGCGTCGGAGCGGCGTGCGGATCCACAGCAGAAGGCTCCCGGAGCGGCCGACTCGTTCACCGACTCCATGTATGTCGCCGTCCCGGCGCTCTCGTCGATCTCGTAGCGGACAGCCCGTGGTGGTCGATTCCGGGTCTCGCCGTTGTCGAACACGGTCAGGGTCCCGTCCGGATTCATCCGCGCGTCGTGCTGGCCGCCGAACGGATTGGCGCCGAAGGGATCCCCGATCACGGTCAGGCTCTCGGGGGTGGGGGTACCACCGAGTTTCCAGTTGATCTCTTTGGTCGTGCGGTCGATGTTGAAGACGCCGTCGGTGTGGCGCATCGAGATCAGCAGCGAGTTGTCGCTCGTCACCTCGGCCGAGTTGATGTGCACGATGTCGTAGCCGGGGCCGAACTGGGTTGGGTTGGCAAGGACGAAATCATCGAACCAGTGACCGGTCTCCTCGAGCCCGACGTAGCCGGCGCTGTTCCATGACCAGACCTCGGCGCCGCCCGGCGTGACCTCCTGGACCTCGGCGTCGAGAACGTTCGCGCTATTCGGGCCGCCGTAGGGTGTGAGATCAACCGTGGTCGCCCGCTGCTTGTAGCTCATCAGCAGGTAGTTGCCGTTGGCCAGCAACTGCAGGTCGTGGCCGTCGGTCATCGTGCCGACGGTCTTCATCTCGCGCACCAGCGAACCGTTGGGGATGCGCATCTCGTATCTCGCCATCGGCGTTCCCCGATCGGTTACCCAGGCGAAAGTGCCGTTCTCGAGGAACTTCGCGTCAGAGGGCGAACCGGGGTCGTCGAACCACCAGACGGGTACGCCGTTGCCATCGATAACGATTACGTATTGACCGAGAACGACGATGTACCACTGCTGCTGGGCCGGGGCGAACTTCTCGTACGTCCACTCGGGGAAGCCGGCCGGCAGACAGCGAACGTCGTGGGTCGCCTGGCCGGCGCCGGTAGCGCGGACGAACGAGAACCGCTGACCTGCCTGCAGCGGAACCCCGGTCGTGAACTCGCCCTTACGCGCGCCCTGCCCGTCGACGTCGATCGAGTTCCCGGGGCCGGCGTCGGCGTCGATCTGGACCGGGTCGCCGTTGCAACGGGTGACGTAGTCGGTGACCTCGGGGGAGTACTCCGGGTAGAGGGCCGGCGTTGCCGTGACCGTGCTGGGATCGTCGAGGCCCCTGACCTTGACCGTGACCGTCGCCGCGTCGCGCCTGCCCCGCTTGTTCTTGACCTTGTAGGTGAAGCTGTCGGAGGCCTTCTCTCCGGCAGCCAGAGCCTCGAAGCGGCCGTCCGGATCGTACTTGATGCGCGATCTGCGACCGACGATCGAGACCGAGCCGGTCGCATTGCGGTCCTTGACGGCGACGATCTTCAGCGAGCGTCGCCTCCGGTCGTTGGCGAGCACATCGATCTTGACAGCGGACTCCTCGCTGGTCTTCGCCTTGTCCTGCTTCGCCTTAGGGCCACGTTTGCGAGCGTTTCCGCAGCTGCGCTTCTTGTCCTTGCATCGCTCGGCAGCGACAGAGGCCCGCGAGGCCTCCGCCCCTCCGGACTGATCAGCCGTGGCGATCGCCGGCGCCGCGAGCAGCATCGCCAGGAGCAGGCCGGCGAGCGCGGGTAGCCAACCCCCGTGCTGACGAATCCGATCGTGTCGACCAGTCATCTGGCCCGTCCCCCCACTCTGCTGCCGAAGTTTCTCCTGTTGCGCGGGGCCAGCATATCGGAGGCGGGATTCCGCAAGGCAGCTTTCTCCGGCGTCTTCGGCGCCGCCGGCCAACGGAATGGCTACCTGCAGGGGGAGGTAGAATGGCCCCGGCGCAGACCCCTGAGGAGGAACGACCTTCAAGCCGTTCTGGTCAGCCTCCGACAGCGCTCCCGACGCCACGGACACGTTCGGGTCCACCGCCCGGGCGCCGTTCGGTGGCACCCTGATCACGCCCGATCAAGCACCGCCGGGCCTGAAGCCGAAGGACTTCCCAAAGCAGGCAGGTAAGCCGACGCCCCGCTGATCTGAGGGCCGGCGTCAGCGATTCCGGCGGCGCTCGGCGACGGCAGGGTCCTCGCCCTCCTCGCTGACCGCCACGTTGACGGTTGAGCAGCGCCCGCAGCGGACCCGGACCTTCTTCGTCATCTGCATCGCGTGCATCGACGCGGCGAGGACGTTGCCGCACTGCACGCAGACGTAGTCGTCGGGCCCGTTGCCGCGGAAGGCGGGGCGATCGGGATCCTCCTGGATCGCGGTGCCGGCGCCGTAGGGCACCTCCCCGTCGCGGATCTCGCGCATCTCAACGGTCGTCATTCGCCTACATCTCGCCGAGCTTGCCGGTGAAGTCGGTGATCAGCCCGTCGAGGACCCCGATCACCACCCCTTCCCCCATCGACGCGGCCTTGCCGGTGATCTGCGCCTTGGTATGGATCTCGCCGCCGCTGTCGTTGAGCTGGAAGACGACATCGGCGTTCGCGTGGCCCTGGCCCTCGGAGTCCTTGGCCTTGATCCGCAACACGGCGCGATGAGCGTCGGCGTCCTTCTCGGCGAGCTCGACGGTGCCGACGAAAGTCATCGACATCGCCCCCATCGTCAGCAGGATCTCGGCCTTGACCGAGTCCGGTCCCGTCACCTCAGTCACGCTCCCGCCCTCGACACAGGGGATTACCCGCTCGAGGTCGGTCACCGCCGCATAGCTCTCGTCGATCGGCTTCGTCGTCGTGAACGTGTGGTCGAGTTCTGTAGCCATCTGTTCTGATCCTCTCCTTGGTCGGGCGCCCGACACTATGCTGGGCGCATGTCGCTTACGTCAGGTACTCATCAACTCGGGCCCGATGACGGCGCCCTCTCGGTGCGGACCGGGCGAGCCGGCGCCGCCGCAAAGGCCGGGCATGACCTCGTGATCGGAGTCAACTCGTGGGAGGCGACGCTGGCGGTCGGCGACGACGCCGCCGAGACGAGCGTCGAGCTCACCGCGGACCCCACCTCGCTGCGGGTGATCGAGGGATCGGGCGGGATGAAGCCGCTGAACGACGATGACAAGGCCAACATCGAGAAGACGATCAACGACGAGGTCCTCGAGGGCAAGGGCATCGGCTTCCGCTCCAGCCACGTGCAGCCCCCCTCCGACGGCGGCCGAATCCGCGTCGAGGGGGAGCTGACGATCGGCACCGAGAGCGGACCGATCGCTTTCGATCTCGCGATCGGCGAGGACGGAGCGATGACGGGGAGCGCCGTTGTCAAGCAGACCGAGTGGGGAATCAAGCCGTACTCGACCCTGTTCGGGGCGCTGAAGGTCACCGACGAGCTCGAAGTCGTGATCGAGGGTCACCTCTAGACCCAGCCTCACTCTCGGTAGACGGCCTGGGCGTCGAGGCCCCCCTCGACGCCCGGTGGCAGCTCGCCGGTGCCGTGCGCATACATCGCGATGTCCTCGACCGTCTTCACCCGCTCGGGATCGCTGCCGTCGCCCGCGGCCCAGGCGCCGTTCGCCCACGAGAGGCTGTCCGGCTCGGCCTCAAGCGCCGCGCCCGCCAGCAGCCGCGACTTCTCGAGGATCCTGCCGGTGGCGCTGGCGATCGCCGCCGCGGTTCCGCCGGAGGGGCTCGTGTTGAAGCCGTGGCCGACGCCGAACCGATCGGTGTCGGCGGGCACGACCTTGACGTCGAGCGCGGGGACGCCGAGCTCGGCGGCGACCAGCTCCGCGTAGTCGGCCTCCCTGCCGTCGGACTCCGTGGTCAGGCTGAGCACCATCTTCCCGGTCGGGTGAACACGCAGAAACACTGCTCGATAGGCCTCGTCAGCCATCACTGATCCTCCTCTTCGTGGTCGGCTTCGGTCTCGGACTGAAGGCGCCGACGCTCCTGGTGGGCGCTGAGCGCATTGTGCTCCTCGAGGTCGCAGAAGGCCGGCTGCGGTCCGCCGTGCGGGTGGGGGGGCGCCGCCGGCCGCTCGCAGCCCGGGTAGATGCAGGTCTTCGTCTCAGCGCTCATCTCTGGCCCCATCCCGGCGTCGTCTTGCCCCTGCTCGGACCGTAGCCGCTCGGCATCGCCACGGAGCTGCCGGGAACCGGTGTTGCGCTCGGCCACGGTTCCTCGTCCTCGTCCTCGGGCGATGTAGCCGCGCCAAGGCTCGCTGCGGCCGGATCCGAGCCCGCGGGCCCGGCGATCGCCTCGACGACCTCGCCAAGCGCCTCGAAGCTGTGGCCGCTGACCAGCGCGTCGCAGTGCTCGACCGCGGCGAGCATGCCGGCGGCCCCGACCGAGAACCCTCGGGCACCGACTCGGGGGTTGACCCAGACGACCCGGTGGGCGAGCCGGGAGAGCCGTTCCATCTCGCGGCCGACGAGCTCTGGGTCTCCCCGCTCCCAGCCGTCGGAGAGGATCACGACGACGGCACCGCGGGCCATGCCGCGCCGGCCGTGGCGGTCGTTGAACTCCTTTAGCGCGTCGCCGATCCGGGTGCCGCTCGACCAGTCCGGCGCGACCGCCGCAGCGCGCTGGATCGCGAGCTCGGGGTTGCGCGCGGCCAACGCACGCGTCAGGCGCGTGAGCCGAGTGGCGAAGACGAAGGTCTCGGTGTGCGGGCCGGCGCCGGCGGCGCAGCTGAGGAACTGCAGGTAGGCCCGGGCGTAGGGCTCCATCGAGCCGGAGATGTCGCAGAGCATCACCAGCCGACGGGGGACGATGCGCCGGCGGCGTCGGGCGAGGTGGATCGCGTCCCCGCCGGTTCGGAGGCTGGCCCGCAGGGTCCGGCGCAGGTCGACGCGCCGGCCGTGATGGGCGTGCTCGTGGCGGCGGGTGCGGCGCAGCGGCGTCGCGAGCTCGAGCCGCGACATAAGCCGGTAGAGCCGCGCGAGCTCGCCCGGCCCGAGGGCGTCGAAGCTCTTGTGGGCGAGCCGCTCCTCCTCGCTCGCCATCGCCAGCGGCACCTCGAGCTCGCTCCCCTCCTCGCCGTCGGTCTCGCGGGAGGGCGAGGCTGCGACGCTCGGCTGCCGCTGCTCCGACGCCGCATCCGCCGATGAGCCCCGCTGATCGGCCACCGGGCGCTCGTCGGGCGGCGTCGGCACGGTCTCGGCGTCCTCGGAGGGCGGGGCCTCGGTCGGCCGCTCCTCGCCGAAGACCGACCGGAAGACCGCGTCGAAGGCGCCGGCGTGGGAGCGGTCGGAGACGAAGATCGAGCGCGAGGTCCAGTACAGCTGCCGCCGGCTCTCGGGCCGCACCAAGGTCAGTGCCCGGGCGAACTCGGCCGAGCGCTCGGGGGTCACCGGCACGCCGGCCTCGCGCAGCCGCTGACCGAGCGCCCCGGCGAGCGGCGGCAGGTCGAGGTGGATCGTCTCGACCCCGAACGCTTGCCGGGATGCCCCCCGGCCCGCGTCAGCCACGTTCGGGGACGAGTTGCTCGAGGCCGGCAGCGCGGATCACCTCCTGGTCCTCGTCGTACTTGAGCACCGATCCGAGCGTCCGCTCGACCGCCTCGGCGTCGAGGCTCTCGATCCAGAGCAGCTCGAGCGCGGCGAGCCAGTCGATCGCCTCGGCGATCCCCGGCGGCTTCTGCACGTCGCTCTCGCGCATCCGCGAGACCGCGTCGGCGACCTGGACCGCCAGGCTCTCCGAGGCGCCCTTGACCCTGCGGCGGATGATCTCGACCTCGCGCTCCGGCGTCGGGTAGTCGATCCAGCGGTAGAGGCAGCGACGCTTGACCGCGTCGTGCAGGTCGCGGGTCCGGTTCGAGGTGAGAACGATGACCGGCGGGTGGGTGGCGCGGATCGTGCCGAGTTCGGGGATCGTCACGGCCGCGTCGGCCAGCAGCTCCAGCAGGAAGGCCTCGAAGTCGTCGTCGGCGCGGTCGATCTCGTCGATCAGGAGCACCGCGGGCCGCGGGCCGGGATGCTGGAGCGCGCGCAGCAGGGGCCGCTGGATCAGGTAATCGGGGCCGAACAGCTCCTCCTCGTCGAGCGAGCGCCCACCGGAGTCGGCAAGCCGAATGCTGAGCAGCTGGCGGGGGTAGTTCCACTCATACAGCGCCTCCGCCGCGTCGATCCCCTCGTAGCACTGGAGGCGGATCAGCGGCGTATCGAGCACGGCCGCGAGCGCCAGCGCCGCCTCGGTCTTGCCAACCCCGGCCTCGCCCTCGAGCAGCAGCGGCTGGGGCAGCCGCAGACTGAGGAAGATCGAGGTCGCCAGGCCCTCGTCGACGAGGTAGTCGACGGCGGCGAGCCGCTGGGCGAGCGCCCCGACGTCGGGCACGACCCGCCGGATCTCGGCCGCCGCCTCCCCGCTCTCCCCCTCCGGGCGGGCGTCGCTCATCGCGGTGCCAACTCATCGAGGACCGCCCGGTAGTCCTCCGGCGTGTCGACATCGAGGGGGATCGGGCCCGCGATCGGCACCTCGGCCACGTCGCCGGCGCGCTGGTCGAGCAGCCGCCAGACGCCCTTGTCGCCGTGCAGGTCGGCGAGCGCTCCGAAGACATCGCGATCGAAAGCGATCGGGTGGCCGCGGCCATCGTCGTAGCGGCAGACCGCGAGCGGCGCATCACCACGGCCGGAGAGGAGACCGGCCACCGTGTCGGCGCTGACGCCCGGCTGGTCGCCGAGCATCAGCACGAGGACATCGCAGCGCGGGTCAAGCGCGGCGAGCGCCGCCGCGATCGAGGACGAGCAGCCCGCCCCGTAGGCCTCGTTAACGACGACCTCGGCTGCGCTCCCCTCGAGGCTCTCGCGAACCTCGTCGGCGAAGCCGCCGATCGCGACGATCGTCTGATCGAAGCGGCAGTCGCGGGCAACGTCGACGACGTGACCGAGCAGCGTCCCGTCTCCGTAGTCGAGCAGCTGCTTCGGGCGCCCGAGGCGCTTCGAGCCGCCGGCCCCGAGCACCAGGCCACAGACGAAAGGCCGGCGATCAGCGGGCGGCGGAGGCATGCTCTTCCTGGGCCTCGAACTTCGCCTTGCAGCCCTCGCCGCAGAAGTAGACGGTCTCGCCGTCGCGTCGCACCGAGAGCGTGCTCTCGACCGCGGCGACCGTCATCCCGCAGATCGGGTCGATCGCCAGCTGCGGGGAGGCGGGCGCGGACGCGGCGGGTGCATTGGGCACAGCCGGCTCTTGCTCGGCCCGGTCCCCGTCAGCCCGCCTGACGGCGACGATCCGGGCGAGGACCGAGAGCGCGATCTCGCCGGGGTTGTGCGAGCCGATCGGGATGCCGGCGGGCACGTCGATCCGCTCGAGCAGCTCCTCGCCGACCCCGTCGGTCCGCAGCTCGTCGAGCACCCCGGCGCCGCGCTTGGCGCTGGCGACGAGGCCGACGTAGGGCAGGCCCGCCTCAAGCCCGCGGCGCAGCGCGTGCAGCTCGTCGCGGCCGTGAGCGGCGACGACGAGCGCGAGATCGCCCGCGGCGGGCTCGGGATCGTGGCCGTCGGAGGGGACCGGCTCGAGCCCGAGCTCCGGGGCGATCCGCAACAGTGCGGCGACGGTCGGTGTCTCACCGACGACGAGCACCCGCGGAGCCGGCGGCGTCGGCTCGAGAAAGACCTCTATCGCCCCGCCCGACAGGCACGGGTTCTTGACGGTGACCACGCCCTGCTCCGCGCTCGGGACCTCCTCGGCGGCGGCCGCGGCGGCCTCGGGCGAGAGGTCGGCGCCGTCGAAGTCACCGTCGCCCGGGTCGGGGTCGGGAAGGATCCGCAGCAGCACGGGCTCGCCGGTCTCGAGCGCAACCAGTGAGTAGGCCTTGACGCTCTGCTCTGCGCAGACGCCACCGACGAAGCCCTCGATCGTGCCGTCGCCGAGCACCAATGCGACGCTACCGGTCTCGACGCTGGTCGGGTGCTGGACCCGCACCACCGTCGCGGTGACGAACGGCTCGCGCGCCGCCGCGAGCTCCTGCGATCGCCGCAGCAGGTCCGCGGAGATCATTGCGGTGGCTCGGGGCGCCCCTGCATCGCCGCCCAGACCCGCGCCGGATTGCAGGGCATGTCGATGTGATCGACGCCATGCGTCTCATGCAGCGCGTCGATCACCGCGTTGACGATCGCCGGCGGCGAGCCGACGTTCGGCGACTCGCCGACGCCCTTGGCGCCGAGCGGGTGATGCGGACACGGGGTCACGGTCTCACCAAGCTCGAAGTCGGGGCACTCGAGCGCGGTCGGGATCAGGTAGTCCATGAACGAGGAGTTGAGGCAGTTGCCCTCCTCGTCGAAGGAGATCAGCTCCATCAGCGCGATCCCAACGCCCTCGGCGAGCCCGCCGTGGATCTGGCCGTCGACCACCATCGGGTTGATCCGCACCCCGCAGTCGTCGACCGCGATGAAGCGGCGGACCGTGACCTGAGCGGTCTCGGGGTCGATGTCGACGACCGCGATGTAGGCGCCGTAGGGGTAGGTGAGGTTCGGCGGGTCGTAGATCACCTGCCCGTCGAGGCCGCCCTCCATCCCGGCCGGCATCGCCTCGCCGCTGTAGGCGCGCTCGGCGATCTCCTCGATCATCGCTCCCTGCTCGGGGTCCCCCTTGACGTACCAGCGACCCTTCTCCCAGGCGAGGTCCTCGGGACGCGCCTCGAGCATCGTCGCCGCGATCAGACGCGCCTTGTCGCGCACCTTGCGGGAGACGACCGCGACCGCGCCGCCGGAGACCGGCATCGAGCGGCTGCCGTAGGTGCCGAGGCCGTAGGGGGACTTGTCGGTGTCGCCGTGGCGGACCTCGACGTCCTCGGGCGGGATGCCGAGCTCCTCGGCGACGATCTGGGCGAAGGTCGTCTCGTGGCCCTGGCCCTGGGTCTGGGCGCTGATGCTGACCACCGCCTTGCCGGACGGGTGCACGCGCAGGTCGGCGCCGTCGTTCATCGAGAGCCCGAGGATGTCCATGTGCTTGCGCGGGCCGGCGCCGACGCCCTCGGTGAAGAAGGAGACGCCGATTCCCATCAGCTCGCCGCGGGCGCGCTTCTCGGCCTGCTCGCGCCGCAGGTCCTCGTAGCCCGCCATCTCCATCGCGACCTTCATCGTCTTCGCGTACTCGCCGGAGTCGTAGGTCCAGCCGGTCGTCGTCTCGTAGGGGAACTGCTCGGGCGCGATGAAGCTGCGCATCCGCAGGTCGATCGGATCGGCCCCCATCTCCATCGCCAGCGCATCCACCATCCGCTCGACCATGTAGACGCCCTCGGTGATCCGGAACGAGCAGCGGTAGGCGACGCCCCCGGGTGCCTTGTTCGTGTAGACGGCCTTGACCTTGACGTGGGCGGCCGCGAGGTCGTAGGAGCCGCAGCAGATGTGGAAGAACCCGGCCGGGAACCTGGTCGGCTGGGCGGTGCTGTCGAAGGCGCCGTGGTCGGCGATCGCATCGACCCGCAGGCCGGTGATCTTGCCGTCCTTCGAGCAGATCTCACCGCGCATGATGTAGTCGCGGGCGAAGCCGGTCGAGGTCAGGTTCTCGGTCCGGTTCTCGACCCACTTGACCGGCACGCCGGCGACGATCGAGCCGGCGATCGCGCAGACGTAGCCTGGGTAGACCGGCACCTTGTTGCCGAAGCCGCCGCCGATGTCGTTGCAGCGGATCCGGATCATGTGCTCGGCGAGGCCGGCGACGTGGGCATAGACGGTGCGGTGGGCGTGCGGGGCCTGGTTGCCGTTGTAGATGTCGAGCTGACCGGTCTCTGGGTTGAAGTCGGCGATGATCCCGCAGGTCTCGAGCGGCGCCGGGTGGCAGCGCGGGTAGATCATCTCGCGGCTGACGACGGTGTCGGCCTCGGCGAAGGCGCGATCGGTCGCCGCCTCGTCGCCGGCCTCCCAGGTCGGGCTCGCCACGTTGTCGGTCTGGCCGGTCTTGTCGTCGCGGATCAGGGGCGCATCGGGGTCGA
The DNA here is from genome assembly GCA_032122625.1 of Acidobacteriota bacterium. Classification (GTDB taxonomy): domain Bacteria; phylum Actinomycetota; class Thermoleophilia; order Solirubrobacterales; family 70-9; genus CAXMST01. The sequence goes on from JAQBGG010000116.1 coordinate 14,033, forward strand.
GCGCCTTGCGCGCGTTGACGACCGCGGGCAGCGGCTCGTAGTCGACGTCGATCAGCCTCAGCGCGTCCTGGGCGGAATAGGGGTCGGTCGCGATCACGAAGGCGACCTCCTGACCCTGAAAGCGGACCTTGTCGCCGGCGAGCACGGCCTGGGTGTCGTAGGAGATCGTCGGCATCCAGGCCAGTCCGAGCGTCTCGAGGTCCTTGGCGGTGACGACGGCGGCGACGTTCGGGTGGGCGAGCGCCTCGGAGGTGTCGATCGAGACGATCTTGGCGTGCGCGTAGGGGCTGCGGAGGATCGCGCCGTGGACCATCCCCGGCAGCTCGATGTCGTCGAGGTAGGTGCCCTGGCCGCGGATGAAGCGCTCGTCCTCCTTGCGCTTCAGCCGACCGAAGCCGATCGGCCGCTCGGTCTCGGGGCTGGGAAGGTTCTCGACCGTTGCCATGCTCAGGCCTCCTGTCTCGTCGTGGCTTCCTGCTCGGCCGCCCACTGAATCGCGCCGACGATGTTCTTGTAGCCCGTGCAGCGGCAGATCCCGCCGGAGATCGCGGTCCGGATCTCGTGCTCGCTCGGGTTCGGGTTCTCGTCGAGCAGGGCGCGTGCGGTCATCATCATGCCCGGGGTGCAGAACCCGCACTGCAGGGCGTGGAGCTCGTGAAAGCCCTGCTGGACTGAGTCGAGCTCGCCGTCGCTCTCGAGCGACTCGACGGTGCGGATCTCGTGCCCGTCGCACATCGCCGCCAGCACCGTGCAGGACTTGACCGGCTCGCCGTCCATCAGCACCACGCAGGCACCACAGTTGGAGGTGTCGCACCCCCAGTGGGTCCCCTTGAGGCCGAGCGTGTCGCGGATGAAGTGGACGAGCAGCGTCCGCGGCTCGGCCTCCCTGGAGACCCGCTCGCCGTTGACCGTCATCGAGATCTCCATCGTCAGGCCTCCTGGTTGAGGGCGCGCGCCGTCGAGCGGCGCAGCGCGCGTTGGGTGAGCACGCCCGCGAGGTGGCGCTTGTAGTCGATCGGTCCGCGGCCGTCGGCGCTCGGAGAGCAATCGGCCGCGGCGATCTCGCCCGCCTCCGCGAACAGCTCCTCCGACGGCGGCTTGCCCGTCAACAGCTCCTCTGCCCGGGTCAGGTGGATCGTCGTCATCCCGACGGCGCTTAGCGCGATGCCGGCGTCGGCGATCGTGCCGCCCTCGAGCCAGACAGCCGCCGAGGCGGCGGCGATCGCCCAGTCGCCGGCGCGGCGCTCGACCTTCTCGTGGGCGCTGCCGGCGCCCGGGCGGACCGGCAGCCGGACCTCGGTCAGCATCTCCCCCGCGCCGACCGCCGTCATATAGGGCCCGAGGTGGAAGTCCTCCATCCCGACCACCCGCTCGCCGTCGGCTCCGCGGATCACGACCTGCGCCTTCGCCGCAGAGCAGACCGCCGAGAGGTCCTCGGCGGCGTCCGCCTGGCAGAGCGAGCCGCCGATCGTGCCGCGGTTGCGGACCACGGGGTCGGCGATCACCGTCTCGGCGTCTGCGAACAGCGGGAAGTGCTCGGCCAGCAGCTCGGACCGCAACAGATCCGCGTGCCTGGTCATCGCGCCGATTCTGATCTCGCCGTCCTCGGAGCGGATGAATGCGAGCTCCTCGAGCTCGTTGATGTCGATCAGGTGCTTGGGATTGGCGAGCCGCAGCTTCATCATCGGCAGCAGGCTGTGACCGCCGGCGACGATCCGGGCGGTGGGGCCGAGCCGCCCGAGCGCCTCGATCGCACCGTCAACGCTCGTCGCCCGCTCGTATTCGAATGGCGCAGGTGTCTGCAAACCGCTACTCCTCTCGATTCAGGGACGACGGGCCGGAAGCCGCTTGCGAGGAGCGCCGACGTCGTCGCGCTCCTCGTACTGGACGGGGGCATCGGATCCGATCACCGGCGATCTCGGCAGCTTCTCGGGGCTCGTGTGGCGGACCGACGGGTAGAGCTGACGCGCCGCCAGGCTGCCCCCCTCGACGTTTCGCAGCACCTCGCCGCCGGCCGGGCTGGCGGCGGCGACCGGCGCCTCGCGGCCGAGCCGGGCGAGCGTCAGCGTGCCCTTCGTGTAGATCTCGCCGATCCGCGGTGGCTCGATCTCGGTGCTCTCGGGGAAGCTGCGCAGTCCAGCCTCGGCGGCCCCGGGGTAGACGCCGTCGATCAGGCCAACCGCGTCGCTGAGGCCGGCCTTCTTGACGAGCAGGCCCTCGAGCAGGTCGACCCCGGCGTCGAGCTGCTCGTTGATCGCAACGACGACGTCGTTGACCGGCGCGCTCTTCTCGATGATCTCGCCGACCCCGTCGATCACCTGGTCGAGCCCGGCGGCGACCCGCCGCAGCGCGACGATCGTCGAGACGAGGTAGTAGACGAGCGCGAGCACGATCAGCACAACCGTGACGATCAGCACGACCGCGGGCGCGACCAAAGCGGTGAGCATCATCCTCCCCTACTCCCCTTCCGGCTCGGCGTCGTCGAGGATCACGTCGAGCGAGCCGCCGTAGTTCGCGACTCCGGCAACCGTCTGCTCGACCTGCTCCTGGGTGGTCAGCAGCAGCGGGGCGGCGTCGAGATCCTTCGACCCGGTCTTCGCCACGGTGGCGATCTCGTCCACCGTGGGAACGATGCTCTGGGCCGCGCTCAGCACCCCGCTCAACAGATAGACGACGACCGGAACGATCACGACCAGCAGGACGATGTCCCCGATCCACCAGAGGGTCACCGCGGCCTCCTCTCGGCAACGACCGCCGCCTTGCGGCCGATCCCCGGCAGCGCGGCGAGGATCGCGTCGAACTGCGCGTTGATCGCCTTCACCGCGGGCTCGAGCGGCCGCAGGTGCTGGGATTCGACGGTGCTCAGCGCGCTCCCGAGCTTTGCGAGGCGGTCGGAGATCGCCTCGAGGTCGCGGCGGACGAGGATCAGCGCCACGGCGAGCACCGCGATCACGACCGCAGCGAGCACGACGCTGAGCACGACCTGCAGATCAGTCACGCCTCGACCTCCTCCTCTGCCCCGTCGGCGCCGTCTGGGAGGGGCCCGAAGCCGTCGGTGAGCGCATTCATGTAGCCGTCCTGAACCACGGCCTCATCGAAGATCTCCGCCAGCACCGGGGCGGTCGCCTCGAGCTGCGGGATGTTTGCCGTGTTCGCGCCGACCTCGCCTGCGATCTCGAGCAGACCGTCGGTCGACCGCCTGATCCGCGTCGTCTGAACCAGGAGCATCAGCAGCAGGCCGGCGACGACCAGCGCCGCGACGAGCCCGATCGCCAGCGCGATCCACCCGTAGGTCTCGCCGGTGACCGCGGTGAGGATCACTTCCCGACCGCCACCTTGCGCAGCGCCCGCGCGGCGTGCAGGATGCGCACGCCCGAGTCGTTGATCCGCGCGACGCCGTCGAGCCCGGCGGTCTGCAGGCGAACCGCCTCGACGCCCTCCTCGGCCGTCCTCGCCTGCGCGGCGATCCGCGTCGCCAGCGCGACGATCGTGATCACGATGGCCGCGGCGACCGCGATCACGACGACGCCGAGGATGATCCCCACCACCCAGCCGGTGGCCGCGACCGTCAGCATTCGCAGACCTCGACCTGACCCGATGAGATCGCCGGCACCATCTTCTCCAGTACTCCTCTCGTCTCCAAGACAACATATCCAACGGGCCAAGCCGGCGGCATTCCGTCCGCCGGCGAGTGGGCCGATCTCACCCGCGCCGGTCAGTCCCGCTCGTTAGCCTGAGCTGCGGAAGAGATCGTGAGCGCGTTTCCAACTCCGGAGAGGATCGCGGCCGAATGGCTGCGTGAGGGCCGTCGGGTAGTCGGCGCCACGCTGGTCGAAAGGATCGGCTCGGCGCCACTCGACCCCGGCGCGCAGATGCTGATTGATGACCGCGGCAGCATCGAGGGATCGGTGACCGGGGGGTGCGTGGAGGGCGCCCTCGTCGATGAGGCGGAGCGGGTCCTCAGCGGGGGCGAGGCCAGGGTCGTGACCTACGGCGTCTCCGACGAAGCGGCCGCGGGGGTCGGGCTGATGTGCGGGGGGACGGTCCGCGTCTTCGTCCATGAGTACGGCAAGGACTCGCTCGACCGGCTCGATGCCGTCGCGGACGCACGCGCCGCCGGGGCGCCCGTTGCTTTGGCCACCGTGATCGAGGGTAAGCGCGCCGGGGCCTCGATGGCGATTCTCAGCGACGGCGTCTCGGGCGGGCTCGGAGTCGCCGACCTGCTCGATCGGAACGCCGAGCGCGATGCCCGCGGGCAACTCGACGAAGGCGTCTCCCGAATCCGCCGCTACGGGACGGCCGGCGAGGTAATGGGCTCCGAGCTGCCCGTCTACATCCAGGCGTTCTCGAGCCGGCCGCGGATGGTGATCTTCGGAGCGATCGACTTCTCCGCGGAGATGGCGAATGTCGCCGGCGACGTCGGCTACAAGGTCACGATCTGCGACGCCCGCGAGCCGTTCCTGCAGAGCCCGCGGTTCTCCCGCAACGCCGAGGTCGTCGTCTCATGGCCCGATCGCTATCTGGAGGGTGAGGAGTTGGGCCCGCGCGACGTCGTCCTCGTCTTCACCCATGACCCGAAGTTCGACGAGCCGGCGCTGATTTCCGCCCTGGCCTCCGGCGCAGGCTATGTCGGCGCGCTCGGCAGTCGCCGCACCCAGAAACAGCGGGTCGAGCGCCTCCGGCATGCCGGGCTCGACGCAGCCGCGATCGACCGGATCCACGCTCCCTGCGGCCTCGACCTCGGCGCCCGCACGCCCTCGGAGACGGCGGTCTCGGTCCTCGCCGAGGTGATCGCGTTCAGGACCGGGCGCAGCGGCGAGAGCCTAGGCGAGACGAGCGGACCGATCCACGCCCAGGTCGCGGGCGACGAGGG
>JAQBGG010000117.1:0-3591 GCA_032122625.1 Acidobacteriota bacterium
GATCGAGGTGAGAGCTGCGCCGAGGATCATCGCTGTGTGCTTCATGCGGCGGTATATAGCCAGAATCGTTAAGCATGATCTAAGACCTTGTTCCTGTCAGTCCGACCGAGAGCCAACGGCTGCACCTACTATCCGCGCGAATGATCGAATGGGTCAGCGAGGAGGACTTCCGGATCGACGGCACGGATTTCGCCTGTTGTCCCCCCGGTCGCACCGTGAAGAGTTCGGCCGATCGCTTCATGTTGCAGAAGGCCAGCTGGGCGGTCGAGGCTTACGCCGAGCTCCTCGACCGCCTCGCGCCAAAGCGGATCCTCGAGCTTGGCGTGCTCGAGGGCGGGAGCGTTGCATTGCTCGCGCTGCTCGCGCGGCCGGAGAAGCTGGTCGCCGCCGACATCTCTCCGGGGCCGGTGCCGGCGCTCGAGGAGTTCGTCCAGCGGCGCTCGCTCGAGGACGTGGTGGCGGTGCACTTCGGCGTCGACCAGGCCGACCGTGAGGCCCTCGCCGGGATCGTCACCGCGGAGTTCGGCGATTCCCAGCTGGATCTGATCATCGATGACGCATCCCACGATCTCGACCGGAGCCGGGCCTCTTTCGATGCCCTGTTCCCGACCCTGCGGCCGGGGGGCTTGTACGTGCTCGAGGACTGGTCGTGGGCGCACGCCCCGGTGCCCGTCTGGACCGATCAAACGCCGCTCAGCGTGATGGTCTTCGAGCTGGCGATGGCCAGCGTGCAGCACGGCCTGATCGCCGGCATGGAGATCAATCGCGGTTGGGCGATCGTCGAGCGTGGGCCCGAACCGCTGCCCTTCGAGGAAGGCGCGTTCGCCCTCTCCGCGCTCTACAACGAGCGCGGCCGCGAGTTGATCCCGGCGCTGACGGCGGGCGACCCTCCCCGGCGTGGCGGCCTCGCGGCGCGGATCAAGCGGCTCACCTCCTGAGGCTCGTCAGCATCGAGAGGGAGTGATTCACGCCGGCCCGGGTAGCTACTGGGTGCCGCGAGGCTGCGAGGGTTCCGCCACGATATCGGGCGCGGGAGGGCGTCCGACCCGGATTGACGGCCCATGGCAGCTGTTCGGGCGCAGCGACATTCCCTTCGAAGACATGATCAAGCTGGACTACATGTACGTCAGCACATGGTCCCCGCGCGGAGATTGAAGTTGCTTCTACGTACCGTCTGCGTCGTGCTCCAGGCCCGCGGGGCCTATTGAGCCCGCCCGCTCAGACAGGCCTGCTTCCGATCGCCGGCGGCTCCTGAGAAGCGAAGAATGAGGTGCCCGGGCGTTTCGCGGCTGTCGAGACCTTGAGTTCTCGGGGCTAGTCTGGGTGAATGACATCTCCGCAGGGCCAACGGGGCAGGCTCGGTATCGAGGACGCCCAGGAACTCTGGACGCCGGCGGGGCCCTATTTGAACACCGCCAGCTACGGGCTGCCACCGCGGCCGGCCTTCGAGGCGCTGCAGAACGCTCTCGCTGACTGGCGCGGCGGCAGGACGAGCTGGGAGCACTGGGGCGAGAGCACCGAGGGTTCGCGGGCCGCGTTTGCGCGCCTGGTCGGAGTCGCTGTCGAGGAGGTCGCGGTCAGCGCGACCGTATCTGAGCTGATCGGCCTCGCCGCGAGCTCGCTTCCCGACGGCGCCCGGGTGCTCGCTCCGGAGATCGAGTTCACGTCGATGCTGTTCCCGTTCATGGTCCATGCCGAGCGCGGGGTCGAGGTGGCGACGGTTCCCAGCGATCGCCTCGCCGAGGCGATCGATGCCCGCACCACCCTGGTCGCCTTCAGCGCGGTGCAGTCAGCGACCGGCGAGGTCGCCGACATCGACGCGATCATCGCTGCGGCGCGCCACCACGGCGCGCTGGTCGCCCTGGACGCGACCCAGGCCTGCGGCTGGCTTCCCTTGGACGCGAGCCGGGTGGACTTCTTCGCTTGCGCCGCCTACAAGTGGCTCACCTCGCCGCGCGGCACAGCCTTTCTCGCGGTTCGTCCCGAGCACCTGGACTCGATTCGGCCGCTCTCCGCCGGGTGGTATGCGGGGGAGGACCCCCATACCTCCTACTACGGCCCGCCGCTCCGCCTCGCCCGCTCCGCGCGGCGCCTCGACACGTCGCCGGCCTGGTTCTCCTGGGTCGGTACCCAGCCGGCGCTGGAGCTGATCGAGCGGATCGGGGTCGAGTCGATCCACGAACACGACGTTGGGCTGGCAAATCGCTTCCGGGCAGGACTCGGGCTCGAGGCGGCCGACTCGGCGATCGTCTCCGCCGAGGTCGCCGGAGCTGAACCGGCACTCGAGCGAGCCGGCATCCAGGCCTCGGTGCGCGCCGGCAGCCTGCGGGCCGCGTTTCACATCTACAACACCGAAGCCGACGTGGATGAGACGCTGACGGTCCTCGTCGGCTGAGGGTGGATCAGCTCAGTTCCGCGTCGCGTCGCAGAGCTCTTGATCCGCGCTTGAGGCCAAGGACTAACACTCGTCCAACTGAGAGGCTTGAGGATGCGGTGGTTCTCAGACTGGCTGAGGGCGGATTTCGAGGAAGGAACAGGTCTGTGGCGATCGGGGATCAGGCGAAGGCAGGTAACGAGAACCCCTGCTCTTGTGCCCGGGTCTCGTTGGCGCTGCTACCTCTTGTTGGCTTGCTCATCGGCTGTGGTGGCCCGGCCGAGACCACGCCGGCTGATCTCACCCCCACCACGCCGGCCAAGGGTTCCAGCAGCGGCTCGACCCCTCGGAGTGCGGACTCGAATCTGCGCCTCGACGCGCCCGCCGAGGGCAGCACGATGGACGCTCAGCCCAACTTCGGCGGTATCGCCGGCAGCGCGTCGGGCGACTCCGAGGAGGTGACGATCAATATCTGGAACGGCGGCGACACCTCGGGCGCCCCAGTCGAGACGGTCACGACCAGGCGCAGGAGCGGTGGGACCTTCTCGAAGGTGATCGGATCACCGCTGGCCTCTGGCGAGTACACCGCCCGCGCCGAGCAGGTCGACTCCGACGCAAAGGTTGGCCAAAGCGAGGCGCGCAGGTTCACCGTTGACACCGGCATCGGAGCCACGGTGCTCGCCGCGGGCGACATCGCGGGCTGCGACACCTCGGGGGATGAGGCGACGGCGGCGCTGCTGGACCGGCTTCCCGGCACGGTCCTGGCGCTCGGTGACCTCGCCTACGAGTACGGCACCCCCGCACAGTACGAGTGCTACGACGCCACTTGGGGGCGCCACAAGGATCGCACCCGGCCGACGCCCGGCGACCACGACTACGAACGCCCGGGCGCTCAGACCTACTTCGACTACTTCGGGTCAGCGGCCGGAGATCCGGAGGAGGGCTACTACAGCTACGACCTCGGTGACTGGCATATCGTCTCGCTCAACTCCAACTGCGGGCAGGTCGGGGGTTGCGGTCCCAGCTCGGCGGAGCTGCCGTGGCTTCGGGCTGACCTTGCCGCGAACCCCGCCGCCTGCACCCTTGCGTACTTCCCGAACTCCGTCTTCAGCTCCGGCGCGATCCACGGCAACCAGTCGACCCCGGAGCCGTTCTGGAAGGAGCTCTATGCGGCCGGCGCGGACGTGGTGCTGGGCGGGGACGACCACGTCTACGAG
>JAQBGG010000118.1:0-9442 GCA_032122625.1 Acidobacteriota bacterium
AGCAAATGACAGTCCGTAGCCTCCGGCCACGGCGGCGACTCCCGCAAGTGGGGCGCCGACGCCCATGCCGACGTCGAAGAACGCCGTGAAGGTGCCCATCGCCGCGCCGCGGCGGTCATCGGGCACGGCATCGACGACGATCAGGGCGAGCGAGGGGAACAGGAGCGCGAATCCGCCGCCCATCGCCGCCGCCCCGATCAGGGCGACGGGAAGGCTGTGTGCGGCGGCGACGAGGAACAGGCCGCCGGCCTGAACCAGTCCGGCTCCAGCGGCAGTCCTGGCGCCGCCATAGCGATCGGGCAAACCGCCGCCGAGGAGGCGCACAGTGACCACGGTGACGGCGAACGTGGCGAAGACGAGCGCGCCGTGGCCGATCCCGCGGGCGTCCAGGTGCAAGACGATGAAGGCCGCCAGCGTGGCGTAGCCGACAACGGTGAGCGCCAGTGCAAGTCCCGGGGCCAGCGACTCGCGGGCGATCAGCGCCCGCGCCCGCTGACCGAGACTGATCGGTTTCGCGAGCGCTGCGGGGGCGTAGTTCTCGGGGATTCTGGTTGCGATCAAGGCGCCGGCGAGAGGCGCCGCTGCGGCGAAGGCCCAGACCATCTCGAAGCTGCTCGTCCGGAGGATCAGATCACCGATCGGGGGCCCGAGCGAGAGCCCGCCCCAGATCGCCAGCCCGTAGAGGCCGATAACCCGGCCGCGGCGGTGGGCGGGGGCCATGTCAACGATCCAGGCTGCGCCCGCCGTGTAGACCATGCCCTCACCGGCGCCGAGGAAGAGCCGGGTGATCACCAAGCCGCCGATGCCGGCGGGGATGAACAGAAGCAGCCCCGAAAGCGCGGTCACCAGGGCGCCGACGACAACGACAGGCTTGCGGCCCCGAGCGTCCGCGAAGGCCCCACCGATCGGGCGGAAGAGGAGCCCCGTGGCCGCGAAGGCGCCGGTCACCACTCCGACCGCGACGTCGCCGCCACCGATCGGACCCGTCACGTACTTGGGCAGCACCGGCAGGGTCGCGCCGATCGTCAACAGGCCGAGGCCGGTGACGACGAAGATCCCCGCAAAGGCGATCCGGTCGGGCGTCATCTTCGGCCCGAAGCGGCCGAAAAGGGGACGCGGCGAACCGCTCACGCGCCGCCGCTGCCGCGCAGCTGAGCCCGTCTGATCTTGCCGCTCGCGGTTTTCGGCAGCTCGGTGGCGAACTCGACGATCCGGGGATACTTGTAAGGCGCCGTGGTCGCTTTGACATGGTCCTGGAGCGCCTGGGCCAGCTCCTTCGACGGCTCCCCGTCGCGCAGCACGACCACCGCCTTGACCACCGCACCACGCTCGTCGTCAGCCGCCGAGACGGCCGCCGCCTCCGCTACCTGGGGGTGGCTGAGCAGCGCCGACTCGACCTCGAATGGGCCGATTCTGTAGCCCGATGAGATGATCACGTCATCGGCGCGGCCCTCGAACCACAGGTAGCCGTCTGCGTCCTCGCTGACCAGGTCGCCGGTACGCCACAACGCCGCCTCCGGGGGGGCGGAGCCGATGTAATGGCTGAAGAAGGTCGGGCAGCTGTGCGGATCGAGCAGCAGTTCCCCGTCCTCGATCAGCAGCTCGATCCCGGGCAGCGGCCTGCCCATTGAGCCATCCCTGATCTGAGCCCCGGTGTGCGACCCCGTCAGCGCGCCGGTTTCGGTCTGCCCGTATCCGTCGTGGATCTCGAGGTTCATAGCCTCGCGGAAGGCTCCGATCACGCCGGGGTTGAGCGGCTCCCCGGCCGAGATCAGCCTGCGCAGGCTCCCGATTGGCCGCAACTCCGTGCGCTTGGCCAGGATCCGGTACTCGGTCGGCGCCTGGCAGAGGGTGCCGATCCCCTCGCGCTCGCAGATCGCCAGACGCTCGTCGGGGTCGAAGCGGCCCTCGTGCAGGAAGGCCACCGCCCCGCAGAGCCAGGGCGCGATGAACGAGTTCCGGGCCGATTTCGACCAGCCGGTAGCCGCCGTGCACCAGGCCACTTCCCCGGGCTGGGCACCGAACCAATGCTCGGCCTGCAGCGCCTGTCCGCCCAGGTAGCTTTGGGTGTGGACTGCCGCCCGCGCCTCCCCGGTCGTTCCCGAGGTGAACATGATCAGGGCCGGATCGGTTGCGTCGAGGTCGCTGGGATCGGCCGGCGGATCCTGAGGCCGATCCTCGTCGAGGACCGCCGCTACTTCCTCCAGCGTCATGTAAGCGACCCCGGCGGGGAGCTCGCCGAGATAGCGCTGCTCGCCGATCGCCAGCTTCGGGTTCGCCGTGTTGACCCTGTGGGTGAGATCGTCGCGGCGAAGCTGGGGGTTGCATGGCAGCGCGATTGCGCCGATCCGGAAGCAGGCGAGCATCGTCAGCACCCATTCGGAGCGATTGCCGATCAAGGTCATGACCACATCGCCGCGACCGATGCCGCGAGCAGCGAGCGCGCCGGCGAGGCCGGCGCTGCGGGCGATCAGTTCGCCGAAGCCCCAGACGTGACGCTCGCCGTCCTCGCCCACGGCGATCAGCGCCGGGCGTGCGGCGGGGAAGTTCTCGAGGACGTCTTCGACGAAGTTCATGGCGGTGACGGCATCCCCAGGAGCCGAACGTCGAACCGTAGCGAGTGGGAGGTAGTCTGCTGCCCGCAGGCACCCTTGATCCGAGCCCGAGCCGAAAGGGAACCGTTGAGCCGTCGCGCACTTCTGCCGCTACTAACGCTGCTTCTGTCCGCCTTGCTCGCGGGCTGCAGCGCCTCCGGCGAGGTCTCGATCGGGGGCAAGTCGCTCGACCCCGATGACATGGAGAAGACGATCTCCGGCGGCCTCGGCGAGCAGGCGAATCTGCCCGACCCCGAGGTCGACTGCGCCGGTGTCGAGGACGTCGATGTCGAGGACGGCAGCAAGTTCGTCTGTACCGGGACCGCCCCCAACGGCGACGAGTTTCCGATCAACGTGACGTTGACCGACGACGAGGGCGGCTACCGCTACGAGGTCCCGCCGACCGGTGACCGTGGGCCGGGGTCCGGCACCTAGCTCGAGGCGAGCGCGATCGGGGGGAATGGGACGGTAGGCCGATGGGCTCGACCCCAGGGTGTTGCCGCGACTGTAAGGAACCCCCTGATAGTCAGGGATAACTTGACACTCGCTCGCCGACCACGGAAGCCGCGCTGCGTTTGCCGCGTGACGATCTTGGTTACAGGTCGAACAAGCGCTGCGGGAAGCCTGCGCCGGCCGCCGCCCGGGAAGCGCCGTCCGACTGCCGCTGGGAGCTACCGAGGCGGCGCGGCCGGATAGCGCGGCTCCCTTTGCCTTGCAGCAGCCGGCCGAGCCTTCGCCGCTCGCTCGGCTCCAGGCGGGAGCGGCGCTCGTAGAGCCGCTCGTAGCGGGGCAGCAGTCCGGGGCGGTACTGGCGCAGCCAGTCGAGGAAGATCTCGCGAACCTCGCCCCGCAGGTGCAGTGCGACGCCGCCGACGCTTGTCGCCCCGGCCTCGCCGCAGAGCTCGAGAATCTCATTCACCTTTGCCGCCGAGTCGTTGATCCCGGGCATCAGGGGCGCGATCAGCACGCCGGTCTCGATCCCGGCCGCGCGCAGCTCGGCGACCGCCTCGATCCGCTTCCGTGGGTGCGGAGTCGCGGGCTCACTCGCCCGCCAGGCCTTCTCGTCCAGCGTCGGGATCGAGAGGTTGGCGGCGAACGCTGTTTCCGCGTCGAGCCGCTTGAAGAGCTCGATGTCGCGGAGCAGCAGCGGCGACTTGGTCAGGATTGAGCAGGGGTTGCGGGCGGCCAGTAGCTCCTCCCAGATACCGCGGGTGATCCGGTAACGCCCTTCCACCCACTGATACGGGTCCGTGTTCGTTCCCAGCGCGACGTGCTCGCCCTTCCAGGAGGGGCGCCTCAGCTCCGCCCGCAGCACCTCGGGCAGATTCGCCTTGACGACGATCTCGCGCTCGAAGTCCTCGCGCGCGTTGAAGCCCAGGTAGGTGTGGGTGGGGCGGGCAAAGCAGTAGGCACAGGCATGGCTGCAGCCCCTGTAGGGGTTGATCGTCCAGCGGAAATCGACGTGGCTCATCGGCGGCACGCTGTTCAGCGCCGAGCGGGCCTGGATTTCGTGGAAGCGGATGCCCATCGCCTCGGGCGCCTCGAAGGTGCGGGTGACGGTCTCCGTTTCGACCCCGGGGAGCCGGCTTGCGCCGCCGCTCTCGCTCGCTCTCAGGTTGTCCCAGCGCACGAACGTATGTTCGCAGAGGGTACGGCGGAAATGCTCAGCGCTCGATGACCCGGGTTCCCGAGGATGTCTGGTGCGAGCCACTCACGCAGGTATGGACACGGAGCGGCGGCACGGTTCCGGAACGGTATAGGTGACGTCGCCCTCGGATTAGGTCCGCGGCTCCAGGAGGACCCCGGTCAACCCAAGTCCCAACTGGCGGAACTCGGCGCTGCCCCGGCGGACCGGCGAATGGATCTCCAGGGTGGAGAACGGAGCGCTCTCGGCCGGCGCGTCTGCGGGCTCGATCGTCGAGTGCAGCACCATGCTGTCCGCTGCAAGCGGCGGTCCGGGCTGGTCGCGGGTCGCCGACCGGATCAGCTCGACCGGTCGGCCGTTGATCATCAGGCGGGCCTTCTCAGAGTGTTCGCGGGGGGTCGCCGGGTGCAGGCCGACCCTCAGGTGCCAACGGCGAGAGGTGTCGATCAGCACGTGCACGCGGGTCGTCTCGCCGGGACCAGTCCAGCGCAGAGCGCCGCCGTGGTGCTCCTCGTAGGCGTGCAGGTTGTCCCCTGGGAAGGGGTCGCCGGGGAGCCAGGCAATCGGCTTTGAGGAGTTGGCGGCGGGCGCCAGAGAGGCCTCTCGATCGAACCAGCGGCGTCGCAGCAGGCAGGCAGCGTCGGCGCTGCTGAGCGCCGCCGTACCTGGTTGCGCAAGGCCTTCGTACAGATCGCCGAGCTGACGCTCGAACACCTGAGTGGCCAGTCTGTGGAGCCGTCGCTCGATCGCGAGCAAGCGCTCGCCCGCGGGCCCCAGATCCTCGGCCGCTGGTCGTTGTTGGCGCTCGATAGCTGGATTTAGGCGTGGCGGCTCGAGCGGGGGCAGCGCCCCGGTCGCGGCACAGAGCAGGTTCGTCGTGTCCGCCAGCCGTTCGTAGACCCCAACCACCTCGCAGCGGAGGAGTGCTTCGGTCAACTGCGACTGAGCCGCGATGAGCTCGGCTGAGACCGCCTTCAGACCCCGACCGGGGGCCAGTAGCCCGCCCGCCAGGAAATGGCCGCCGAGGCAGTCCTCGAGCCGGAGTTGGTGCTCCGCCCACGATTGGAAGCCGGCTGCCTCGTCGATGAAGGAGTTCTGAAGCAGGTACCCGTGCAGTGAGCGGAGGCGATCCAGCGGTTCGCGTAGGACCGTCATCACCCGCCAGGAGCGATCCGGCGTTGCGGTCGGCAGGTCGACGCCGAAGTGGCCGACGGCCAGCGCGCATTTCCGCTGCAGGATCTTGGGGCTCTCCCGAAGCTGGGCCGCGTAGTAGACGGCTTGCGTCGGCGCGAGCTGCTCGTCGGCGGCGAAGGCATCGCTGATCATGACTCGCAGGGAGGTGCCGGCGCTCTTGTGGATGTGCATCAGGTAGATCGGGTCGGATCCGGCCCGAGAGGCCGAGGCAGGCCGGCGCCATCCTGCCTCGCCGAGTCCGGCAGAAGTCGACTGCTGGGAGTGCACGGCAGGGGACGGAGCCCCGTTGCCGGCGCTCCAGCTGATCCGCTCGACCGGGAGCCCCAGCCGGCGTGGATCGCCGCGGCCGTGCCGGGATCCGGCCACCCAGCCGAGTCGCAGGGCCCCGCTCGGTCGGTCGAGGCTGATCTGGGTCGAATGACGAGCGTGAGTGATCTGCGAGCTTGGTATCCGTCTCTCGTTGGCGTAGAAGCGCGCTACCTCGTGGCCCTGACCGTCGATGCGGCCCCAGGCAATCTCCACCGTGGCGCCCGGGCCGAGCTCGGGCAGCGAGACCATCGCTGCCGGGGCCGACCACCTGAAGGGCCGCCTCTCGAGGCGCTCGAGCGCGTGGAACCCGACCGCGGGAACGAGATCGGATGTCAGCGCTGTCCACTCCGAACGGTGGCCCTCGGGCTCCTCGAACTCGCCGACCCGGCCCTCCAGCCCCTGCAGTTCCGCAAGGGCCTCCTCACCGCCGAGCGTCGCGGCCGCGTCGTTGAGTCGGAGGAACGCGGCTTTCGCGCGCTGATGGCTTCGCAGCCGCAGATCGGCCTCAAGTCGGAGTGCCCCCAGCCGCAGATTCATTCGCCGAGCCAGCAGGCCGATGCGGGTCGGAACGCAGGCCATCAGAATCCACCGGGCGCGGTCGAGAGGGACCACCCGCTTCTGGGGCACGAGGTCGATCCCTTCCGGGCTCCCCTCCCGCAGGGCCGCCGGCATGTCGCGGATCAGCATTGCGGCCATACGCCGGGCGACCCCACGGTCGCGTCCAAACCTCGTCCGCCACTCGGTCGGGGCCTCGAACAGATCTCCGCAGTCGTCCCGCTCGGCCCCTGCCGCGAAGATCACCCGTCCACGTCCAAAGTCACGTGCGAAATCAATCAACTCGGCGCGCTCACCGACGTAGTGGTGCGATATCGCAGCCCCCGGATGATGGCCGATCACCGCGCCGGAGCGGCGCAGGCGGGCGGCCAGCAGGTGCTCTGCAAAGTGCCCGAACCTGGGCTCGATGCCGCCGCTGCGCTCGTAGGCCGTGCGTTTGACGACGAAGCACTGGTCGAGGACCTTGAGCCAGGGGTGGCGCCCGAGATTCTCGGCGATGTCGGCTACGTACATTTCCGCCTCGATCACTGAGAGGAGGTTGTGCGTCAGTGGGATAGAGCGGCCGCTGAATCCGTCCCAGCTCGGGTTCGCGGCGAAGGCACGCTCGCAGGCGGCGAGGAAGTCGGGCTCTGGGATGCAGTGCGATTCGGTGAAGACCAACACCTCGCCCTCGGCCACCTCGGCCGCGGCGGCGACCAGATCCATGTCGTGCTCGCAGGGCAGCGAGATGACCCGGTCCCGCGGGTCGAGCAGCGCCTCGAGCAGTTGTAGCTCGGCTTGGTCATGGTCGTCGGGTGCGGCGAGGAGGATCTCGTACCCCCGGCGGGAGTAATCCATCCCCTTTGCCCAGGCCTGGAGGCACTGCTGTGCGATGCCACGCGTGAACTCGAGCGGGATCAGAACCGAGAACCGGGGGCGCTCATCGCCGGCTCGCTCGACCCTACTCGTAGAGCTTGACAATCTTGAGGCCACCGTCCGGGGCGGCATCCACGCAGAGATTGCAGAGCACACACTCGTCGAGGTTCTCCTCGACCAGCTCTACGCCACCGTCGCCGGCGGCAAAGATGTCCACCGGGCACACCTCCTCGAGCTTCTTTGCGAGCTCGACGTCGGAGGCGACCGACGGGGAGACCTCGACGGCGATGAAGATTCCGTTCAGCGACTCGCTCATCTGCCGAGCGCCTCCTTGACCTTGGCGGGGATCTCGTCGATCCGCTCGACCACGGGGATGCCGGCCTCCTCGAGGCGGGCGATCTTCTCCGTCGCGGAGTCCTCCTTGCCCTCGACGATCGTCCCGGCGTGCCCGAAGCTCATGCCCTGCATCTCTTCGTCGTCCATGAACCGACCGGCCATGAAGGCGACGATCGGCATCTTCGAGCCCGCCTGATCGCGCCAGTCGACCAGTTCGGCCTCCATGCGCCCGCCGGGCTCGGTGTAGATCACGATCGCCTCGGTCTGAGGGTCCTCCTCGAAGAGCGGCATCAGCTCGGCGTAGGTGGAGCCGATGATCGCGTCGCCGCCGATTGAGATCGCGGTCGAGACGCCGAGGCCGGCGGCGGTCAGGGTGGAGGAGATCTCGGTCGTCATCCCGCCCGAGCGGCTCATCACGCCGACCGGCCCGGGGTTGTAGGCCTTGGCGGCGTCCTTTGCGGGGCCGCCTATGCCACCCATCTTCGCGACCCCGGGCGAGATCAGGCCGAGGCAGTTGGGGCCGATGATCCTGGCGCCGCGTTCGTTCGCCAGCTCGACCATCTCGGCGACGTCACGCCGTGGGATCCGCTCGGTGACGATGACGATCAGCTTGATCCCGTTCTCGATCGCCTCGAAGACGGCATCCTTGGTGAAGGCGGGGGGGACGGTGGCCACGGCGCCGTCGATCGGCTTGCCGTGATGCTCGACGGCCTGCTCAACCGTGTCGAAGACGGGTACGCCGTGGACCTCCCGGCCCTTTCGGCCCGGGGTCACTCCGGCGACGATCTTGGAGCCGAAGTCGAGGCATTCGCGGGTCAGGTTGACCGCCTCGCGCCCGGTGATCCCCTGGACGAGGAAGGTGAAGTTCTCATTCAGCAGTACAGGCATGGTTCAGGTCTCCCCTGACCCGGACATCCCCGGACGCGAAGCGGAGGAGATGGCCGGCATTAGTTCTGCTCCCCCTGGACCTTGGCGACGGCGCGGCCGGCTGCGTCCCACATCGAGACTGAGCGGTCGCAGTACTCGACGCCGTACTTGTCGAGGATCTTCGAGCCCTCGTCCTCCCAGGCGCCGGGGATCCGGAAGATCACGATCGTCTCGGCCGGGTCCTTGCCGAGCTCCAGGCAGGCTTTGATCACGCCGCGGGCGACGATGTCTACTCGCGTGTTGGAGACGATCGACATCATCACCGCGATCTTCTCGACCCCGTCCTTCTGCAGGACCTCCTTGGCAAGGCCGGCTGATTTGGCGACCGAGGGGTTGCCGCCGATCTCGGCGTAGTTGGCGGGCTTGCCTCCCTGGTTGCGGACCGCGTCGGTGAGGGTGAGACTGCCGCCTCCGGCGCCGATCACCAGGCCGAGGTTGCCGTGGAACCCGTGATCCTTGCCCTGGATGACGCCGCGATGGTCGGCGGCATCGATTGCCTTGACGTTCTTCTCGAAATCCGACGGCTCGTACATCTCACGGGGCTCGGAGAGATCGACGCCGAGCTCGGTCAGCACCTTCTTGTGGCGACCGACCGCCTCGTCCTCCATCTCCATGTGGGCGTCGAGGGCGACGAAGCTGCCGTCGGAGAGGCGAGCGACCGGGTTGATCTCGGCGAGAGTCATGTCGTAGTCCCGCTGCAGGCGGGCCAGGGCGACGAGGATCCGGCTGGCCCGGCCGAGCTCGGAGCCGGTCATTCCGCAGCGCGCGACCGTCTCCTTGGCCTGGAAGTCGGCTATCGGGTGGAGGTTCGAGAGGTGACCGCGGCCGACTTGGTCGGGGTGCTCGGTGGCGACCTGCTCGATGTCGATCCCGCCCATGTCACTGAACAGCATCATCGGGCGCTTCGCCCGGCCGTCCCAGAGAACCGCGGCGTAGTACTCCTGCTCGACCTCGGCCTTCGGGTCGACGAGCACGCCGACCGGCATGTGGCCGCCGATCTCGAGCTCGAGGATCGCCTCGGCGTGCT
>JAQBGG010000119.1:0-57115 GCA_032122625.1 Acidobacteriota bacterium
CGCGTCCGCGGAGAAGAAGGCAGAGGCGAAGCCGACCTTCTCGGCCTCGATCCCCTCATCGAGGTCACCCTTGTGGGAGACACGCTTGATCTGCGCGACCGCGAGCGGCGCCTGGCCGGCGAGCTTGCGGGCGAAAGAGAGCGCCGTGTCGAACAACTCGTGGTCGGGCACCAGCCGGTTGACGAGCCCGTACTCATAGGCCTCGGTGGCGGTGATCGCGTCGCCGACGAGATTCATCTCGAGCGCCTTCTGCGGCCCGACGAGCCGCGGCAGCCGCTGGGTGCCACCGAAGCCCGGGATGATGCCGAGGTTGACCTCGGGCTGGCCGAAGACCGCCGACTCCGCCGCGATCCTCATGTCGCAGGCCATCGCCAACTCGCAGCCACCACCAAAGGCGAGCGAGTTGACCGCGGCGATCGTCACGATCCCCTCCGTTCCGAACTCGCGTAGCAGCGCGTGGCCGTCGGCGATCAGCAGCTTGCCGCCCGCCTCGTCCATCTTCGTGAACGCCTTGATGTCGGCGCCCGCGGAGTAGACAACCGGGATCGCGGAGGCGATCACCAGCGCCCGCACCTCGCCGGCACTCTTGAGCCTTTCCCAGACGGTGCGCAGATCGTTGATCACCTGCGGGCTGATCGCGTTCATCGGCATGTTCGCCAACCAGGCGATCGCGACGCCGTCCGCGCGGGTCTCGAGCTTGATCGTCTCGGTCTGCTCGCCCTCGTCGGCCTGCGGATAGGCGTAGAAGCCCTGTCCTGTCGCGAGGCCGTGACGGCCCTGCGCGACGAGGCGCCTCAGCACCCGCGGCACCTGGAAGCGCTCGGGGTAGCGCTCAGCGAGACCTTCGAGCTTCTCGAGCGCCTTGTCGAGCCCCTCGATGTCGGCCTTCCAGAACGGCGGAAACAGGCCCCGGCGCGGATCGAGGCCGGCGCCGGCCATCATCCCCAGGTCGATCTCGCGGACGGTGCAGACACCCTCCTCGAGGATCAGGCAGGCCTCGGCCAGAGCCTTGAGCGAGAACATCTCGACGAGCTCCTCGAGGTTGGGCTCGACATCGCCGGCGATATTCGGCTCGCCGTCTTTGTAGGCGCCCTCCCCCCCACTCTTGACGCCGAGCTTGCCCTCGGCGACGAGCTTCTGCATGCCCTCGTGGACGTAGAAGCGGTCACCGTAGGAGTCCCGCAGGTGCTCAGCAACGTGCAGCACGGTGTCGAGGCCGAGGAAGTCGGTGAGCAGGAACGGCCCCATCGGTGCGGCGTTGGCTGCGACGATGCCATCGTCGATCGCCTTCACCGAGAGTCCCTTTTCAGCCTGCTCGCGCCAGACCTCGGCGACCGAGGAGTTGAGGATCCGGTTGACGACGAAGCCGGGAACCTCCTCGCAGACAATCGGCTGCTTCTTGATTCCCTGAGCGAAGTTGAGCGCGGTGGCGACGGTCTCATCCGAGGTCTCATCGCCGCGGACGATCTCCAGCAGGGGCATCACCGAGGCCGGGTAGAAGAAGTGGAAGCCGACGACTTTGTCCGGCCGCTGTGTCGCCTCGCCCATCTCGGTGATTGAGAGCGATGAGGTGTTGGAGCTGATGATCGCGTGGCCCGGGGTGACCTCGTCGAGCTCGGCCAGGACCTGCTGCTTGATCGCCATCTTCTCGGGCGCCGCCTCGATCACGAAGTCGACATCGCCGAAGTCACCGTAGTCCGTCGTGCCCGTGAGGCGGCCCATGACCTCGGCCAGGCGCCCGTCGGCCTGCTCCTGGGTCAGCTTCTCCTTCGAGACGAGCCGAGCGAGCTGTCCCTCGGTGACCGAGCGAGCCTTCTCCAGACCCTGGTCGACGAACTTCTGGTCGATGTCCTTGAGAATGACGTCGATGTCGGCTGCGGCAATCGCCTGAGCGATCTCGCCACCCATCGTTCCTGCGCCGACAACGGCGGCCTTGAAGACGAACATTTCACTCCGATCGTGGGGTTTGAGGCGGCTCGGAGCGTACTAGGGGGGCGCCACGACTGACTGGTCAGTCGGTGGCCGGGACCTGCTTGGCCTCGGCCATCAGGCCGCCGAGCGAGCGCTGCAATGAGCGCCGCATCTGCGAACGGATGAAGAGCCTCTCGGTAACTGCCGCGAAGGGCCCGGCCTGCTGCAGTTCGTAACGCAGCGTCTGGACCACTCTGGTCCGCCGAATGCGGTCTCCGGCGGGCACCATCTCGAAGCTCGTCTCGAGCTCCCCGGCCGAGCCTGGATCCGTGTAGGCGACCCGGTGCAGCTGCCGCGGCTGATGCTCGAGCACCCGCTCACTGACCCGACCGCGGCCGGCCGGCGTCGACTCCCAGCTCAAGCTGCCGCCGCGCCGCGGGTAGCCATCTGAGGCGGTGACGCGGGCGAACCCGTCGACCCAGTTGCGCCAGCTCTCGGGGTTGAAGTACAGGTCCCAGACGTCAGCCAGCGGGGCAGCGACCTCGACCTCAGCGCTGACCTCGGCCATCAGCCGTAGATCTCGTGCTTGATCAGCCGGATGGTGCGGGCCATCGTCGCCAGGAACGGCTCCAGCTCGGTGCGCAGCCGCTCGTACTCCTCGAGGCCGCCATCGGTGATCGAGTAGAAGCGGCGGGTGCGCTTGTCGGGGTGCTCCCATTGGCCCTCGATCCGACCCTCGGCCTCGAGCTCGCGGAGCAGCGGATACATCGTGTTCGGGTTGACCGTCATCACCCCGCCTGTGATCTCCTCGATCTCCTCGATCAGCCGATTGCCGTAAGCCGGCTCGCGCTGAATCAGGTGCAGCACCAGGAGCGGGAAGACATCCCGACGCCGTAGCTCACCTCCGAAGACGTCCGATGCCCTCCCAGCCGGACGCCGCCGCGAGCCGCCGCGACGGCCTTCGGTGACGCGAGCCGCCTCTGCAGCTGCCTCGGCGACGGGCTTGGAGCGCCGTTGTGCCACCGGTCGAATATATGGGGCGAGCGGGGTGGGCGTGGCGCCGGCACCCGCGGCAGCGCCCGGCGGGGATTGTGACCAATGGCACACACCCGGCGGCTGGGGCCCTCTAGGCTCGATCCCAGTCCAAGCGATCGAGGAGGAGACGGAGATGTTGAGCAGCGAACGTATGCAGATCGAGCGTTTCGAGTTGGGGGACGCGAGCAACGATGCGGCGCTGCGCTCAACCGGGCGCCGGGTGGTGCCGATTCTCAACCTGGCGCTGATCGCGATCGCGGCAGTCCTGCTCTGGGCGAGCATCGCGACCTTCGACGGCTGGGCGCACGCGATCGTGATCGCAATGATCGTCACGACGACGATCGGGCTGATAATCGCGATCTCGCCGCGGCGAGCGGACGCTTGACCCCAGGCTGGGCTCAGAATCGGCCTTGACCCGGGGCGGACCATGTGGAAGGGTCGAGTCAAGCGACCCACGGAGGGCGCGCGCATGGCGCAACGCTTCTCAGCTGAAT
Source organism: Acidobacteriota bacterium (assembly GCA_032122625.1). Lineage (GTDB taxonomy): Bacteria > Actinomycetota > Thermoleophilia > Solirubrobacterales > 70-9 > CAXMST01. The sequence continues at coordinate 3,441 of JAQBGG010000119.1, forward strand.
TCCGGACCAACTGGGCACAGACCCGCGTTTTCGACTACCTCGCCGACTTCCGCAATCTGCCCGAATGGCACCCGGCGGTGCGTGCGGCGGAGCTGACCACGATTGACCCGTTCGTCCGCAACGCGCGGCATCTCGTCAAGGCCTCGATCGCCGGCCGCAGGATCGAGGCGGAGATCATCACCGCCGAGCTCGAGCGTCCGACTCTGTTGATCGCCACCGCGGAAAACGCGGCCGCCGCGACGACCGACCGCTTCGACGTCGAGCAGCTGCCCGGAGGCGAGGTCTCGGTCACCTACCGCACGGAGCTGCGCCTGAAGGCGCCTCTGCGGGTGATCGGCCCCTTGATGGTGCCCGCTCTGACCAGCGCCTGGGGCGACGCCGTCGCCGCCCTCGAGCGGGAGTTTGCGGACGCCTGGACGCCCGTTTAGCGAGTGGTCGGTAGCCGACGTCCCGAAGGTGGACGTGCGTCTAGTTTCCATGCAGGACTCAGGGGACGGCGCGGGACTCCCGATAAGACACCGTGTGAGACTCTCGCTTCCGCATGCGCCTCGACTGGCCGTTCTGGGGGCTTTCGCGGTCGCTTTGCTGGCCCTCCTCGCCTTCGGCGAGGCCTCGGCTCGGGCCGGGATCCAGACGATCGCCAAGCGGGAGACGAAAACGGCCCTCGCCGAGCGCTCCCTGCAATCGATCAAGCTCGGCTGCCGGCAGATCGGCAAGAAGGGAGCCGACGGCGTGCGCTGCCGCTGGGTCGCCGCCGAGCGGCGGGGCTCGAAGACCTTCTCCTGCCGAGGCACGGGAGAGCTCCCCTCCCGCGCCGCGTCACTGCGCTTCAAGACCACCTCGTGCAAGCCGGACCGTGGCGGCACCGAGCTGACCAAGTCGATGCCCGACCGCCTCGGCAAGAAGGATCTGGAGGCGACCGACTCGTTCTGCTGGGGGCTGCTCGGGCGCGGATTCAAGTGCAGCTTCGAGGCCATCCGCTTCGCCGACCGAACCTACGACTGCACCGGCACCGCCACCCACTACCGGAACCGATTCAAGATCCGTAAGCGCAACTGCGCCGTCGATTCCCAGGCAACCCAGGCTCAGGGGTCGGTCGGATCGAGCCTGCTCGCCAGAGGTCTGCACAGCCCGGAGGTCCGCTGTCGCGATACCGGTCAGAGCTGGCGCTGTGACTGGCGGGCCTACAATCAGACCGCGGGCTGGAACTACCACTGTGACGGCGTCGCCACCGCCGCCTCGCTTGCGGCGGCCTTCGATCTCGACCCCTGCCGGCTGCGGGCCCCTGAGCGCTCGCCGCTCGGTCCGCCGAACCCGCAGCTGCTGTTCGGCGTCAACGAGAGCTGGGGGCTCCGCCTCGGAGAGGTTCCCCGGGCCGCGGCCCTCGGCAGCGACACCCTGCGAACCACGCTGAACTGGGCCAGCGTCGAGTTCTCGCCCGGCAACTACTACTGGGACGCGTTTGATGCGACCTACTCGCGGATGCTCTCGGCCGGGGTCCGACCGCTCTTCATCCTCATGGGCGCACCCTGCTGGGCGACCCAGAAGCCGGGCTGCAGGCAGACCGAAGGGAGCAATCCTCCGGCCCCAGCCTTCGACGCCGCTTGGCGGACCTTCGCTGCGGAGGTGGCGCGGCGTTACCCGCAGGCCGCGGGAATCGAGGTCTGGAACGAGCCCAACTACGCGGCCTTCTACGCCGGTGGCCCCGATCCCGAACGCTACGCGAAGCTGCTCGAGCTCGCCCACGACGGAGTCAAGTCGGTCGCCCCGAAGATGCCGGTGATCAGCGGTGGGCTCGCCGCCTTCACCAAGAACGGCAACGGCAAGCTCCGCTACGACACCTTTCTGCGCCGCGTCCTCGAGGCCGGTGGGGCCGGCAACGCCGATGCGATCGGCCACCACTCCTACAGCGGCCGCCGCCTTCGCCACGGCCACATCGACGGGCTCCGCCTGCAGCTGGCCGAGCTCAAGGACGTGTTGGTTGATTTCGGCGAGCAGGGGCTGCCCTTCTGGATCACCGAGACGGGGATCAGCTCAGCATCGAAGGGCATCAGCGAGAAGGAGCAGGCCAAGACCAACGTCAAGGCCTACAAGACGCTCCGCAAGACCCCCGGCGTGGAGGCGGTGATCTTCCATCGCTGGCGCGACTTCGGGCGCTCCGGGGCGGAGTCCGGCTACGGCCTGACAAGCCGCAAAGGCAAGGCGAAAAGAGCGCTCTGCGCGCTCGCCGCCGCCCGCGGCCACAAGTGCCCGAAGTAACCCGGCGCCGGAACGAGAAGAGCCCCCGGCGGACCGGGGGCTCCTCGAACGGTTGGCCCCGCCTGAGCGGCGGCTTAGAGGACGTCCCTGGCTAGGCGGGGACGGCCTGCTTCTCGGCGTCCTTGGCGATCAACTCCGGCAGCGGCTCGTTGACGCCGCGGCCCATCAGGACCTCCTTGGCGATGACCAGACGCTGAATCTGCGAGGTGCCCTCGTAGAGCTGCATGATCTTCGCGTCCCGCATCAGCTTCTCGACCGGGTAGTCCTTGATGAAGCCGTAGCCACCGTAGACCTGGACGGCGTCGGTGGTCACCTCCATCGCCGAGTCACCGGCAAAGCGCTTGGCGTGGCTCGCAGCCAGCGAGTTGCGCAGGCCGTGGTCGAGCAGCGAGGCGGACTGCCACGTGAGCAGACGACCGGCCTCGACCTTGGTCGCCATGTCGGCGATCATGAACGAGATCGCCTGGTGCATCGCGATCGGCACGCCGAACTGCTGGCGCTCCTTGGAGTACTCGCAGGCGTGCTCAAAAGCAGCGCGAGCGATACCGACGGCCATTGCGGCAACGCCGGGACGGGTGCGGTCGAGGGTCATCATCGCCAGCTTGAACCCCTTGTTCTCCTCGCCGAGGATGTTCCCGGCCGGGATCTCGGTCTCGTTGAAGGTGACCGTCGCGGTGTTGGAGGCACGCTGTCCGAGCTTGTCCTCCTTCTTGTCGATCACGATCGTCTCGTCGCGTGGCACGACGAAGGCCGAGATGCCGCGATGGCCCGCGTCCTTGTCGGTCTTCGCGTAGACCGTGTACCAATCGGCGTACTGACCGTTGGTGATGAAGCACTTGGAGCCGTTGATGACCCACTTATCGCCATGTTTGGTGGCGGTCGTCTTCATCCCTGAGACATCGGAGCCGGCATCGGGCTCGGTCAGGCAGAAGCTGGCGAGCTTCGGGCCCTCGGTCAGCATCCCGAGGTACTCCTTCTTGACCTCCTCGGAGCCGCCGAGCGCCACCGGCGACGATGCGAGCCCGTTGGCGGCAAGCGACGTGCCGATGCCGGAGCAGCCCCATCCGAGCTCCTCTTCGATCAGGCAGCCCGAGAGGTAGTCGAGGCCCGGGCCGCCGTACTCGGCCGGGGTGTGGGTGTTCATCAGGCCGATCTCCCAGGCCTTCTCGATGATCTCCTGTGGCCAGGTGCCGTCGCGGTCGTACTCCGCCGCGACCTTGCGGATGTCCTTCTCAGCGAAGGCATGCGCCATTTCGCGAAGATCCTGCTGCTCGTCGGTGAGGGTGAAATCAACCACCGTGGATCACTCCTTGTAAGTCGTTGTCAGTCGACCGCGGCGCCACCGGCCTCCCGGATCAGCACTGCTGCCCGGTCGGCATTTACGGCTTGGCTCGCGGCCAAGATGCATTCAAGGTCCATTGATTGACTGGTCAGTCAACCAGGGAGAGGATAGCCGAGGCGGCGGCGAACCGCAAGGCGGTTGGCGCCGCCGGATCGGCCGTGGGAGGCGCGACGGCGCTACCCTCCCAGGTGTGCTGCCACTTGCGCTGAGCAACGGTGACGTGATCCTGATTGTGTTCTTCATCGCGCTGCCGATAGCCGCACTTGCTTTCGCCGGCGCCGGGGCCGTCTACAAGGAGATCGGCAAGGGCGCCTTCGCCATGGACCACGACATGCACCCCGCGCGGGGCGGGGCGGGCGAGCAGGTCTCCCAGCAGGTGCAGGAGGCTGAGATCCGCCAGATGCTCGAGGCCAAGGCCTTCCGCCAGGCCCAGCGCGGTGAGCAGGCCCTCGATGTCGAGGCGGAGATGACCAAGCTGATGTCGCCGAAGGTCGATGTCAGGGTTGATCCGGCGCTGGTTGAGGAGGTGCGGCAGCTGGTCGTCGCCCGCAATCAGCGACGCCTCCGCAGCGGCAAGGAGCCGCTCGACGTCGAGGTCGAGATCGCCCGCCAGCTCCGCGACCTGGAGGGTCTCGGGCAGTGAGGACGCCGCCGACCGTCGCGAGCGGCTATAACGGTGCCTATGCCTGACGCCAAAGACATCGAAAAGAACACCTACGAGCTCGAGCAGCTGGCGATCCAGCCCGGCACGTACTTCAACCCGCAGACCGAGGTCGTCGTGATCGTCGACGACTCCGCCTCCCTCGACCAGGACATCTTCAACATGGAGGACTACGAGGGCGCTGACTGGGTCCGGATCTCCGATGCCGTACCGGTTGACGAGGCCCGCCTCGAGGAGACGCTGGAGACCTTCCAGACGCACTACCACGCCGGCGGCGGCGGTTCGATCTCGGCTACGGCCCTGAGCCAGGACGACGGCGAAGAGGACGAGGGCGAGGAAGGCCAGGACCCGGGGCGCGAGGACTGAGGGCGGTTTGGCGGCAGCCGATGCGCCGTTTCACACAGCGGTGCGCGGCGCCTCAGGCAGCGAAGAAGGCGAGCGCGAGGATCACGTAAAGGGCGAGCAGCTGCACGCCCTCAAACCAGGTCGACTCCCCTTCCTGGGTCACCTGGCTGGCGACCAGCGTCGCAATCAGGATTGCGCCCAGCTCGAAGCCGTTGAATACGAGCGGCATCGGCTCGGGCCCGATCACGAACGAGGCGAAGACGAGCGCGGGCGCGACGAACAACGCCACCTGCGCACTCGAACCGATCGCGATGTTGACGGCCAGGTTCATCTTCTGCTTGTAGGCGACTAGAACGGCGACCCAGTGCTCTGCGGCGTTGCCGACGATCGCGATGACGATCACTCCGACGAAGAACTCGCTCAGGCCAACGGTCTCAGACGCATCGGTGATCGAGCCGACGAGGATCTCCGACATCAAGCCAACGGCGACGCCGGCGATCGCCAGCGCGCCGACCGACTTGCGAGTCGACCAGCCCCAGAGGTCCTCGTCCTGGCCCGTCTCGGCAACCGGGTTGAAGATGTCTTTGTGGGTACGCAGGGAGAAAGCCAGGCCGATGATGTAAGTCAGCATCAGGACCACGGCGATCGCCAGCGAAAGCTTCTCGACCGTGCTGTCGAAGGTGACGAGCTCCGGGCCGATCCCGGGCAGGCCCCGGCCCTCGATCAGCTCGAAGATCGCCGGCATCATCAGGGCGGCTACCGCCAGGAACAACATCGTCGACTGGACGTTGGCCGCGGTCTTGTCGAAGCGTTGGACCTCGCCACCACGGCCGATACCGCCGGCGACCATTGCCGCGCCGAGCACGAGCAGGACGTTGCCGAGAATCGAGCCGACGATCGACGCCTTGACGACCTCCTGCAGGCCGGCCTCAAGGGCGAACAGAGCGATGATCAGCTCCGGCGCGTTGCCGAAGGTCACGTTGAGGAGCCCGCCGATGCCAGGGCCGGCCTTGGCGGCCAGCTCCTCGGTGGCACGTCCCATCAAGGCCGCGGTCGGGATGACCGCCGCCGCAGCGACGAAGAAGATCAGGGTCGCCGACCCGTGAGCGAGCTCGAGCACGACGGCCGCCGGAATGAACGGCACCAGAAGATACGGCCAGCCATCGGCACCACGAAGGAAGCGGAGCGCGGCGCTGAGCCTGCCGCCGCTCATCGGCGCCCGGCGCCGGGCAGGGCGCTCACCCTTAGAGCAGGTTCGCGCACTCTGCGAACTCCTGGGATGTCGTCGCGGCGGTGACGCACTCCTCGTAGGCGGGGTCGATGCCGGGAGCGGGTCCACCACTCGAGTCGGGAGCCCCACCACCGCCGCCGAGCCCGGCGCCGCCGAGAGCGTCGCCGCCGAGAGCTCCGAGGCCGCCAAGACCGCCGGGGATCAGGTCCTCGAGCGGTTCCGCATCGGCCGGTGCCTCAATCGTCTGCTCCTCGTTGACGCCGCTGACCCCGATCGACACCGCCAGGCCGAGGACCTGGCCACCGGCGCCGCCGTCGGCGAGCTCGAGCGTGAGGTCGAGGCGCCGCAGGATCTTGTCCTCGGCTCCGGTGTAGACGTCGACGCCCGCGGCCCGCACCGACTCCGAAAGCGCTTTGCCGCCGCCCGCACCGAGCGCGTTTCCGGTCGGGTCCAGCGCCTCGACATCGGCGACGATCCGGCTGACGTCGGCGGTGCCGCTGATGTGCACGGTCTCGACGCCGTCGACCTCCTCGGTTCCTTCGTTGCTGACATCGGTCAGCCAACCAGCGGGATCGATACCGAGTTGGTCGAACAGGGCCGCGCCCTGCTCACCCTGATCCTGCTGCTGAGGGGTCGATTGGGCGAAGGCGTCGGAGAAGGAGGTGAAGGTGGCCTCGTCCACCTCGTAGGCCTGGCCGCCGATCGTGACGAAGGCGGCGTCGCCGGCGAGGGTCAAGCCGCCATCGAAGCTGGTGTTGTCCACTGCGCCCGTCGCCCGGAGCGAGCCACTGAAGTCGATCAGCGGCAGCTGATCGGGGTCACGTGCCTGGAAGGGACCGCTGAGCCCGGCCTCGAGCGAGCCGCCGCCCTTGCCGCTGGAGCTCGCTGCAAAGCTGACGTTGAGAACGCCGCTGTCGACGCTGCCCTCACCGCCGAAAGTCTCATTCAGAAGCTGCTGGGGGTCCGAGCTCTGATCCGCGCTGCCCCCGCAGCCGGCCACCGTCAGCGCGAGCGCGCAGAGGGCGACGACGAGAACGGACCTCGGGGCTGACATGGGCGCGAGCGACTCCTGCGATCGGGGACGGATGAGAGTACCGGAGGGGTCGCCCCGAAAGGGGGCCCGATCCGCAGGGGCAGACGCCGCAGGCGCCCTGATCCACTAGGCTGCCCGCCATGCCTGACCCGCTTCAGAACGGGCCGGGAAAGCCGCCCCGCACGATCCTCTATACGGGCAAGGGCGGTGTCGGTAAGACGAGCGTTGCCGCGGCCACGGCGCGCCGGTGCGCAGCCGCGGGACTGCGCACGGTAGTCCTCTCGACCGACCCGGCACACAGTCTCTCCGACTCCCTAGAGCTCGATCTGGGCCCCGAGCCGATGCTGATCGGCGAATGCCTCTGGGCCCAGGAGGTCGAAGCTCAGCGCGAGATGGAGACGAACTGGGCAGCGGTCCAGGACTGGCTCGGGCGGCTGCTCGCCAACCACGGCGTGCTCGGTGTGGCGGCGGAGGAGCTGACGGTGCCGCCGGGGATGGATGAACTCTTCAGCCTGCTGCAGATCAAGCGCCACCATGAGTCTGGCGAATTCGACGTCGTGATCGTCGACTGCGCGCCGACCGGCGAGACGCTGCGGCTGCTCTCCTTCCCCGACATCGCCCGCTGGTGGCTCGACAAGGTCCTGCCGTGGCAGGGTCGGCTGGTCGCCGCAGCACGGCCGCTGGCCCGCTCATTCATCGATGTGCCGTTGCCGAGCGAGGACGTCTTTGCCGACGCCCAGCGGCTGGTTGGCAACCTGATCGCGATGAACAAGATCCTCCGCAACCGTGAGCGGACCTCGATCCGGCTGGTGATGAATCCCGACCGGATGGTGATCCGCGAGTCGCAGCGAACCTTCACCTACCTCAACCTCTACGGGTATCTGACCGACGCGGTGGTCGTCAACCGGGTCTTTCCCGAGGACGTCGCCGACACCTACTTTGCGGCCTGGCGTGAGCGGCAGACCGAGAACCTGAAACTCGTGCGCGAAGGCTTCGATCCGATCCCGATCCTCACCGCCCGCTACTTCGACGAGGAGGTCGTCGGTGAGCGCATGCTCGACCGCCTCGGCGCCGAGCTGTTCGCCGATAGCGATCCCGGTGCCGTCCTGCACAGCGAGCTCGCCCACCGCATCGTGACCCGCGACGGCGCGCCGGTTCTCTCGATCCGGGTGCCCTTCGCCGACCGCGACGATCTCGAGCTGAAGAAGGTCGGCCAGGAGCTGATCGTGCGGGCCGGACGAGAGAAGCGGACGATCATCCTGCCCTCGGCGCTCGTCCGGCACCAGCCGACGGGGGCGAAGCTGCTGGAGGGCAACCTCGAGATCAGCTTCGAAGATGGGCGTCCGCCCGCGACCCGAGATGCCGGCCCCGTGCTGACCCCGGAGAAGCGGCGGCGCAAGCCCTCGCGGAACGGAGGGAAGGCCCGTGTCTGAGACGCAGGAGCCCGCCCCCCCGCCTCGCACAGGAGCGACGGCCGAGGATGCCGCCGCCGCCTGGCGGGCGCTGCGCGACGGCCTCGGCGCGGCGGCCGCCGTCAGCGGCCACGACGGCGAGATGCGGTGCGTCGAGCTCTGTCCGATCTGCCGGGCCGCGGATATCCTCAGGGCGAGCGGCCCACCCGAGCTTCGGGGGCAGATCAACGAGTTTCAGCGCGAGGCGCTGGTCACCCTGCGGACGCTCCTCGACCACTACATCGGCCGGCTGGATGGTCCTCCACCAGCGGGCGGCGCCGTCGAGGACATCCCGATCGAGTGAGTCGCGGGCCCAGGCGGCCGCGGCCGCCGCGGCGGCGGGTACCTTGGCAGCGTGGCAGAGTCGCTGACCGCCGTATTCGGGCCTCTTGGGAGCCAATCCCTGTCTGATTTCGCCGACTGGGCCGTCGATAAGCCGCTGCGCATCCTCCTGATCGTGATCGGCGCCCTGATCGTCACGCGGATCAGCAAGCGGGCGATCGCCGGCGCCGTGCGCACGGCGGGCGACGACGCGCTGCGCAGACGCCTGCAGGCGGCGGCCGACCTGGCGCCCGCGATGCTGCAGAGCGATGACACCGCCGAGCGCTCCGCGCAGCGGATCGCGGCGATCAGCTCCGTCCTCCAGAGCGGAGTGGCGTTCGTCATCTACGTGATCGCCACCTTCCTGATCCTCGCCGAGGTCGGCGTCAACCTGGCGCCCCTGCTCGCCGGCGCCGGGGTCGCCGGACTGGCGATCGGCTTTGGCGCCCAGAGTCTCGTCAAGGACGTGGTCAGCGGCGTCTTCATCCTGCTCGAGGATCAGTACGGGTTCGGCGACATCGTCGATCTCGGCGAGGCGACCGGGGTTGTCGAAGACGTCAGCCTGCGGACGACCCGCCTGCGATCCGTCGACGGAGTTGTCTGGTACGTCCCCAACGGCGAGATCCTCCGTGTCGGCAACATGTCCCAGCATTGGTCGCGGTCTTTGCTCGACATCGAGGTCGCCTACGACACCGACCTCAGCCAAGCGAAGCGGGTGATCTCGGAGATCGCCCGTAAGTACGCGGAGGAGGAGCCCGACATCCTCGAGCCGCCGGAGGTCTGGGGAGTCGAAGCGCTGGCGGCCAGCTCCGTCGTCCTCCGTCTCGTCGTCAAGACGCGGCCTTCCGAGCAGTGGCGGATCAGCCGCGAGCTTCGCGAGCGGCTCAAGGTCGGATTCGATGCGGCGGGGATCGAGATCCCCTTTCCCCAGCAGACGGTCTGGGCGCGATCGCCTGAGCAGGGCGCCGCGGTCGCCGATCCCAGCTAGCCGGCTCCCTCGAGCGCTGCCAGCAGGAGCCGGTCGTGCTCGTGGTCGACCAGCGCCGCGGCTCTGGGGAGGCTCAGCCAGCGCAACTCGTCGACCTCATCGTTGGGCTCGAAGGGGCCGCCGTCAGCGTCGAGGGGTTCCATCAAGAACCAGCGGACGAGCTTCTGCCGGTCCTTGTGGTCGCGGTAGGAGTTCGACTCCAGCTCCGCTCCCAGCTTGCAGCGCAGGCCGGTCTCCTCCTCGACCTCGCGAAGCGCCGCCTGCTCGAAGCCCTCACCCTTCTCGAGCTTCCCCTTCGGCAGCGACCAGTCGTCGTAGCGCGGCCGGTGGACGACGGCGACGAGCGGCTCGGCGCCGGGCTTGACGACGACCCCGCCGGCGGCCTTGACCCGCCCGCGATTCCCTGAGTCTCCGCCACGCTTGCGCTTGCTCATCATCTTCCCGTAATCCTGACCGATAATCCACTCGTGCGAGACGACGATGCTCTGACGATCGATTCGGCGAGCGCCGGCGACGAACCGGGCCTGACGCTGCTCGCGGCAATGGCGGCGGAGCTCGACGCCCTCTACGCCGGTCTCGACGGCAGCCTCGGCTCGATCCCGGCAACCGCCGAGCAGATGTCGGCACCGGACGGCTCCTTCCTGGTGGTTTCCGATCGGGGCCGACCGGTGGCCTGCGGTGGCGTCAAGCGATTTGACTCCGAAACCGGGGAGATCAAGCGAATGTACGTCGTCGACGCCTGGCGGGGACGTGGCGTTGGGCGCTATCTGCTGGAGGCTCTCGAGGTCGAGTGCGAGCGGCTGGGTTACAACCGGATCCGGCTCGACACCGGCGCTGAGCAGCCCTCGGCGCGAGCGCTCTACGAGAGCGCGGGCTACCGGCCGATCCCCGACTACAACGCCAATCCCTACGCGGCGCACTGGTTCGAGAAGACGCTCGAGGGCTGAGGCCGGCGAGCTTCCGGCAGCTATTTCGCCGGCGAGAGCCCGAGGCGAGAGGCGCGTTCCCGGGCTTGGGCGACGATCCGCTCGAGCCCCTCGCCCGCCAGTCGGCCGCCGCTCATCAGCACGCGCCCGGCAACGACCGTCGTGTCGACGACGGTCGCATTGGCCGCGTAGGCGAGCCCGGCATCCAGCGTCCCAAGCGCCAGCGCCGGGGTTTCGACCCTGACCAAGATGAAATCGGCCGCGCCGCCGAGGCGGGGCGCTGCCGCTGCACCAAGCAGGGGAGCGCGCCGGCCGGTCGCAACGGCCAGCGCCTCGGTCGCGGTTATGGCCCCGGTATCGCGGGCCCGGTGCTTCTGGATCAGGGCGAACTGCTTCAGCTCACCGAGCGGGTCGAGCGCGTTGTTGGATCCGGCGCCGTCGGTGCCCAGCGCGACCGGGATCCCAGCCGCGCGGGCGGCCGGGTAATCGAAGATCTCGCCGACCGCGAGCTTCAGGTTCGCGCTCGGGTTGGTGACAATGGTCGCGCCAGAGGCGGCGATCACGTCGCGCTCACCGTCGTCGAGCCAGACCGCATGGGCGAGCAGTGTTCGCGGGCCGAGCACCCCGAGCCGATCGAGGTAGTGCGCCGGCCGCAGACCGTGTTCGCGCAGGCAGCCCTCGACCTCCGCCTCGATCTCGGAGAGGTGGATCTGAATCGGGATCCCACTCTCCGCCGATCGTTCGGCGAGCCAGCGGAGCGAGGCCTCAGAGACCGTGTAGATCGCGTGCGGGGCGAATGCCGGACTGATCAGATCGCCGCTCCCGTCGAGCTCGGCGAGCCCCAGGGCCGCCTGCTCCCGCAATCGCGCGGTGGCGGAGGAGTCGGCGCCGTCGATCAATGGCGCCCCGATCGTCGCCCGCAGGCCCGCATCCTCAGCGGCGCGGGCGGTCGCACCCGGCTGCCAATACATGTCCCAGAAGCCGACCGTGCCGCTGCGGATCATCTCCGCGCATGCCAGCCGGGCTCCCCAATAGACGTCCTCGGGCTCGAGCCGCGCCTCGGCGGGCCAGATGTGTTGCTCGAGCCACTCCATTAGCGGCAGGTCATCGGCGTAGCCGCGGAAGAGGGTCATCGCAGCGTGGGTGTGCGCGTTGATGAACCCCGGGGCGATGGCGGTGCCGACGCCGTCGACCCGCTCGTCACCTTCCCGCCCCGCCACACCCGGCCCGAGCTCAGCGATCACACCGTCGGCGCAGCGAAGGCCGACCTCGACCCCATCCAGGGTCGCGCCCTCGACGAACAGCGCCGCCGATCCCATCAGGCGTCGCCTCCCAAAGCGCGCAGGAGCGAGTCGAGGCCGCTGATCAGCCGGCTCCGGTTGGTCGCCTTGCCCGCCTCGAAGTCCTCGACGGCAAGCGGCGCACCACCGACTCCGTTGGCGAGGTTGTCGACGACGCAGATCGTCGCGTAGGCAAGCCCAAGCTCGCCTGCCAGGGTGCACTCGGAGGCGATCGTCATCCCGATCACATCCGCGTGCGCGGCGATCAGGCGGATCTCGGCCGGCGTCTCGAAGCGCGGTCCGATCGCCTGCCAGTAGACGCCGCCATCCTGCAGCTCGACCTCCGAGTCGTGACGCCAGGCGCCAAGAACGCGCTCGCGCCAGCTGCCATCGAAAGCCGGCACCCGCTCGCCGGCGTGCTGATCGGAGAACGAGAGTCCGAGCTGCAGGGCGATGAAGTCGTCCGGGCAGAGGAAGGTCCCGACGCCCAGCTCTGGGCGGAGCCCGCCGACTGAGCCGATCGCGATGATCCGATCGCAGCCGAGCTCGCGGATCGCGCTGAGGTTCGCGCGATGGTTGATCTTCGCGGCGGTCGTGTACGTCTCGAGGCCATGGCGCTGGAGGAGGATGTGGCCCTCGCCGACGAGCGCGAGCACCCGTCCGTGCTCTGTCTCGACCAACTCCCGCTCGAGCCCCGCCGCCGGCTCGGCGCCGAGGATCGAGTGTCCGCCGATAACCGCCAGTCGGCCCATCAGCTCCCCGCTCCGATCTGTTCGGCAACGACGATCCTGATCTCGGGTCTGGGCACGCCGCGATCCTACATCCAGGCCGCTTCCCTACCCCTCCTGCGCGGGGCCGAGCCGCTGCCGCACAAAGCCCCCCGCTCCGACGCAGACCCCACCGGCGGCCTTCACCGACGCGGCCAGCCGTCGGTCGCTGGAGACCACCAGAACCTGGGCGGGATGCTCCGCGGCCCGCACCCGGGCGGCGATCTCGCGATCCGCGGCGTTTGCGCCGCCGCCCGCAAAGGCAATCTCAACCGACGCGGAAGCCTGCTCCAGAACACCATCGTGCGGGCGACCGTCGAAGACGACCTCGACCGCGAGCCCCGGCTCCTCGGCGGCCAGAGCGGCCAGCCGCGCCACGAGCCTGCCCATCGCCCGGGGCCGGTCGCGCCACCAGCCGTCGGGGCGCGAACCAAGCGCGTTGAGCCCGTCGACGATCACCCGCTCGTAGCCCTCCGCCCGCAGCGAGGGTGGCTTCGCACTTCGATCCTCCACTGGTTCAGAAGGTAGCGTCAGCGAGCCGATCAACAGCCACCAGGAGACCGTCGTCGATCAGCTCAGCCTGCAACCGGCGGGCGAGCTCGCCGGTAGCCGCCGCGCCCGCGATCATCAGCGGCGCCCCGAGTTGGAGCGGCTCGCAGTCCTTGAACGCCGCGGCCGAGGCAGTAGTCGTGACTGCCATCACGATCAGATCCGGCGCGAGCCTCTCCGAGGCCCCCTCGATCGCCAGAAGCGGCGTGTCGGCACCGAGGAAGGCGATTCGCCAGCCTCGCTGGAACATCAGCAGGCCAAAAACGAGCAGCCCGAGGTCGTGCCGCTCATCGGGCGGACAGACGAGTAAGGCGAGCCTGCCGCGACCAACGCCCCAGCCGCGGCCCAGCGCAAGAATGCGGCCGCGAATCAAGTTGCTGGCGAAATGCTCTTCGCTGACGGAGATCGCGCCCGCGTCGCAGAGCTCACCGATTCGGCGAACGACGGGCAGGATCACGGCGCTCGACATGATTTCGATCCCGTAGGCGGCAATCGCCCGATCGATCGCCGCATGGGCGCCGACGTCGTCGTAGTCGAGCAGCCGCTCGAGCAGCGAGCTGCCGAGCCTCTCGGAGTCGGAATCAGAAAGCGGAGCGGGGCCTGTCTCGATCGAGGCGGTCTCGCCCGCCTGGGAGACCGCCGCCTCCTCGAGTACCCGGCCCGCAGCCTGCGCCGGTGCGAGGCCCTGGGTGATCAACTCCAGCATCTGCGTCAGGCGCGCCTGATCGCGCTCGGTGTAGAGCCTGTAACCGCCCTCGGTCCGTCCCGGCGAAACGATCCCGTAGCGTCGCTCCCAGGAGCGCAGCGTGGCCGCCGGGAGCCCGGCCCGACGGGCGAGCTCGCCGATTCTGATCGTGGGCACATCGGCCGCCGCTCTCTTGGCGCGGTCTTGGCTCACTTGCAAACCTTCTGCATACCTTGAACATACCTGATACAGTCACGACACGTCAAGTTCCCAACGAGAGGTTTCGAAAATGCACAACGCCAGCCAGCTGGACACGGCGCGCGGCCTGATCCTGATCGCCGCCTTTCTCTCCTTCGGCCTTTCGGTCGGCCTGTACTTCTTCGGCGATCAGACCGACGGGTTGTTCGTCGGGCTCTGGGTGCCCTCAATCCTCGCTCTTGGCGCCTTGATCGCGCCAAGGACGCCTAGGAGTCCCCGATGAACGAGGCGGCGATCTTCATCTACGGCCTGGTCGTGTTCGGGATAGTCAGCGCTGCCTGCTGGCTGATCGTCTGGGGCATCGTTCAGGAGCGCAGGGATCGCGAGCATCTCGACGCAGGACCAGATGTCGAGTCCCCGGGCGTAGCCGCTGCGGACGAACCTGAAGCAGCGGGCTGATGAATCCCATCGCTACGTCGCTGGACTGGCTCCTCGATCGCACCGTGGTCGGAGGGTATACCTCGATCGGTTACCGGCTGCGTGGGCTCGAGGGGGCGAGCGCCGACCCCGAGGGCCGGCTCCGCGGCTCACACGTAGTCGTCACCGGTGCCAACTCCGGGATCGGGTTCGCCGCCTGTAAGGCGCTGGCCGAGTATGGAGCCGAGGTTCACATGGTCTCTCGCGATCGCCGGCGTGGCGAGACCGCCCGCACCCGGATCGCCGAACTGACCGGCAGCGATCGGGTTCACCTGCACCTCGCCGACCTCTCCGACCTCGACGCAGTCCGCTCTCTGGCGACCGCGCTCGCTGCCGATCTCGGCTCGATCGATGCCATCGTCCACAACGCCGGAGCGTTGCTCGACTCGCGGCAGCGCAGCGCGCAAGGCTACGAAATGACGTTTGCAGCCCATGTGCTGGGGCCATTCCTGCTCACCCACCTCGTCATGCCCGAGCTCGCCGCAGAGGCCGGGGGCCGCGTCATCTTCGTTACCTCAGGTGGGATGTACACGGCCCGGCTCGACCTCGGTGATTTGCAGCTCGAGCGACGCCCTTTCGATGGCTCGACCGCCTACGCGCATGCGAAGCGGGCACAGATGGTGCTTACGGCGGAGCTTCAGCGTCGGGCCGACGGGACAACCAGCTTCCACGCGATGCATCCTGGCTGGGCCCAGACTCCCGGGGTCGAATCGTCCCTGCCGCGGTTCCACGCACTGACCAGACCGGTTTTGAGAACCGCCGAAGCGGGGGCCGACACGGTCGTCTGGCTGACAGCCGCCGATCGCCCGGACTCCGAGCGCGGCAGGCTTTGGATGGACCGGCGCCCGCGGCCCGAGCACCGCGTGCCGTGGACTCACGAGGAGAGTGGTGATGGAGCCCGCCTCTACGAAGCATGCGCCGAGCTCACCGGCATCGACTCGCAGACCAGTACCAGCGCTCGCAAAGCCGCCGCGGCCTGACCGGGGCCGCCCGTCCCCTTACTCCCCCTCGAGGGGGGCTGGGCGGTCCCGGCCGGGTGCATGCACACCGCCTGTGTAACACGAAGTCGTGTAACGATCCCGCTAGCCTGTGAGCCTATGGCCGCGGCGGCAGGACAGAAGAAGCAGAGGCAGGAGCGGGTTGAGACCGGCCTGACGATCGACGAGCTTGCCCGCGAAACCGGAATGACGGCGCGCAACATCCGCGCCCACCAGTCGCGCGGCCTGCTGCCGCCGCCCGAGGTCAGGGCGCGAACCGGCTACTACGCCGCTGAGCACGTCGCCCGGATCGGGCTGATCCAGGACATGCAGGCGCAGGGATTCAACTTGAAGGCGATCGAGCGCCTGCTCGAGCTTGGCGCCCACGAGGGCAGCGAGAACGCGCTCGCCTTCGAGCGAGCGATCCTTACCCCTTTCGCCACCGAGCCGCCGGAGGTCGTCAAGACCGCCGAGCTCGCCGAGCTGTTCGGCGATCGGGCCGATCCGAAGGCGCTGGCACGGGCCGAGAAGATCGGCCTCGTCCATCCGCTCGGCGATGACACCTGGGAGATCCCCTCCCCCACGCTGCTCAAGGCCGGCGTCGCCTTGGCCGAGCTTGGGATCCCGTTGAGCCATGCGCTCGCGGTCGGCGACGCGATCCGCAAGCACACGACTTCGATCGCACACGAGTTCATCCGGCTCTTCATCCAGGACGTGCTCGAGCCGCTCCGCGAGAATGGGCACATCGGCGAGGCGAACCTGGCGCAGGCGCGCGACGCGGTCGAAAAGCTACGACCGCTCGCCTCCGAGTCGGTCCTGGCCAGTTTCGGCCAGGTGATGACCGAAGCGGTCGAGCGCCGGCTCGAGCGCGAGCTTCGCTAGGCGGGAGCCCGACCGGGGAGCGCTTCAGGCGGCCTCTGCGATTGCCGCCAGATCCCGTTTCAAAGCGTCCATCAGGTCCCAGATCTCCGGTACCTGGTCGCGGTCGGCGATCAGGCCGAAGTCCATCGAGTCCTGATAACTCATCACCGTGATGTTGAGGCCGGCGCCGTCGGTGACGACCGAGACCGGGAAGTTGGCCTTGATCTCGGCGCCGCCGAGGTAGAGCGGAAAAGACGGGCCCGGGACGTTCGAGATCACCAGGTTGTAGATCGGGCGCATTCCCTGCTGGGTGCCGAGCTGGAGCGCCACCCGCGCCGCTCGGGCGTTGATCGCCGGGGGAATGAAGTTGGTCACGTCCTGCAGCAACTCGGCCGGCATCGCTTTATGGCGACCCTTGGCGGCGAGCATCGCCTCCTGGGCGCGCATCACGCGCTGGACCGGGTCCGGCTCGTCGGTCGGGATCGGAACGATCATCACCGAGATCCGGTTGCCGTAGGTGCCGACCTGCTCGTCGGTGCGGACCGAGACGGGGATCTGGGCCAGCAGCGGCTCCGACGGCAGCGCATCGTTGGCGATCAGCCACTCGCGCACCGCTCCGGCGCAGAGAGCGACCACCACATCATTGACCTTGACGCCGAGCTTGTTCTTGATCTCCTTCACCGTCGAGAGCGGCAGCGAGCCGAAGCTGAACCGGCGGTGGGCCGAGATCCGGCCGCTGAACGGCGTGTGCGGGGCCCGGTGACGCGGCCGCTCGATGATCTCGCCATCTCCGCCGGAGCCGAGAGCGTTGCGGGCGTGTGACGCGAAGCGGCTGATCGCCTCCGCCCCGGGAATCCCAAGGATCGAGGGGGCGACATCCAGGTGCGGAAGCGTGTTGGGCAGGGCGCGGAGGGTCCGCAGCGGCTGCATCGGTAGCGCCGCCAGGCCGCGCCCGAGCATCTCCAGCGAGCTGGGAGCCCCACCGGCCCCGTTCTCATAATCGGGATCCACCGGCGGGATCTCGCGGCCGCTCGGCTCGAGGTCGTAGAGCACGCCCATGATCTCGGCGCCGGACATCCCGTCGATCATCGCGTGATGCATCTTCGTCAGGATGCCGACGCGCCCGCCCTCGAGGCCCTGGATCAGATACAGCTCCCAGAGCGGCCGCGAGCGATCGAGGTGGCGTGACGAGATCCGGCAAACCTGCTCGGCGAGGCGGTGATCGTCGCCGGGCGGCGGCAGGGCGATCTCGCGCATGTGGTACTCGAGGTCGAAATCGGGATCCTCGATCCAGTAGGGGCGATCGAGGCCCAGTGGAACCTCGGCCAGCTTCCAGCGCATCACGGGCAGCATGTGCAGACGCTCGCTCAGCACGGCGCTCAGATCCTCGAGCGTCAGCCGACCCGACTCGAGCGTCGACGGATCGACGATCACGAGGACACCAACGTGGCCGTAGTGGGTCTGGCTCTCGATCGCCAGGAACTGGGCGTCGAGGCTCGAGAGTTGGCGCAGCATCTGTCTCCTTCCGCCGCGGCCGGGTCGACCGCGGGCTGGGGCAAGGATATGCGAGACGCCGCAACCGCCGCCGTGGGTCCGGGCTCAGGACGCCGCCGCCGGATCGCCCGCGCCGGTAGGGTCGAGCTGTGGCAAGCATCAACGATGAGCAGATCCGGCGCTTCTATGCCGCTTTCGCGGAGCGCGACGGCGCTGCGATGGAGGCCTGTTACGCCCCCGACGTGCGGTTCTCGGATCCGGTCTTCCCCGATCTGAGGGGCCCGGAGGCCGGGGCCATGTGGCGAATGCTGACCGGTCAGGCCGAAGATCTCGAGATCGAGCTGGCCGAGCACGCCGCCGAGGGGGACACTGGCTCAGCACGATGGATCGCGCGCTACACCTTCACCCGCAGCGGTCGGCCCGTCGTCAATGACGTCCGCGCCAGCTTCCGCTTCGGTCCCGACGCTCTGATCCGTGAGCACACCGACGACTTCAACTTCTACAGCTGGGCCCGTCAGGCCCTCGGCCTTTCCGGGCTCCTGCTCGGCTGGACCCCGATTGTCAAGGGCGGCGTCCGCAAGCAGGCCCGCGCCTCGCTCGACGCGTTCATCGCCGAGTAGGCCGACCCCACGGCCCAACCGAACGGATCTGTTGATCGATCCGGTCGCGGTGATCCAACCGGGGCCGGCCAACGAATGAAAGGTCAGGATGGCTCACTACGCAACCACCGTGAATACCGACTGGGATCCGGAAGCCGCGTTCCGGTACCTGGCCGAGTTCAGCAACGTCGCCGACTGGGATCCGGGCGTCAGCGCCGCTCGCAATATTTCTGACGCCCCGCTCGAGTCGGGAGCCCGCTTCGAGGTGGAGGCGAGCTTCCTCGGCAGGACCGTCCCGCTGACCTACGAAACGATCGAGATCGACAGCCCGCGCCGGGTGACGCTGCGAGCAGCCACCGGCACCTTCACCTCTCTCGACACGCTCAGCTTCGATCCCACCGACGGTGGTGGCACGGCCGTCACCTACGACGCCGAGCTCAGCCTCAACGGCGCCCTGAAGCTCCTCGACCCGGCGCTCGGCCTCGCCTTCAAGCGCATCGGTGATGCCGCCCGGGACGGTCTTCGGAAGCGCCTCCGACAACCACCTCCAAGCTGACCGATGCCGCTTCGGATCGGGATCGTCGGGGCCGGTGTGTCCGGCCTGGCGGCGGCGGCGGAAAGCACAGGGCCGGGCATCTGACCAGCAGAACTGCGCCATCGAACGAAGTCGCCGTCCTCGTCGGAGACGCCAAAGCTCATGCTCGTCTCCTACCCGGCGACGGCGGCGACCCTGGCGCGGATCTACTGGAACGCGATCAAGCTGAAGCTCAAAGGTGCGCCATACTTCTCGAACCCGGGCAAGGAGCGGCCGAGATGATCTCCAGACGCCTTATCCACACCCTGCTGAGCCGGATCGAGAGCGGCCGGATCGAGCTGGTGGAGACCTATCCGGGCGGTCAGCGACGCTCGTTCGGGGACCCGGCGGCCGTCAGGCAGGCGAAGCTCGAGGTCCACGACCCTGAGCTCTACGGGCGCCTCGTGCGATCGAAGAGCATCGCCCTCGGCACGAGCTACGCGGAGGGTCTCTGGGACAGTCCTGAGCTGCTCGATCTGATGCTGATCGTCACCCGCGAGATCGGCCGAGCCGACCCGCTGCGCCGGCGGATCGCGCCGCTGCTGATTCCCTTCCAGCGAATCGGGACGTTGAAGATGCTGAACACCCGGCGCAAGGCCCGCGAGCACATCTCATCCCATTACGACGCCGGCAACGACATGTTCGAGCTCTTCCTCGACCGCGAGAACATGATGTATTCGTCCGCCTACTTCGAGCGCGAGGACCAGAGCCTGGAAGATGCCCAGCTCGCCCGCCTGGAGCGAATCTGCGAGCTGCTCGAGCTGGGAGCGGACGATCACCTGCTCGAGATCGGCACCGGCTGGGGCGGGATGGCGGTCCACGCGGCGATGACCCGCGGCTGCCGGGTGACGACGACGACGATCTCAGAGGAGCAGCGCGTCTACGCCAGGCGCCGCGTCCGCGAGGTCGGGCTCGAGGACAAGGTCGAGGTACTCGGCGCCGACTATCGCGATCTCCGAGGCCGCTACGACAAGCTCGTCTCGGTGGAGATGATCGAGGCCGTTGGCTGGGAGTGGTTCGACACCTACTTCCGCCGCTGCTCGCGGCTGTTGAAGCCGGACGGGCTCTTCTTCCTGCAGGCGATCGTCATCGATGACGCGATCTATGAGACCGAGAAGCGAACCCGAAGCTTTGCCAACGAGCTGATCTTTCCCGGCGGCTGCCTGCCCTCGGTCGAGGCGATCCAATCCTCGATCGCCTCCGAGACGGACCTGCGGACATTGGCGCTCGAGGACATCTCAGCCAGCTATGTGCAGACCCTGCACGAGTGGCGCGACCGCTTCGTCGCCGCCACCGACGAGCTCGAAGCGCTCGGCTACGACGAGCGCTTCCGGCGCCTCTGGCGCCTCTACATGGCGATGTCGGAAGCGGGCTTCGCGGTCGCCCGGATCCGCGACGTACAGATGCTCTTCGCCAAGCCCGAGCATGAGCGCCGTCTGGCGCCCGATCCAAGCTCCCGGATGGCCCTGCCCGAGGGCTGAGCGAAGCCGGGTTCTCAGCTGCCCTGCAGGTGCGGCAGCTCGCGATCGAGCTCGGGAAGGAACGGCAAGCCCGGTTCACGCTCGCCGAACAGCTCGACCGTACGACTGTAGTGCTCGAGTTGCTCGGGGTCGGGGCGCTGCCCGGTGTCCGTGAATCGCCGAACCCTGGCGAGCTTGTCGGCGAGGTAGATCGAGGCCGGCAACGGCCCAGCCTCCAGCACCCGCTGCCGATGCTCGGCCTTGCGCTCTGCGTAGTCAGCGATCGTGTCGTCCTCGGTCATCACCGCGACCAATCCGCCGACGCGCTCGGGAAAGCCGGCGGAGATGTCGGCGGCGCTGTCGTGAGAGGTGTCCTCGATCACGTCGTGGAGCAGAGCGGCGGCAATCACCTCCTCGTCGAAGCCGGCCGAGGCGAGGATCCCGGCGACCGCGACGGGGTGGGAGATCCGTGTCTTGCCCAAGCTCGCCGGTCCTTCGTGGGCGCGCCGCGCGTAGTCGAAGGCCTCGGCCAGCAACTCGGAGTCGCCGACGAAGGGAGGACGGGGATCTTCGTCGCCGCTCATGCGGTTCGAGGATAATCTGCCGGGGAGGGACCGGCGAGAGGGCGATGGCCGGTTGGGTATCTGAGACCAGATGAGCCACGGCGGTCTCTAGAGTCGGCGACCGATCACGGCTCCGAGCGACATCGAGCGCCGGCGGGCCCGCCGGGCGGCCCAGCAGGCCAGGATCCGCCGGCGGCGGCTGACCGCCGCCGGCGTGGTCGTCCTGTCGGTGGCGATTGCGGTCGCCCTCACCCGGTCCGGAGGCGACGACCGACCCCCGGCCGAGCCGTCCCCGGCCGAGCCGTCCGCGGCCGAGGGCCTCGGGCTCGGCGGGCTTGCCGGACAGCGTCTGATCGCCGGTTGGGACGGCGCCTCACCGCCCCGCGGGCTGCGACTCCTGATCCGCTCCGGCGGCCTCGCCGGCGTGATCCTCTTCGACGACAACATCGCCTCCGGCCGGCGAGTGCGGAGGACAATCGAAGGGTTGCAGGCGATCAAGCGCCCCGACGGTCTCGGCGACCCCCTGCTGGTGATGGTCGATCAGGAGGGCGGGCAGGTGAAGCGGCTACCGGGCCCACCGGAGGCATCGGCGGAGGTGATTGGCACCCGCGGGCAGAGCTATGCCCTCGAGCAGGGCGGCAAGACCGCGCGCAGCATCGGCGGGGTCGGCTTCAACGTCGACCTGGCGCCGGTCCTCGACATCGCCCGCCCCGGTAGCGCTATCGAACGCGAGGATCGTGCCTTCGGCGATCAATCAGGCCAGGTGATCGCGGCCGGGGTCAACGGTTTCGGCGCCGGCCTGCAGTCGCGGGGCGTCGCCGCGACCGCCAAGCACTTCCCGGGCCTGGGCGCCGCTGAGACCAACACCGACCTCGCCTCGCAGCGGATCACGCTCTCCAAGGACGAGCTGCGGAGCGCTGACGAGCAACCGTTCGAGGCGTTCAGCCGCCGGGGCGGCGAGCTGGTGATGCTCAGCCTTGCCACCTACCCCGCTTTCGCGGATCGCCCGGCTGCGTTCTCGAAGAAGATCGTCACCGGCGAGCTACGCGGGCGGCTCGGCTTCGAGGGCGTGACGATCACCGATGGGCTCGGCGCCGCCGCCGCAGAGGAGTTCGGCCCGCGCCGCGAGGTGGCCCTCGCCGCGATCGGGGCCGGCAACGATCTACTCCTCTACAGCGACTGGCGGGCGGCCCGGCGGACCGCGGCCCTGCTGCGCAAGCGCCTCCTGACGGGGCGCCTGAGCCGGGCCGACTTCGAGCCGTCGGTCGCACGGGTGCTCGGGCTGCGGGCCCGGTTGATCCCCGGCTCGGGATAGGATCGCTGCCGTGCCCGAACCCCTCACACCCCAGCAGGCAGCGAGCTGGATCGAGACCACCGATACCGTCGGCATGCCGCTCGGTCCAGGTCAGCCGCCGGCCTTGCTGGCGGCGCTCGGCGAGCGCGAAGACTGGGCGGATCTGCGCGTCTACGGAGCCCTGCTCTCGGTCGGCACAGCCCTCTTCAACCACCCGAAGGTCCACTACCTCTCCGGCTTCTACGGCCCGATCGAGCGGATGCTGCGTGACAGTGGCGCCAACATCAGCTTCGTGCCCGCGGACTTCCGCCGCTTCGCTCCCCTGATCGAGGAGCAGGCGCCCCGGGTGATGATCACCGCTGCCTCCCCCCCTGACGGGGAGGGCCACTGCTCGCTCTCCCTGCACGCCGGAGCCTCGATCACCGAATTGCACCGCGCCGCCGCCGATCGCGACCGACTGCTGGTCGTCGAGATCTCGCCGAACTACCCCCGGACCCGCGGCCTGCCCCCTGAGCACCCGCACCGCCTGCACATCGATGAGATCGACCTGCTGGTCGAGAGCGACGCCTCCCCGCTGCCACTCGCCGACCCGGAGCCGAGCGAGATCGATCGCGCGATCGCCGGCAACGCCGTGGCATACGTGCCCAACGGCGCCACGCTGCAGACCGGGATCGGCGCCATCCCCTCGACGATCGCCGCGATCCTCGCCGAGGGCGACGGCGGCGACTACGGCATCCACTCCGAGATGTTCACCACCGGCCTGATGCGCCTCCACCAGGCCGGCAAGGTGACCAACGCCAAGGGCCAGTTCGACGGCGTCTCGGTCGCCACGTTCGCCGCCGGGACCGAGGAGCTCTACGAGTGGCTCAACGACAACCAGGACGTAGCTTTCCTGCCGGTCGAGATCGTCAACTCCCCCGCCTACATCCGCGCCAACCGGCGGATGGTGACGATCAACGGGGCGATCGAGATCGACATACACGGCCAGGTCGTCGCCGACACGATCGGCGGTCGCCAGCACTCGGGAATCGGCGGTCACGAAGACTTCGTCACTGGGCCGGCGCTCGACCTCGAGGACCGCTCGTTGCTCTGCCTCCCCTCCACCGCCACCGTCGGCGGCGAGCTGCGCTCCAGGGTGGTGCCCTGGTTCGAGGCCGGTGCCGTGATCACCACACCTCGCCATCAGGTGGATGCCGTCGTCACCGAGCACGGCGTCGCCGAGTTGCAGGGCAAGACGATTCACCAGCGCGGCGTCGAGCTCGCCCGGATCGCTCATCCGGACTTCCGCGAAGCGCTGCTCGAAGCCGCCGACCGGGCATCCGGCGGCAACGCCCCCAACGCCGGCTGAGCCGGCCGCCCCCCGGGAAAACGTGTGATCGTGGTTGCGGCCGGGGATTGAAGCTGTCGAGTAGTGTCCCGGCCGATCGAGGATGGGAACCGTCGAGCCCACAGCCGAGCAGATGCAGGCGCTTGCCGCAGGCGAGATGGACACGCCGCTGGTGATGATCAACCTGCTGCGCTTCCGCGAACAGGCCGCCTACCCGGACGACTTCGAGGCCGAGGCCTGCAGCGGCGAGCAGGCCTACGGACGCTACGCGGAGGGCGCCCTGAAGGCGGTCGGCAAGGTCGGTGGCAGACCAATCTGGGGCGCCGACGTG
Organism: Acidobacteriota bacterium; assembly: GCA_032122625.1. GTDB lineage: Bacteria > Actinomycetota > Thermoleophilia > Solirubrobacterales > 70-9 > CAXMST01. The sequence continues at coordinate 27,434 of JAQBGG010000119.1, forward strand.
AGCCAGCTCGTGATCGGCCCTGCCGATGAGGCATGGGATCAGGCGTTCCTCGTCTACTACCCGAGCATCGCGAACTTCATCGAGATGCAACGCGATCCTGCTTACCAGGCGATCCTCCCCCACCGGATGGCGTCGCTGTCGGATTCACGGCTGATCCGCTGCGCCGCGCCTGACGAGGCGCCGGAGATGTTCGGCGCCCCGCGCTAATCGCCGGGGTCCCGGAGACGAAGCTCAGCCCGCCGTCTTCTCCAGCTCGTTGATCTCCGCTGTGCGGGCGCTCGTCGCACGGCCCATCGCCGCGACCTCCGCATCCATCTTCGGGACGATCTCAGGCGCATCGCGGGCGATCAGCCGCTCGCCGAACCGGCTGTTGATCAGGTTGCGGACCCAGAACAGCATCCTGGCGCTCTTCGGGATGAAGATCCGGTCCTGGCGGGACTCGACCCCGTCGACGATCAGCCGCGCGCACTCGTCAACCGAGGTCGTCGCCTTCGCCGGCCAGGGCAGCTTTGAGCGGATCTCGCGAAAGCTCTCGAGGTCTGCACTGGCCTCACGAACGAGGTCGGTGTCGATCCAGGAGGGATGGATGCTCGCCGCGCATACGCCGCGCCAGCCGACCTCGGCCCGCAAGGCCCGCGTGAACAACTCGACGCCGGCCTTCGAAGCACTGTAGGAGGCCGCCCCCGGCAGCGGCGCGTAGGAGGCGATCGAGCCGATGATCCCGATCCAGCCACGGCGCTCGAGCACATGCGGCAGGGTCAGGTGCACCGTCCGGTAGACGCCGTTGAGGTTGATCTCGATCGTTCTCAGGAACGCCTCGGGGTCGCCCTTCTCGACGCTCCCGTAGGAGGCGATGCCGGCGTTGGCGAGGACCATGTCGATGCCGCCCAGCTCGGCGACCGTGGTCTCGACCGCGGCACGCATCGAATCGATCTCGGTGACGTCGGCCTCGACCTGGATGTGGCCCTCGCCGAGCTCGGCGGCTCGCGCCTCCAGTTCGTCGGGCTCGATCCCGGTCAGCGCGATCCGCGCGCCGCGGTTCGCGGCCTCGGCCGCGACTGCCGCACCGATGCCGCGGGCGGCGCCGGTGATGAAGAAGACCTTGCCGTCGAGACTCATCGTCTCAATCGTATTGCTCCTAAAAAGCCCGGCGCACCCGGGGCCCGAGAATAGCGAGCAGCAGCAACAACCCGGCGATAATCCCGTACCGGCTCGTGACCTGGTCGCCGAGGTTCGACAGGCGGTCGCCAACCGCTCCGATCGGACTCTCGCCGAGGGCCACCTGGCCGAGCTTGGCGGCGGAGGGAGAGGCCGACACCTTGATTTCGTACTGACCGCTTCCGGGAGGATCGACCCGGGCGATCGGGCGCAGCACCTCGCCGGCCTCCGTGCTCTCGCTGCCGCCGTAGGAGTTGACCGTGATCGGCTCCCTGGTCTCGGGATCGACGACCACGATCCGCAGGTCGGGCGGCGGCGGAGTGGCGGCCGCGCCGTCGGCGGGCTCGGCCTGGACATAGGAGATCTCGACCTCGGCGGCCGGAAGCTCGACCAACGTGTTGGACGGCACGGCCAGGCGCCCGTAGAGGTCCGGGTCACCGGAGGTGGCGCTCAACGCCGCATAGATCAGCACCCCCGCGGCGGCGAGCGCAAGCAGGACGGAGATCTGGATCCCCCCGTTCTCGGCGGCAAGGCGCCGAGGCAGATGGCTCATCCAACTCACCGCCCAATCGTGGCAGGGAGGGCGGCCGGATCGGACGGCCGAGGGGGCTCGTTGCCGCCTTCAGGCATCGTCTGGCTCGGCGTCGCCCGGTAGGCCGCGAGATCGAAGCGGGCGAGCTCGAGCCGAAAGCGGACGGTCGACATCGGCCACAGCACATGCACCCTCCCCTCTTCGTTCATGTACCAGGACTGACAGCCGGAGGTCCAGACCGTGTCGGTGAACTTCGACTGCAGCCGGTCGTTGAAGCGGCGCTGCTCCTCGGCGCGGACCTCGACTGACTGCAGGCGGCGCTCGCTCATCTGCCGCAAGGCATCAAGCACGTAGCTGATCTGTGATTCGATCATGAACAGCACCGAGTTGTGGCCGAGTCCGACGTTGGGCCCGACGAGCATGAACATATTCGGGAATCCGGTCGTCGTCGTGCCCTTGTAGCCCTCGGGAGTCCCACCCCAGGCGTCGTTGAGCAGCACCCCGTCCCGCCCGTGGATCACGCGCCCGAAGGGCCAATCGACGACCTCGAAGCCGGTTCCGAAGATGATCGTGTCGACCTCACGCTCGGACCCGTCCGCCGTGCGGATCGAGCCCGCGGTGATCTCGCTGATCGCCTCGGTGATCAACTCCGAGTTCTCGGCCTGTAGGGCCGGGTAGTAGGTCGAGGAGCCGAGGATCCGCTTGCAGCCCATCGTGTAGTCGGGCGTCAGCCGAGCCCGCAACTTCGGGTCCGGGACCTGCTTGCGGAGGTGGCGCAGGGCGATCCGCTCGATCAGGGGGAAGGTCCTTGGTTCGACGAAGAACGGAAAGCCGCGTGACTCCAGCAGCCAGTAGTGGAGGGCCCGCTGGATCCGCTGGATCACCGGAAAGTGGCGATAGATCCACTTCTCGGCCGCGCTCACCCGGCGGTCGTAGCGCGGCATGATCCACGGAGCGGTCCGCTGGAAGACGCTGAGCCTCTCGACCCTGGGCTGGATCTCGGGCACCACCTGAACGCCGGAGGCACCGGTTCCGATCATCGCCACCCGCTCGCCCTCCAGCCGGTGATCGGCGTCCCAGTTCGCGGTGTGGAAGACCTTGCCCTCGAAGCTCCCGAGCCCGGGGAGGTCGGGGATCGAGGGCTCGGTCAGCGGGCCGGTGCCGGTGATCAGCACCCTGCTCGTAAACAGCCCGGCGTTGGTCCGCACCAGCCAGCGGCGGGCCGAATCGTCCCAGCGAGCACTCTGCATTTCGTGACCGAGGCGCAGATAGGGGCGGACGCCGAAGCGATCCACGGTTGCTCGCATGTGGTCCCAGATTTCCTGCTGGCGAGGGTAGGCCGTCGACCAGTCCGGATTCTGTGCGAAGGAGAGCGAGTAGACGCGCGAGGGGATGTCGCAGGCGCAGCCCGGGTAGGTGTTCTCCCGCCACGTCCCGCCGACGTCGTCGGCCCGCTCGAGCATGAGGAAATCGGTCAATCCCTCAGCGAGCATCCGGATCGCGATTCCGATCCCGCTGAAACCGGCGCCGACGATCAGCACATCGGGCGAGGCAACCGGCCGCTCAACCTGGTCGGTTTCCTCGGCCGGGGTTGGCTGCGGAGTCGCCATTGGCCGAACGGTAGGTGATCGGCAGTCCGTACCCCCCGCCGACGTGGCCGCCGTCAGGCGACCGCTAGGGGCCGAACTCCTTGGCGACCTCGCCGCCGGAGGCGCCTCCTCCTGAGCCGCTGGGGGAACCGGCGGGCGGCGATGAGCTGCCGGCAGCCGCCGCCGGCAGGCCGAACTCCTGCTGCTCCGCCCCGGCGGTCGGAGCCACCGAGTCCGCCGGCGCACCCTCAGGAGCAGTCGTCGGCGCTGCCGTCTCGACCACGTCGGGCTGTTCGGTCTTCGATCCGCCGGCCCCGTGCCCCGGATCGCCGGTGGGAGCCTGCGGCACGACCACCTGGATCGCGTCCACTGAGACGCTGGGGACGAGGGGTGCGGGCTTCCTCGCAGGCTTGCTCGCCTCGCCCCCGCGAGTGTGGCTGCCGCCGGCGCCGATGCCGAGCTCGACGCCGGGGATGACGCCGGCAGCGACGCAGGCCGTCGCCGCGACGCCAGCTCCCAGGCAGGCGACCGCTGCCTTGCCCGCGGCTCCGAGGCCGCCGAGCTTGGCGAGCGCGCCAACTCCCGCCGCGCCGGCACCTCGGGAGCCGCCGGCGGCCGCGATCGCGCTCGCTGTCTCGGCCGCGGTCTGCTCACCGCCGCCCGCGGCGCCCTGGGCCGCGTCGCGCCCGCGATCGAAGACGGCGAGCGCCCGCTCGGAGATCGAGAGCCTCTGCTCGCCGACGGTGCCGATCATCGATGTCGAGGCGATCGCGCCACCGAACTCGTGCAGGTGGCCCTGTAGGCGAGCGACGAGATCGGTGCATTGGCGGCAGTGTCCGATGTGGGTGAGTGCCTGCCGCCGGACCTCCTCGCTTGCGGTGCCGGCGACGTAGTCGCGCAAGATCGGCTCGCGCGAGTCACACCAATCGCCGCTCTCGACCTGTCGCAGGCGCTCGATCATCTGCTCGATCCCGCGGGTTATCTCCTTGCGGTAGGCGCGGGCCGAGAGGTTGCTGACCAATACGCAGATCTCCTTTGGCTCCAGACCCCAGCCGTAGCGCAGCAGCATCACCGCCCGGCGCCGCGGCGGCAGGCTGGCGAGCAGGTCGCGGGTGACCGAGCCCTTCTCGGCCGCGACCGCGCGCTCCTCCGGCGAAGGTTGGTGGCTGTCGGAGACGGTCTCGGCATGCCTCTGCTCGAGCGCGCTGGTCGGCTTGCGAGAGCGCCGGCGCATCTCCTTGCTGGCGTGGTTGGCGACCGCTCGCAGCAGGTAGCTGCGGAGCTCGTCGTCGTCCATCCGCCGCTCGCGACCGCGCAGCGCCGCCAGGGTCGAGGCCCAGGCGTTGGCGTAGACGTCCTCGACCTCCTCGGCCGTGAGCGCCCTGCCGTAGGCGCGGGCGATCATCACCCGGGCGGGCTTTCGCAGATCCTCGAAGAGCACCGAGCAGCGCTGATCCCAGCTTGCCCCGGCTGGGGCTCGCCGGTATCCGAGCCGAGTTGGCGCGCTGGCCTTCTCCATGCTTGCTATCTGCTCACCTCGCGATCCACAACCCCGGACAGGCATCCGGCGCCCCCCGGTGCCCGGAACGTATCCGCGCCGGGGGGGTCAGCGCTCCAGCCCCCCTACGTATCACCGCAAATAGCGGCTTCTTCGCCCGCAGCGCTCAGCGCCGGCGCACAACCTCGCGGATCGCCTTGCGCCGGCGGCGGACCATCACCCGCGCTCGCTTGAGCCCGATCTCGCGCTGATTGAGCTCGACCGAGATCGCGAGCTCGGCACTGGCGATCAGGAGGTAGATGAAGGTCACGGCAAAGGAGGCGAGGAACCAGGCGAGGTTGCCCAACAGCGTGTCGATCAACGTCGCCGCCCCGAAGGCCAAGCCGACGGCGGCGATGTGCAGGCCGGCGGCGAACAGCGGGTGCCGGGAATCGGGATGGATCGGCGCGATCGTCGGCTCCTCGATCGGCCCCGGCCGCCGCTGGCTCATCGAGGCAAGGACCCCGAAAGCGAGCGTCGCGCCGACGACGAAGGCGAACGCCTCGAGGCCGCTCGGCAGTCCGCGCAGGCTGATCAGGTAGGCGCCCGAGGCCCAGACCGTGACCGTGTAGCCGTAGGGGATGACGGCCGACCGCAGGGTCTTGTCGAGAGTCCCGGCATAGCGCGCCGCCGCGGCGCGAAGCACGCCCCCATCCGTCAGCCTCGGTTGCGGCTCACTCCCCGATGTCTCCCCGGGCTCCACCGCATCCGAGTCTATCCGCCCGGGAGCGATCTCCTGGATCATTGATCTAGGATCGGGGCATGGCAAAGATCCACCATCTCAACTGCGCGACGATGTGTCCCTACAACGCCCGTCTGATGGAAGGCGAGGGAGGCTGGACCGAGCCCGCCCATCTCGTCGCCCACGTGCTGGTGATCGAGAGCGACGACGGCCTGGTGCTGGTCGACACCGGACTCGGCACCGCCGACGTCGCCAACCCGCAGCGGACCGGCGCCCTCTTCCGGCACCTCGTCCGGCCGAGCTACACGACGGCCGAGACCGCGGTTGAGCGGCTTCGCGCGCTGGGCTTCGAACCCGCCGACGTCCGCCACATCGTCCTCACCCATCTCGACGTCGACCACGCCGGCGGACTCGGGGACTTCCCAGGCGCCCAGGTGCACGTCTTCCGGACCGAGATGGAGGCAGCGCTGAACCCCGGCCTACGGGAGAAACTGCGCTATATCCAGGCGCAGTGGGCGCACGGCCCCAAATGGGTTCCATATGAGACCCAGGGCGACCAGTGGTTTGGCTTCGACTCGGTGCGGGCGATCGAAGGCCTCGACACCGACGTCGCGATCGTCCCGCTCATCGGTCACTCCCGCGGGCACTCGGCGATCGCCGTCCGCGACGGCGACGGCTGGCTGCTGCACTGTGGCGACGCCTACTTCAACCGCGGTGAGGTCGAGACGCCGCCCGACGCTCCCGCCGGGGTGACCGTCTTCGAGTCGCTCGTCGAGATCGACCGCAAGAGCCGCCTCCACAATCAGCAGCGACTGCGGGAACTACTCGTCGCTCACGGCGACGAGGTCACCGCCTTCTGCTCACACGACCGCGTCGAGTTCGACCGCCTCTCAGGTGTTCAAAACGTGTCTGGGCGGGTCATCTAGCGGCCGGGCTCAGCGGGCGAGCGAGACGTGACCGCGGTCGGCGCCCCTGCCCTTGCCGGCCCGCGGGACGCTCAGCCGCAGGGTCAGCTCGCCGCCGGAGTCGGGAAGGGTCGTGCGGCCGCGACGGTCGAGCTTCAGGGTCTTCCACTTGCCGCCGACCTGAGCCTTCGCCGTGAACCGCCGTGGCTGCTTGCCGCGGATCCTGATCCGGGCCCGGTCCCCCTCGACCCTGACCAGCCCGTCGCGCCGCGGGTGGGCGCGTAGCAAGAGCGCCCGGGCCGGGCGATCGCCCTTGCCGCGGGCGCGCAGCGGCTGATCGCAACCCTCGGGCGGGTGCAGCCGCAGCCGCCGGTCGCCGGCGATCGGGATCGTCTGCAGCCGCCGGAGACCACAGCGGATCGCGATCCCGGGCTTGCTCACGGCGAAGTCCTGATCGCCTGGAGCTGCCAGCCGGCCGTGGCGGTCGGCGGCGATCAGCCGGTAGAGGGGCACGCGCAGGCGGGTCACCTCGGTGGCGGCAGCCTCGGCCTCGCGGGCCGGCGCCGACGCCACGTTGCAGTCGGCGCCGCCGGGAAGAATCGTCTCGACCACCTTGTCGCTGATCGCCTGGGTGTTGAGCAGGTTCTGCTTGCCAAGGAACTTGACCGCGGTCCCGTGGACGACGTCGTAGACGCCCGCCTCGCGGAAGTCGGGAATCCCCGGAGCGGGGATCGGGTGGCCGCCGAGGTCGGTCGCCGCCTCGGCAAGTGCGCTGGCCTCGCCGACGAGCCCGTCTGAGGGGGTGTAGTAGTCGAGTGACCCAAGCGGCAGGCTGAAGCCGACGTGGTCGCCGGCGATGCCGCTGACCGGACAGCTACCGATCGACTGCTTCGGGTTCCAGGTCGTCAGGAAGCTGCTCGTCAGCTGCTTGGTCGCCAATCGCCCGAGCTTGTTGACGACGACCCCGATCGCGATGCTCATCGCGTCACAGATCGCCTCCTCGGTCGGGTTCTTGAAGTTGCAGGTGCCGCCGTTCAGCGCCACCGTCAGATCGGCGACGAAGGAACCCGTGTGCGGCGTGCCGAGCGTGGTCAGGCTGCTGACCGAGATCCCCGCGTAGGCGCCGTTCCGGGTCAGCGCCGAACGGATCCAGAGGCCGCCGTCGGAGTGGCCGACCAGGTGCACGTCGGTGACCCCGTACTTCTCGCCCAGAAAGCCGAGGAACCTGGCCAGCGCGGCACCGTTGAGGTCGATGTCACCGTTCGAGTTGATAACCATCGTCTTGGGGTTCGGCAGCGGGGCACCAGCGGCCGGGCACGACGGCGGCGCGCTCTTGCCGGCGTTGGCCACCGGTGCGGTGAAGACGTCCATGCCCGCTGCTCGCAACGCCGGCGGGATGCCGCCGCTCGTGTCCCAGCCCTCCCCCTGCTTGCCCACGCACTCGGGGGCGGGGGTGCTGAACGGGCTCGCCGTGTTGAAGCCCGAGACCAGCACGACCGCCTCCGGATAGGACGGCGCGCCGTTTGCCGAAGCCGTCGAGGGCGCGGCGACCGCGATCAGAGCCAGGGCGCAGCCGCAGGCCAGCATCGACCTGGCAAGCCTGCCTGATCCGCCTCTTGGTGCCCGCATCTCCCCGCTCCCCACGATGCCGGAAGACTACTCGGACCCGGTGGCGGTGCGGAGGCGCAGGCGCCCCGTCCCGGGGGCTCCGAGGGTCGAGACGGCGGCCAGGGCGACCCCGAGCCCGGCGAGACCGCCCACCAGCAGCGAGGCCCGTGGACTGACCGCCTCCCCGAGCCAGCCGCTGAGCGGTCCGCCGATCGGCGTCGAGCCGAGGAAGACGACCGAGTAGAGCGCCATCACCCGGCCCCGCATCTCGGGGGCGGCGGCCAGCTGCAGGCCGGAGTTGATCGAGGCCGCGAAGATCACCCCCGTGCCGCCGATCAGGCTCATCGCGACCATCTCGGTCGGCAGCGTCGGCGCCGCCGCGGCAAGCGTTCCCGCGACCCCGAAGCCCGCCGCCCCGACGGCGACCATCGAGGGGCCGAGCCGCTCGCGCGAGCCGGCGAATACCGATCCCGTGATCGCCCCCACCGCCGTCGCCGCCATCAGCAGTGAGTAGGCCGAGACCTCGCCGCCGAAGCTGAACCGGGCCAGAAGCGGCGTGATCACCGGGAAGTTGAAGCCGAACGTCCCGAGCACCGCCATCAGGATCAAGGGCAGTCGCAGCTCGCGGGTCGCGGCGACGTAACGCAGTCCCTCGCGGATCGCCTCAGCGGGCCGGTGCTCGGCCGGCGCCGGCAGATCACCGGTCCGCATCAGTGCCAGGGCGCCGATCATCACGCCGAAGGTGAGGGCGTTGAGCGCGAAGCAGAGCGCGACCCCGCCGAACGCGATCAGGACGCCGGCCAGCGCCGGGCCCGCGATCCGTGCCGAGTGGACGATGATGCTGTTGATGCCGACCGCGTTGACGATCCGGCGGCGGCCGACGATCTCGGCAACGAACGCCTGCCGGGCGGGGTTGTCGATCGCCAGGACGAGCCCGCGGAGGGCGATCAACCCGTAGACGAGCCCGATCTCGATCGACCCGCTGAGCGAGAGGGCAAGCAAGGCGACGGCCGGCGCCGCCATCGCCGTCTGCGTGACGATCAGGAGGCGGCGCTTGTCGAAGCGGTCGGCAAGTGACCCGCCCCAGACTCCGAACAGGAGGATGCCGAGGAACTGCAGGGCGGTGGCGATGCCAACGGCGGTGCCGCTCCCGGTGAGCTCGAGGATCAGCCAGAGCTCGGCGACGATCTGCATCCAGTTGCCGGCCAGCGAGGTCAGCTGACCGACCACGTACAGGCGGTAGTTGTGGATCTGAAGGGAGGCGAACGAACGCTTGACGGCGGCGCTCAAGCGCGCTCCTCCTCGAGCATCTGCTCGAGGATCGATGCCGCCCGGCGCAGCGTCGCAACGTCGCGGTCGGAGAGCCGGCGCAGGCGGCGAGCCAGATAGGCGTCCTTGCGGTGGCGCAGGCGGCTCAGCAATGCCCGGCCCTCCGCGGTCGAGCTGATCAGTGCGCAGCGTCCGTCCTCGGGGTCAGGCGCGCGCTCGATCAGGTCGTGCTCCTGAAGCCGGGCGATGATCCGCGTCACCGTCGGCGGGCGGATCCCTTCCGATCCAGCAAGCTCGCTGGGCGTGATCGGCCCGAGGCGGTCGATCGTCGAGAGCGCCGCAACCGAAGCCGGCCCCAGCTCCGAGCCGGCGCTCTGGCGCAGGCGCCTGGCGGTCCGGGCGATCGCCGAGCGCAGGCGCACGGCCAGATCGGTGATCTCGCTCTCGCTGATCGGTGTCGTTTGCGTCATTGGCACGTGTCCCTCGGGGTAGATGCTTAGTCAGGCTAATGATTAGCTTAGCGAACTATCTCCCGAAAAGTCAAGCAAGATCACGACCGCGGCTCCCTGGCGCACAGCGATGTGGCGGGCGGTACGCTCGCTCCCTGGTCGATTGGGGACACATTCGCTACGCACGCAACGGCGACGCCTCGATCGCCTACCGGGTCGGCGGCGAGGGCCCGATCGAGCTGCTGTTCATCACCGGCTTCGTCAGCCACCTGGAGCTGGTCTTCGAGCTGCCCGCGGCGCGACGCTTCTTCGACCGGCTCGCTTCGTTCGCGCGCGTGATCGTCTTCGACAAGCGGGGCATGGGTCTCTCCGACCGCGACGCCGGCGCCTACACGATCGAGAACGTCGCCGGCGATGCGGTCGCCGTCCTCGACGCCGCCGGCTCCGAGCGGGCGGCGCTGCTCGGCGTCTCCGAGGGCGGGCCGGCCTCGGTGATGCTCGCCGCAACCCGCCCCGACCGGGTCAGCTCGATGGCCCTCTACGGCACCTACGCCCGGCTGACACAGACCGAGGGCTATCCGGAGGGCATCCCGCTCGACGTGTTGCGTGAGAACTGGTCGGCCTTCAGCGCGAGCTGGGGAAGTCCGGCCTCGCTCGGCCTCTTTGCGCCGAGCATGGCCGGCGATCCCGAGCTGCGGGAATGGTGGGGCCGGATGATGCGCTCGGGGGCGAGCCCGGGCGTAATCGAGACGCTCGGCGAGATGTACGAGCGGCTCGACGTGCGGGGCCTGCTCGACTCTGTGAGCGTCCCGAGCCTGATCCTCTACCGCGCCGACGACCAGATCACCCCGCCGGCGCTCTCGAAGGCGCTCGCCGACGGGATCCCGGGGGCACGGCTGGTCGAGCTGCCCGGCGAGGATCACCTCTTCTGCGCCGCCGATCAGGACGCGCTGCTCAACGAGGTCGAGGAGTTCCTCACCGGCCGGCCGGCGGCGGCCGAGCCCGAGCGGGCGCTGGCGACCGTGCTGTTCACGGACCTGGTCGACTCGACCGCGACCGCGGCGGAGCTCGGTGACCGCCGCTGGCGGTCGCTGCTCGAGCAATTCAACCGGCTCACCCGGCGTGAGCTCGACCGCCACGACGGGCGCCTGGTGAAGACGACCGGAGACGGCCTCTTGGCGACCTTCGACGGCCCGGCCCGCGGGGTGCGGGCGGCGCTCGCGATCCGCGATGTCGGCAGCTCGCTCGGCGTGCGGACCAGGGCCGGCTTGCACACCGGCGAGTGCGAGCTGATCGCCGACGACATCGGCGGCCTCGCCGTCCACATCGCCTCCCGCGTCGAGGGCCTGGCGGAGCCCGATCAGGTGGCGACGACCGGCACCGTCGCCGACCTCGTGGTCGGCTCCGGCCTCGAGTTCCGCGACATCGGCCCGCACGCCCTGAAGGGCGTCCCGGGCGAGTGGCGGATCAACGTCGTCGCCGGCGACGCCGAGAGCTAGGCCCACGCCGCCCAAAGACTTTGCCCTGCGCGCTCAAGACTTCGGGCGGCAGTAGGCGAACGCCTTGACCGGCCCGCCCGCCTGGTAGCCGACGAAGCGGCTGACCCATTCGCGGCCGTCCGCGTAGGAGCGATCGGCGATGATCGCCGCGAAAGGCTCGAGGCTCTCGAAGCCGGCGATGAAGCCACCGCTCCAGAGCTCCTCGCCCTTCTCGCAGCGCGGTCGCAGCTCGACCGGCGCCTGATCGACGGCGACGCCTTCGATCTTGACGGTCCGCAGATGCGGGCGGCGGGCGGCGCAGCGCGCGTAGGCCTTGAGCTTGCCGTCGACGTCCGCAGAGTTGTTGTAGGCGATCACCCGCCACTTGCGTTTGCCCTTGCGACGCGACTCGACCGCGATCACCTCCGGCCCTCCATCCTGCTTCGATCCCGGGGCGCTGAACCCGCCGGCGATCGCCTCCTCACGCTTGCCGCACTTGACGGTCAGCTTTGATTCGGCTCCCGCGCCGACCGCGGCGCGCTTGCTGCGCACCCGCACCTCGGGGTTCTGCTTCGAGCAGAGCACCGATGCCGTCACGGTCTCGGGCGCGCCGAGGAAGTTGCCGGCCCGCAGCGACCAGGCACGCTTACCGGCCGGCTCAGAGGCGAAGGCGGCGATCGTGCTGGTGGCCTCGCCCTGGACTGGACTGTCGGAGGCGAACCCGCCCGAGACGAGATGCCGACTGGCCCCACTCGAGCACTTCGCGCGGGTCGAGCCGTCCGTCTTCGGGGCGAGCTCGGCCGATCTGCTCTTGCGGAAGCTCAGCTTCGCTTCAGCCGGTGTCGGTGGGAGACCCGCCCCCATCAGGCTCAGGGCCGCGGTCGCCAGGGCGAGCGCCACCACTGTCTTCCGAGCGGATGCCCTGGAGTCAGCCACGCAGCGCCGCCAGTCGCTCGATCGTTCCCAGCCGCTCGGCCGGGTCGGCGTGCACGGGGATCGCGATCAAGCGATCGACGCCGGCCGCGGCGTAGCGGGCGAGCCCCTCCCCCACCTGATCCTCATCGCCGAGCAGGCAGACCCGGTCCAGGAGCTCGTCGGGGACGGCGTTGAAGGCCTCCTCCTTGCGCCCCTCGAGGAACAACTCCTGGACCCTGTCGGCGACCTCGCCGAAGCCCATCCGCCGGGCGAGCTCGCCGTAGAAGTTGAACCGCTTGGAGCCCATGCCGCCGAGATAGAGGGTCATCCGCATCCGGGCGCCGGTTCGGGCTGTCTCCAGATCGCCGCCGATCGCAACCTGGACGGTTGGCGAGACTTCGAGGTCGCCGGGGCCGCGGCCCGACCTCGCAAAGCCCGCCTGCAGGTGCTCCCCCCAGATCGACTCCCAGCTCGCCGGATCGAGATAGGCCGGGATCCAGCCGTCGGCGATCTCAGCACAGAGCTCGACCGACTTCCTGCCGATCGCACCGAGGAAGACCGGGATCTCGTTGCGGACCGGGTGGAAGTTGAGCTTCAGCGCCTTGCCCTGGCCGCTCGCGCCCGAGCCCCCGGCGGCGAGCGGCAACGTGTAGTTCGGCCCCGAGTGGTTCAGCGGCCCCTCGCGGCGCAGCACCTCGCGGACGACCTCGACGTACTCGCGCACCCTTCCCCACGGCTTTCGGTAGGGCACCCCGTACCAGCCCTCCGAGACCTGCGGCCCGGTCGGGCCGAAGCCGAAGATGAAGCGGCCGCCCGAGAGCGCATCCAACGTCGCGCCGGCCATCGCCGCCGCGGTCGGGGGTCGCGCCGGTGCCGGCATGATCGCCGCGCCAAGCCCGATCTCCGAGGTCTGTGGCGTCAGCCAGCCGAGCATCGAGACCGCATCGGAGCCGTAGGACTCGTTCACCCAGACCGAGTCGTAGCCGGCCGACTCCGCCGCGTGCACCTCATCGATCGCCTGCTGGCCGCGCGGCCCCGAGCGCAGGTGCACGAGCAGGTATCCGAGCTTGATCTCGATCATCGCCACACCACCCTAGAACCGAGCGAGCCGGAAGGTTGCGTTGGGGGAGGCAGGCGGGCTAGTCGGGGGAGATGATCCGGGGGTCCACCGACACCTGCTCCCGGGGGTGCGCCCGGTCGCTCAATCAGGACGGCGGCAGGGGCCGGGCCCAATCGGCGGCAGCTGTTGCCGCAGGCCCGAAGGTACGGCGCCACCCGGACGCAACCACCGCGGCGGCGGGGCAGACGCCGCCCGAGGGCTCCCTGCCTGAGGGCTCCGCTTAACGACGAAGCCCCCGCTGGGCGGGGGCTCCGAAAAGAAGTGGGTACGAGACGGACCTTCTTGCCTGCCTCACGCGTAGCCTTCGCATGATTTTAAGCTTTCCGGACCGCTTTGAGAGTCTCCATCCACTTAGCTTCCGTGGACTTCCTCTCTCGCTCGTACCGCGTCTGCGACGATAGATGATCGCGGCGGACCCTGCGCACCGGATTCACGCATTTTGCGGCCGAAAGCTGCCGCCCTGCCTACCCCGAGGCACCAAAAAGGCCGGGCCGCTCGCGCGCACCCGGCCTGATCAACGCTGAGAAGCGCTCAGTGGTTCAGCCACCCGGGCTGACGTTCGCTGCCTGGATGCCCTTGGGGCTGTCCTCGACGTCGAAGGTAACGCGGTCGCCCTCCGCGATCCGCGCTCCCGGCGCTATCGCTGAGACATGGACGAACGCGTCCTTCTCGCCGCCCTCATCGACCTCGATGAAGCCGTAGCCCTTGTCCTCGTTGAACCACTTGACGGTTCCGGTTGCCATGAGATTCCTCCAATGGCGAGTCGTGTTTCGGCCGTTTGGAGAGCGATGCTCAAGCGCACCGGTTTTCCTACTAAACCTCGTATTGGGAGCAGAGGTTATTACCTCGGCGGACGGCTTCGCGCGAGGGGAAGCGGGCCGATTGCTCTGCTCGCCTGCGTATCATCAGTCGCGACCGGATGGCTGACGCTCCCCCGACCACTGAAGCTCCCGCCGCGCTCGATGCGGCCGCGCTCGGCGACTATCTGGACGGCCCCTACGCCGAGGTCCGCCAGGGCGTGCGCGAGCTGCTGGCCCGGCCCGAGTTCGCAGCGGTCGAGCCCCAAATCAGCAGCAAGGATTACCGCGAGAAGGTCCTCGAGTGGGCAGTGCAGCTGGCCTCCGAGGGCCGGACGACGCTCGGACTGCCGACCGAATACGGCGGCGGCGGTGAGATCGGCGCCTCCGTCGCATCCTTCGAGACGCTCGCTTTCGGGGACCTCTCCCTGCTGGTCAAGACGGGCGTCCAGCTCGGGCTCTTCGGCGGCGCGATCCTCCATCTCGGCACCAAGCGTCATCACGAGGCCTATCTGGCCGACATCGCCTCGATGAAGCTGCCCGGCTGCTTCGCGATGAGCGAATCGGGCCACGGCTCCGATGTGCAGTCGGTCGGCACGACGGCGACCTACGACGCCGAGGCCGGCGAGTTCGTGATCGACACCCCCACCGCGGCCGATCGCAAGGACTGGATTGGCAACGCCGCCGCCCACGGCCGCGCCGCCGCCGTCTTCGCCCAGCTGATCATCGGCGGCCACAACCACGGGGTCCACGCCTTCGTCGTCCCGATCCGGAGCCCCAGGGGCAAGCCCCTCGACGGGGTGAGGATCGAGGATTGCGGCCACAAGCTCGGGCTCAACGGCGTCGACAACGGCCGCATCTACTTCGACGGCGTCCGCATCCCGCGCGAGAACCTGCTCGACCGCTACGCGTCGGTCACCGAGCGGGGCCGCTATACCTCTCCGATCGAGAACCCGACGGCGCGCTTCTTCACGATGGTCGGCACCCTCGTCCAAGGCCGGGTCTCGGTCGCCGGCGCCGGCGTCTCGGTCAGCAAGGCGGCGCTGACGACCGCCGTCCGTCATGGCAACGGTCGCCGTCAGTTCGGTCCGCCCGACGGCGGCCGGGAGGTGTTGCTGCTCGACTACCGGGCCCATCAGCGCCGGCTGCTGCCGCTGCTCGCCCGCACCTATGCACTGCACTTCATCCAGGCCGAGCTGGTCAGCGAGCTCGATGCGGTCTTCAGCGGTGAGGAGAGCGAGGAGCAGGCCCGCCGTGAGCTCGAGACCAACGCGGCAGGGGTCAAGGCCTACGCGACCTGGCACGCGATCGAGTCGCTGCAGACCTCGCGGGAGGCCTGCGGCGGACTCGGCTACCTGACCTCCTCCGGCTTCGCCGCCCGCAAGGCCGACGCCGAGATCTTTGCCACCTTCGAGGGCGACAACACCGTCCTCCTGCAACTCGTCGCCAAGAGCCTGCTGACCGGATACCGGGAGGAGTTCGGAGACCTCGACCCGCTCGGGATCGCCGGCTTCGTCGCCTCCCAGGTGATCGGGCGTTTCGTCGAACGCTCCGCAGCCCGCGAGCTCTGGGGCCGAATCTGGGACGACATCACGCCGAGCTCCGAGGAGGACGGCGACCTCAACAAGCGCGAGTACCAGCTGGCGCTGTTCGCCTGGCGTGAGGATCACGTGCTCTCCAGCGCGGCGCGGCGGCTGAAGGGCGGCATCGACGAGGGCTACGACCCCTTCGAGGTCTTCAACGCCTGCCAGGATCACGTCCTGGTCGCCGCCCGCGCCCACATCGAGCGCAAGATCCTCGAGGCCTTCAACCGCGGCGTCGAGGCCTGCGAGCAGGAGGGAAACCGGGCGCTGCTGGACCGCGTCTGCGACCTCTACGCGCTGAGCGTGATCGAGGAGCACCGCGGCTGGTACCAGGAGCACGGCCGGATCTCGTCGACCCGCTCCAAGGCCGTGATCCGCAACGTCAACCGTCTCTGTGAGGAGCTGCGCCCAAAGGCCGGCGATCTCGTCGACGCGCTCCGGGTTCCCGACTGCGTCCTGCCGGAGTTCGGCCCCGACGGCATCGTCGGCTGAGCCAGGCTCAGAGCGGCGCGGACGTCGGCGGCCACCCGACGGCGCGAGCGTCAAGAAAACCCTGATAGTCAGGGACTTCTTGACAGTCGCCGATCCCGGCGGTCGGCGGCGACCCTACGGCGCCGATATGAGCGTCACCGAGAGTGTCTCCCTCGGCGCTGCCGCCAGCGCCGCCTTCCGCTCGCGGTCATCGGCGTAGGTGCCGGTCAGCCGACGCCCCTCGGCAGCCAGGGGCACCTTCGAAGGCTCAAAGGGCCAGGGCTCGACCTCGACCCGCGTTGGGCCCGCCTCCCCTGGGGCCTGCCGCATCTCGAGCTCGCCGCTCTCCCCCGCTCCAGGCACATCTTCGAGGCGCAGCGGCAGCCGCGGCATGCAGACCGCCAGCGACATCGCGTCCCAGATCTCGATCAGCTTACGTCCGCGCTCGATCGTCGCCGGCTCGAGGGATTTGACCAGCCGACGCTCGTAGCCGGCCCGCTCGGTCAGGTGCTCGCGCAGTCTCGACTGCCCGTCCCGCCAGGCCTCGGCCGCGGCGCGGCCCTCGTCGTCCTCGTCCTCGAGCCGGCGGAAGTCGAGCAGATACTCACCGTGGAGGGAGACCAGCAGCCCCGCGTATGGGCTGCGGTTGCCGACGGTTTCAGGCCCGCGGGTCCAGCTGTCAAGCCAGAGATCGAGCGGCATCCGCATGAACGACAGCGGCAGGCCCGTCTCGGAATCGAGCTTGGGATCGGCGTCGAAGCGATCCATGCCGTTGTCATGGCGCTCGGCGGCGAGGCAAACCTCCTCTTGTGGCAGCGGCTTTGCAAACGCCTCGTCGACCCAGGCGCGGGCCATCTGGCCGCTGATCGCCGCGTGTTGAGATTGGGGGATGCAGAGCACCCCCTGACCGTCGCCGTCGTCCCGAATAACCACGCGGTCAACCCTGACACATACCGGACGGCTAGGAGGGCAGGTCGGCGCCGACCCGGCGATCGAGCTCGGCGACCACCTCACGCAACTCGTCGAGCGCGTCGCCGCCGCCGGTGCCGATCTCCGCCCGCCGCGCCTCGAAAGCGCCGAGCAGCGTCCGGTAGTACCAGAGGGTGCCCTCGCGGCGACCGGCGAACCGGAACCAGAGCTCTTCCCCATGGCGGCGGTAGTCGGAGAGGATCGAGCGGGCGTTGTGGAGCTTGTCGGCGATCGAGACCCGCAGCTCATCCGGGGCCTTGGTCGCGATCTGGGCGATGTATTCCTCCTTGCGCTGCCGCCAGGGCGGCTTCGGCGGGCTGACCGAATCGCTGTTGGCGCGAACGATCCGAGCGACATCGGCACCGAACTGCTCCCTGATCTCGACCTCGGCCTCGGGGCCTCCGCCGTCCTCGATCACGTCGTGGAGCAGGGCCGCGATCGCCTCATCCTCGGAGCTCTCCATCTCGAGCACCAGGGAGGCCACCGCGAGCAGGTGCGCGGCGTAGGGGATCTGGGTGCCCTTGCGGCGGTCGCCGCGGTGATGCTCGATCGCGTAGGCGAGCGCCTGCTCGAAGTGCGGGCCGAGCGGGTGGGCGGAGGAGTCAGCGCTCACCGCTCGCACGCTACCCGGATCGGTGAGCAGACACTCGCGGCCGCCTCTGACGGATGGGGGCGGCTACTCGCCGCCCGCGGCCTCGAGCTGCTCGACCAGCTTGTCGAGGTCGAGCTTCTCGAGCTCGCCGGAGACGGCGTCGAGCTCAGCCTTGCAGTACTCGACCAGGCCCTTGCCCTCGCCGACGAGGCCGAGCGTCTCGCGCAGCTCCGCCTTGCCGGAGTCGAGCCGGGCGATGATCTCCTCGAGCCGGGCGACGGCCGCCTCATAGCTCTTCGCCGCGGGCTCGCCGGCGGCCGCGCCCTCGGGCTCCGGACCGTCCGGGGTCTCGGCTGTGTCAGTCATCGTCGATCACCTCTGCCTCGACATCATCGTCGGCGAAGCGGACGCCGATCCGCCGCGCTGCGCGGGCGGCAGCGGCGCTCGAGACGACCTCACCGCCGGGGCCCGAGACGAGCGCGTAGCCCCGCTCCAGCACCTGCTCGGGGTCGTGGGCGGCGATCGTCGCCTCGAGCGAGGCGAGGCGCTTGCGCAGATCGCCGCTTCGCGCGTCGTGGATCTCGGCCTCGCGCCGGCGGCGCAGGACCAGCGCGTAGCGAGCCAGGGTCTCGTCGCGACCGACCAGGGTGCGGCGCGAGGCGGCCCTGATCTCGCGGATCCGCTGATGCAGGTCGGCGCGCTCGGAGCGCATGTGGCCGGCGAGGCCGCGGGCGATCGCGCCGAGCCCCCGCGCCCGCTCGCCGACCGAGCGACGGCCGAGCCGTCGGAAGCGGCTCGCGCTGGCAACCAGGGAGGCGCGCGCCGCGGCGACGTCGATCCCGACGGCGGCCTCGGCGGCGTGCGTCGGCGTCGAGCAGGCAACCGCGGCGACGTCGTCGATCAGCGTCCGATCGACCTCATGGCCGACGGCGCTGATCACCGGCACACCAAGCAGCGCAACCGTCCGGCAGAGCGCCTCATCGCAAAAGCACCAGAGATCGGTGAGGCTGCCGCCGCCCCGCGAGACGATGATCGTCTCGACCTCGGGCACCGCGGCCAGCTCGCGAATTGCCGCGGCAATCCGCGGCGCGGCGGCGCGGCCCTGCACCGGCGGGTGGGCGAGCACCAGGCGACCGCGCCAGGAGCGGCGCTCGAGCCCGGCGAGGATGTCGGCATAGGCGGCGGAGTTGGAGCCGACCACGACCCCGATCGTCCGCGGCAGCAGCGGCCGGGGCAGCAGCTTCTGCGGCTCGAACAATCCCTCCGAGGCGAGCTGGCGGCGCAGGCGCTCGAGCTGGGCGAGCAGGTCCCCCTCCCCGGCGGGCCGCAGGTAGCTGACCCGGAAGCTGAACGACGGTGAGGAGCGCTCCGAGCCCGGGAAGTAGTCAGGCCCGCCCGCGGCGACGATCTCCACCCCGTCCTTGAGCGCCCCCTCGGGCAGGTCGAGCTTCTTCAGGTCCGAGAGCCAGATCGAGCAGGGCACGGCGCCGTCGCCGTCGCGCAGGTCGAAGTAGATCGCCTTCGCCGAGGCCGAGTAGTTGACGACCTCGCCGATCAATCGCACCCGCGGTCGCTGGCGGAGGAAGTCCCGGAAGCCGGCCGCCCAGCGTCCCACCGCGAAGGGCCCCGGCAGGTCGGGCTCGCCCGGCGCCAGGGGCGGCGGCTCGACCGACTCCTCCGCCTGGATACCGAGCTGCTCCGATTGCTCCATGCCCGGAGGATCGCAAATGCCCCGGAAGCCCGGGCCGGGCTACCAGCGGACCTCGACCGGGTAGTCGCTAAACGCGGGGTCGGCGGTCAGAATCGGCAGCTCCTCAACTGCCGCCTGAGCAATCAGGAGGCGGTCGAAGGGGTCGCGATGATGCTCGGCAAGCGAGCCGACCGCCCAGGCATGGCTGGGCTCAATCGCCAGCCAACGAAACCCCGCAGCCTCGATCGCCTCAGTGAGGTCCTCGGGTGCCCGCAATTTGCCAAGGGCGCGCTTGATCGCGATTTCCCAGACGCTCGCGGCACTGACGAGCGGGATCGACTCGGGGTCAGCGATCAACGCTCGTGCGGGCTCCGACAGATCGGGAGCATCGGCGAGCCACCAGAGGACAGCGTGCGTGTCAACCAGAACCGGGCCCACTTGGGGTCATCTCGCCGTGTAGGGCTCGAAATCCTCCAGGGGCGAGTCGAAGTCGGCCGCGAGCTCGATCTCCCCACGCAGTGACCCGGGGCTCCGGGCGGTAACGGCGGCCTCGTAAGCAACAAGCCGCGCGACGGGGGTCTGATGGCGCCGAATGATCACTTCCTCCCCGGCCTCGGCCCGCGCGATCAGACGCGAAAGATGCGTCTTCGCCTCATGAATGGACACCGGTTTCATCCCCTCTAACTTAGCTAACTTAGTCTGTTTTGTCCAGCTGGAGCGCAGGGC
The DNA here is from genome assembly GCA_032122625.1 of Acidobacteriota bacterium. Classification (GTDB taxonomy): domain Bacteria; phylum Actinomycetota; class Thermoleophilia; order Solirubrobacterales; family 70-9; genus CAXMST01. Next base: position 47,504 of record JAQBGG010000119.1, read on the forward strand.
CCTCCCAGGTTGCCTCAGGACGGCACAAGGATGGGGGTCGGATTGGACAGAAAGGGGCTCAGCCGGGATACCAATGGCTCAGGCCGCGCCGGCGGCGCTGGTGTCGGGCCGCTTGAAGTCGGCCAGCACCTCGAGGCTGCGGACCGGATCGCTGATCGCATCACCGGCCTTGAACCAGGGGTTGCCGAGGCCGTCGAGAATCTCCCGCGCGGCCGGGAAGAGCCGCTTGTGCAGCGAGTTGGCGAGCAGCAGTCCACCGCGGTCGCCGCTCAGCAGGTGCAGGGGGTTGCGCTGACGCTTGGCCCCGGCGCCGGCGACGCTGACGTCATCGGGCGCCAGCCCGAGTTCGCCGCGCCAGTAGCGGCGCAGGGAGTCAGGCCGGAGCTCGATCCGTAGCGCGTCCTCGCCGGGGTCTGCAGTCGTGCTGGCCCAGCGACCCGAGCCGAGCGGCGGCGGCGCGATCCGAAGCACCTCCACCCGATCGACCTCGAAGCCGACAGAGCTGCCGACCGAGCGCAGCGCCGCGGCCAGCGCCTCGTCGCCGCGGATCGCCGTGTCGAGCCGCTGAGCGAAAGCACGGAGCCAGGCGCGGCCCTCATCGGGATCGAGCAGCGAGTCAGCCGGGCCCGGGTTCTCCGCGCAGGTCAGCAGCAGGTCGGCGTCCGAGCCGGCCGCGAGCACGTACTCGCGGTAGGTCTCGGCCCCGCGCCGGCCCCAGGCGATCGAGCTGCCGTCGAGGCTCTCGGCCTCGAGACGGAGCTCGACCAGCCACCCCGCTCCGGCCGGCCCCTCCTCGAAGATCCGCACGGCATCGTTGACCGCGATGACGGTGCCCGGGGCGGGTGCCGGCGCGATCGCGATGCTCGGCCCGACGCTGGAGACGAACAGGGGATCGCCGTCGGCGACGATATCGCCGGCCGCGACCGCCGGCTCGACGCGTTCGGAGGCGAGCGAGGCCAGCGACGGCGTCGGCCCGAGGCGCATGAAGCGGCGTCGGTGATCGACGGCGATGTGGGCGTTGACCTGCACGCCGCGGCCCTCGAAGCTGGTCGGCAGAGCTGGAATCGGCAGCGGCTGGGTCGGCCGGTCGACGTGGCCTGGACGCCGATTGATACCCGGCTGCAGCAGCTGGCCCGCCGGCTTAGCGTGCCGGCGTGCGTGGTGATCCAGCTCGGGAAGCGACAGCAGCGGTACCCCGTAGTGGCCGGCCGCGAGGCGCAGCTTCTCGTTGTGGAAGCTGCCCTCGGGTGCGTCGGCCAGCAGGCCGAGCACGCAGGCGAACTGCGATCTGAAGCCGGTCCGGTAGACGTCGACCTCTCCCCAGGCGGCGATCGCGCCGATCGCGTGGCCGGCGTCGCCGCGAAACTCCTCCGGCAGCGAGTGCAGGGCGTTGAAGCCGCAGACGCAGTTCTTTGCCGGCGCCCGGTGGCGGGTCGAGTGCATGTGGCAGCGCGCCTCGTTCGTCCCCGGCGACCAGGCCTGGCCGGTCACCGCGATCGCCCGCAGCAATCCGTCCCGATTCAGGTGCCAGACCCGCCAGCCGAGAATCGGCTCGACGGAGTCCGGGGCACCCTGATCACGACGTGCGCTCACCGCCCTGATCTAACGCCCCGGCCGGACGCATTCCCTCCGAACACCGACTAGGCCGGGGTCGGCTCGGGCGCGGGCGCCGGGTCCCGCTCACGCTCGGGCGCGGGCTCGTGCTCGGGCGCTTTAGGCGGCTCGGGCTCTCGGGGCTCAGCCGGCGCCGCAGGCTCCGGGGCCGGCTCGCGCTCCGGCAGAGGCGTTGTATCGGGCAGCTTCACCGGCTCGATCCGAATCCGCCGCGCGGGACCCGGCAGGTCGAGCCCAACCGGCCGCGCGCCATCCGCCTGCCCAGGGTCCTCCGATCCGACTACCTGCATCGCGTCAAGGTAAGGCCCGGTCAGGCGGACCCTCGCAGGCCACCGCAGCGCCACCCGCAAACTCGGCAACAAACGAGCGGCGGCCGAGCGGCACCCGAGCAGCCAAAGTCCCAGCGGCAGGGTGCCGGCCGGGGGGCGCGAACCTCACAAGGTGGCCAACCGCGTCTACGTGATCGAACTCAAGCCCGCCGCGGGAGCCCGCCGCGACCCGCGGATCCCCTGGGTATATGTCGGCTCCAGCGCCCGCCGCCCGGAGGACCGCTTCGAGCAGCACAAGCGCGGCTACAAGTCCGCCCGGTTGGTCAAGCGCCACTGGCTGCGCCTGCGCCCCGACCTCTACGAGGACCTCGAACCGATCCGCGGCAAGCGCGCCGTCGTCGAGGCCGAACAGGCCCGCGCCCGCGAGCTCGCCGGCGCCGGTTTCATCGCCCACTGCGACGGCACCAGCTACGGCAAGGACACCCTCGGCGGCGACTGGTCCGAATGGGACGCCGACCGCCTCGAGCCCGAGCTCTCCCACGTCGATACGGCGATCGCCGAGCTCGCCGGTTGCACCTTCGCCCCGCTCGACGCCGAGCGCTGCGCCCACCTCCTGCACGGCACCCGAGCCTTCTGGGTCCGCGACTTCATCGACCAGGAGGACCCACCGCCCGGTTACGGGCTCTTCTCGCACGTGCGACTCGACGTACTGAGCGCCCGGGCGGAAGCGCTCTCCCCGACGCCCTCCGTCTAGCCGAGTGCCACCAGCCTCAGTGGCACGCGCTCAGCGATCAGCTCGAAGTCGGAGTCGCAGTGCAGCAGCTCGGCGCCCGTGCGAACGGCGACAGCGGCGATCAGGCAGTCGGAGATGCTCCCGATCGTCTGCCCGGCCCGGCGGCAGCTGCGGTAGATCGCCGCAGCCGCCTCGTAGTCGGACGGATCCTCGACCTGTAGTGGGCGCGCGCTTCCCAGCAACCGGGCCAGTTCCTCCGCCTCCCCCTCGTCACGGGCGCCGGCCAGCACCTCCAGGCGCACGGGGCCCGTAACGGCTAGATCCTCGGGCGCGCGAACCGCCGTGGCCAGCCGGCGGTGTGCCGGGCTGCCCGTGCCCCGCAGGTACTCGATCCAGGCTGAGCTGTCAGGAAGGATCACGGAGGTGCTTGGGCAGGGTTCGGATCTCGTCCAGGTCTCCCTCCCAGCCCCTTCCCTGCATCGCCAACGCCTCCTCGCGGGTCATCGGCACCACATCGAGGCGGCGCAGGGCGAAGTCGATCACGGCGCGCTTGGTCTTGATTCCGTAGCGCTCCATCACCCGCTGGGCCAGGTCCTCGTCGATCTCCACGTTGGTGCGTCCGATGTGTAGAGCATACACCTTGCTCACAGCTCCTCCCGCTCGACCTCGACGATCAGGGCCACCATCTCCTCCTCCCAGAGCGCCACGCAGTCACCATCGACGAACTCGACGACGCGGTCGGGTTCGCGCAGCTCGGCGGAGCGGCAGAGGTCGCGCACCCGGGCCTCGATCTGCTCGAGGCTGGGCGTCGGGTCGAACTCGATCTCCATGCCCCGAGCCTGCCCGGCGCAGGCTCACCGGTGGGAGACGCAGGATCAAGACGCTGAAACGAATCTGCGCCGACTCGCCGACTGGCTCGAGCCGGCTGGTTCAGGCCGGGGCGATTCTCAGGCGAGGCTCGATCTCCGCGAGCGCCCGGAAGTCATCGTCAGCGCTCCAGATAGCCAGATCGTGCGCGAGGGCCGTGGCGGCGATGATCGCGTCCATCACCAGGGCGCGCCGCTTGCCCTGACGGAGGCCGGCCACGAGGCCGGCGAAGTACTCAGCGCTCGGCTCGTCGTATGCCAGAGCGACGAATGCGCGGGCCCTCGCGAGCGTCTCCTCACGCACCTGGCGAAGCTGCGTGCCGTGCGCGCGGTGAACGCCGAGCAGCAACTCCGAGACCGTCACGACCGAGATCCGCGCCTCCCCTGTTGGCGGGTTTCCCAGCGGTCGGCCCTGCTCAGCCGCGATGAAGATGCTCGTGTCGGCGAGATAGCCGCTCATGGGAGGAGGTCATCGGTACTGGCCCCGACCTCGAAGTCAGCGGCGTCCGATTCGACGCCGAGCTGCGCGGCCAGGGAGCTGATCGCCTCAAGGTCGGCCAGCAGTAGCTCGCTCGGCCGGCGCTCGCTGCGCTGCCGCCGGGGCACGATGTCGGCGACCGGGCGACCGTGGACCGTCAGCACCACGGCCTGGCCGCTCTCCACTGCCGCGATCACTCTCGCGGTGTGGTTCCGGAGCTCTCGAACCGAGACATCCATGCCGTGGCACAGCGTAGCACTATCTCGAGAATGCTCAGCACCGCCGGGCTCCACGCGCTCAATCTGACAGCAGACACGCCGCCTATGGGAGGCGCGGTGTGCCGACGCCGTGACGATTGCCCGGCATCTCCCCAGCGGGCAAACTACCGGGGGAGCCCTAAGTCTCCTCTCCCTCCTCAGCGTCGTCCTTCAACTGCCGCTCCATCCAGTGAGCCCCGACCGTATCCGTGAGCCCATGGGCGACGATCGAGGCGAGGATCACGAGTGCGGAAAGCTGGAAGATCAGATCCGCCCCGGGCACGTCCGACTTCAACACGAACAGCGCGAACAGCATCGAGGCCACTCCCTTCGGCCCGAACCAGGCCAGGAAGCGGCGCTGAAGTGGCGGCATGTCGGAGCCGACGAGCGAGGCCATGATCGCCAGCGGCCGGGCGAGGAACAGGGTGAAGCCGACCAGCACCGCGACCGCGATCGCCGGTGTCGGGACACCCGCATCGACGACCAGCGAGCCGAATAGGAAGAAGGTGATCGTCTGCAGCACCGCGCCGACGCTCTCGTTGAAGTGGTGGAAGGCGGCCGGCGTGTCGCGGTCGGCGACCCCGAGCGCGATGCCGGCAACGAAGGCGGCGATCAGGCCGTTGCCGATCGTCGCCTCAGCCAGCCCGAACGCGGCCAGCCCGATCCCCAGCGCGTAGACGCCCTCGTACTTCGGCGTCAGGCCGATCCCCGGCATGTCGTCGATCGCACGCCCGGCGATCGTCGCCAGCGCGAGCCCGATCAGGGCCCCGATCAGCGCCTCGCCAAACAGCGTCGCGGCCTCGCCGCCGGCGCCGCTCTCGTGCGCGGCGATCGCGATGAAGAAGAGAACGAATGGCAGCGCCAGGCCGTCGTTGAGCCCCGACTCGAGGTTGAGCACGTGCCGCAGCTTCGCCGGTAACGCCTTGGCGGCGACCACCGCCGAGGTGATCACCGGGTCGGTCGGGGCGAGCACAGCGCCGAGCAGGAGGGCCTCCGCCCAGGCGAGCTCGTCGAAGAGCAGCTTTGCGGCGACGGCGATCAGCACCATCGTCGCCGGCATCGCGAAGACCAGGGCTCGCGCTGTCGGGCCGATGTGGCCGACGAGCAGCTCCCGCTCGACGACGAGGCCGTCGCCGAACAGCGTGAAGACCAGCGCCAGCTCGATCACCGCGACGATCGTCGAGTCGGAGGCGCCGAACTCGACGACCCCGAGCAGGTTCAGCGCCATCCCGGCCGCGACCGCGAGGACCGAGACCGAGAGCACGGTGCCGTGGGCGAGGCCCGAGAGCCCGCCGACGACGATCAAGAGCAGACCGACGGTCAGCACGATCTCCGGGAAGGCGAGGTTCATCGCGGCTCAGCCTATGGAGTCGCTGCGCCGCCCGGCCGTCGGGCCGTTTCCAAATGCCCGCAAGGGGATGCGAAGCTAGAGCCGGCGGCTGAATCCAGCCGCCGGCTCGGAGGTGTCAGCCTCGCTTCGTGGCTACTCGACCGTGAACTCGGCCCACTGGCCGGCCTTGTAGTGGCCGCCGATGTTGCAGATCAGCACGTAGCTCCCGGGATCCGCCTCGACCATGTAGCTCTCGCTCGCGCCGGGTTCGAGGTGCTCCTCCTCCTGGTGCTCAGGGTCCGCCTTCTCCTCCTTGGCTTCCTCGTCAGGATCGTGCGCGCCGCCGACGACTTCGCCGGCCTTCGCGAGGTCTACTTCGTCGCCCTTGAGCGGTAGGTCAGCGCCTGCGATGTCGGTCTTGAGAACGACGAACTCGTGCTCGACGGAGCCGTCGTTGGTGACGTCGAAGCTGATCTCGCCGGCTGCTGCCGTGTCTGCGTCCGGCTCGATCGTCCACTCGGCCATCGATACGGCCACGGTGCCGCCGGATGAGCCGGTGTCCTCCGTGGTCGAGGTCGCCGCGGTCGTCGACCCGCCACTACTGTCGTCATCGCCACAACCGACGGCTACCAAGCCAAGCGCCAAGGCCAGCAGTACCGCGATCGGGGCTCCGTAACGGCGCCTCATGGTTACTCGTTGCTCCCTCATTGCTGTTCTTCCTTTCAGGCTGGTCTTGTACGCAGGTGATAGGGGGTTGTACTTATCCTCACACGCGGCTCGCACTCGGCGATGGGTAGTTAGCCGCTGAGCCACAATCAATGGCTACGGAACCCCCCCATGCGCGCGAAGCTCCGATTACCTGCTCAACGAGGCCGCTCTCGTCCTCTCTGAGGTCGACGAGTCCGTCTGGGACGGCAGCACCCTCCCCGTGCCGATCGAGTCGATCGCCGAGGATCACTTCGGCCTGCTGATCCGCGAGGTCGTCGACATCGCCGGCGAGCTCCCCGACCACGGCCTCGCCGACGGTCAGCTGATCTCCGGCGCCCTGATTCCCGAGCAGGCCGAGATCTGGGTCGACGCGACCGAGGCCAGCCGCTGGCCCCGCCGCCGCCGCTGCGCGATCGCCCATGAGCTCGGCCACTGGGTCCTGCACCGCGGCCCCGACCAGGTCCACTGCCGCGAGGCCGTGGTGGACCCCGTCGATGCCGTCACCGACATGCGGGGAGAGACTCCGCGGAGCTGGGCCGGCTGGAAGGCCGACCCCGGCGAGCCCGCGATCGAGTGGGAAGCCAACGTCTTTGGCGGCGCCCTCTTGCTCCCACCCTGGCTCGTCCGCAAGGTCTGGGACGAGCACCGCAGCGTCGAGGCGATCGCCGAGGCCTTCGACTGCTCGCTCTCAGCCGATGCGCGGCGTTGGCAGCAGCACTACGGGTTCATCGGCAGCAGCTGAGCAGCCGCCGCTCCCCTGGGCCCAAGGTCGGGCCGGGCCGCGACCGGACCGCGACCGACCGCCTAGCCGACGGGCTCGCCGAGCGCGCGGCAGGTGGCCAGCTCCTGGACGCGCAGGACCGCCTGCTCGGCCTCTTCGGGCAGCCCGGTCGCGTTGACGGTCATCCCGATCGCGCCGGAGCCATCCTCGGTCGCCGCGCCGAGGGTCCGATAGCCGGGGAAGGAGCCCGTGTGGCCCCAGATCTCCCCGCAGGGGACCGCCCATTTGAAGATGCCGAGACCGGCGTTGTTGGTCCCGGGTCCGGCCGGGCTGCCGGCGCCCGGCGTCGTCTCCATCATCTCCTCGAGTTGGTCGGCGGGCAGCTCCCGCTCGACGACGAGGCCGTCGCCGAACAGGGTGAAGACCAGCGCCAGCTCGATCACCGCGACGATCGTCGGGTCGGAAGGGCCGAACTCGATGACCCCGAGCAGGTTCAGCACCATCCCGGCCGCGACCGCGAGGACCGAGACCGAGAGCACGGTGCCGTGCGCGAGGCCCGAGAGCCCGCCGACGACGATCAAGAGCAGCCCGACGGTCAGCACGATCTCCGGGAAGGCGAGATTCATCCAGGCGTGAGCCTATGGAGTCGCCGCGGCGGCGGCACTCCACGCCCACTCCACGCCGCTGTCAGATCCCCACCGGGAACCGCGACCCCTCCCCCATGGACGAGATCGACGAGAGCCTGGATCGAGCGCTCGACCGGATCGATCAGTTCCGGATGCTGCAGAACGACCGTCCCGACGAGGGGCGGCTCGAGGCCGTGCTCTGCCTGCAGGAGGCGGTCGGGATCGGCGAGCAGACGCGTGATCTGATCCGCGAGCGACTCTATGAGGAGGCCGGGAGCCCGGGCGAGAGCAACGAGCGACCCGGCGCCATCTTCCTCGGCCTGATCGTCGGCCTGCTCGCCGCCCAGCTCGAGGCTGAACGACCGCTGACCGCCGGCCCCTTCCGCCCTCCGACGCCCGACGCCTGAGTGCAGACCCCAAGGACGAGCACGATGGAGGGAAGGCCGACGGCGCCGATGACAATCGAGGAGGCGCGAGCCTTCATCGACGAGGTCCCCTGGCGGCAGGTCCAGGAGAAACCGTATGTCTATCGCGGCGGCAGGCTCCGCCGGGACGAGAGCGGCAAGGCGCCCGATCCGCACCAGTACGTGATCCTCGAGTGGCGCGAGGTCCCGCGCCACGGCTGCGGCCGCTTCCGCAACCTGATCAAGGAGTCGGGCTACCGGGCCACCTACCGGGCGCCCTACCGGCCCGACTACGAGATGACGAACTGGTACCTCGAGATCGACGGCTGGTGCTACTGGTGGATCCACCCGAACATGCTCAACCGGGAGCGGGCTGAGCATCGCAAGCACGTGCCGATCGCCGAGAGCAGGCCGCCGGAACGGCTTGTCAGAAACCCACCGGACGCGGCGACACCTCCCTCATGAACCAGATCTCAGAGACATCCCCAGCTGCCCCTTTCAACTCGATCCTGGCCGAGCCCCTGGAGGTCGGTGAACCCGACGTCTCCGGCCCGCTCGCCGTCTTTCCGATCCTCGGACCCAAGCCTGAGCTCGACTACCAGTCCTTCGCCAAGGCCCACGCCGCCTCCGAGATCGCAATTGGCGAGCTCGCGGGCGGTGCCTCCGTCAACGACCTCGCCGTCGACAATCTGGGCGACAAACCGGTCCTCCTCTACGAGGGTGAGGAGCTGCTCGGCGCCCAGCAGAACCGCGTGCTCGACATCTCACTCTTGATCGCCGCGCAGACGAAGACGCCGATCCCGGTCAGCTGCGTGGAGGCCGGGCGCTGGGACGGGCGCCGCCGCAACGAGCGCTTCCGCCCCTCGCGCCAGGCCGCAGACCCCGAGATGCGCAAGCTCAAGCACCGCCGCGTACGTGAGCGGGTTGCGATGGGGGAACCGGCGCGAGCCAATCAGGGTGAGGTCTGGAACGAGGTCGGCAACCGGCTCGAAGCGCTCGCCGTGCGCTCCCCAACCGCCGCGATGAGCGATCTCTACCAGGGCCGCCGCGCCAAGCTCGGCGAGATCGGCAAGCCGATCCGCCTGCACGAGGGCCAGTGCGGCGCCGTCTGCGCGATCAACGGCCAGATCTCGATCCTCGACTACGTCGGCCGCCCCGACGTCTGGGCCGATCTGCATCCCGCCCTACTCGAGGGCTACGCGCTCGACGCGCTGCGCTTCGCTCAGGGCCAAGACGACATAGCCGAGCCCCCCGAGATCGGAACCGTCCGCGGCTTCACCCTCCTGGTCACAGACGCCCCGGCCGACAACCGCCGCCACGAAGCCGGCCTCGGCGAGACCGTCCGCTTCGCCGCGGGCGGCGTCGCCGGCAGCGCCCTCGTTGTGCCACTGGCCGAGCGGGTTCCGGGCTCAGCAGGTCGTGATGAGCTGGTCCAGCTGACCGCCTACCCGGACGGCAGCGGTCCCGGCGAGCACAGCGAACCCGAACCCGACCGCGCGACCCGGACCCGCGTCCGCCGACCCTCGCGTCGCCGCTCCGCTGAGCGGCCGGGCGGAGACCCGCGGACACCCCTAAGGCAGAGCGTTGCGCCGCGCGATCCGCCCGT
>JAQBGG010000120.1:0-6361 GCA_032122625.1 Acidobacteriota bacterium
GCCGCGGTCGTTCCCTTCTCGCCGGCGAGCCTCTCCACGGTCTCGGCCAGCTTCAGGTTCGAGCCCATATTCTCCTCAGCGAAGCGTGGGCCGGCTCGTCTTGAGTCGTCTGGCTCGAGCTCCTGTAGGGACCGGAACCGGCCCGAGAGGAATCCCCGGCCCAGCGGCGAGTAGGCGACCAGGCCGATCCCGAGCTCGCGTAGCGTCGGCAGCACCTCGGCTTCTGGGTCCCGCGTCCAGAGGGAATACTCCGACTGCACGGCCGCGATCGGATGCACGGCATGGGCGCGTCGGATCGTCGCGGCCGAGGCCTCGCTCAAGCCGAGATAGCGCACCTTGCCCTGCTCGACCAGCTCAGCCATCGCGCCGACTGTCTCCTCGATCGGGACGCCGGGGTCGACGCGGTGCTGGTAGTAGAGGTCGACGTAGTCGGTCTGCAGCCGATTCAACGAGCCGTCGATTGAACGGCGCACCGTCTCGGGCGCCCCGTCGATCCTGCGGGAGCCGTCCGCATCGATCACCATCCCGAACTTGGTTGCGATCACAACCTGCTCGCGGCGGCCCGCGACCGCTCGGCCGACCAACTCCTCGTTTGTGTTCGGCCCGTATACCTCTGCGGTGTCGAGCAGGGTTACGCCGAGTTCGGCCGCCCGTTCGATCGTCGCTATCGACTCGGCCTCATCGATGGTTCCGTAGAAGGCCGACATGCCCATGCAGCCGAGCCCGATCGCGGAGACCTCCAATCCGGTGCTCCCCAGCTTGCGCTTCTCCATTCCGCCCTCCGTCGCTGTGATCGTGGTGAAGATCCGTTGCGCCCATCTTAAGAGGCACCCCGAGGCCTCGGGCGACGACGATGCACATCCCTTCCTCGTCGTATCGATCCCCGGCAGCCTCGGGCGGCCGAGCTTCTGAGCTGAGTCGGCCGGCTTGGCGAGCACGTCGACCTCGAACCGCTCCGGATACCGTTGATCGACGATGTGGTTGCAGCGTGAGATTCTCCTCGAGGCGCGACCCCGTGGATTCCATCTCGTGGGATCGGAGATCGAGGCCGGGCTGCCCGAGTTGGCGCAGGTCGCGGTCGGCCTCCTGCACCTGCACATCCGCCACACCTCCGCCTCGCTTGCCCTGAACGAGAACGCCAGCCCCGACGTCCGCCACGACCTCGAGACATGGTTCAACGACGCGGTGCCCGAGGGTCCGGGCCGGTGGCGGCACTCCGATGAAGGTCCCGACGATATGCCGGCCCATGTAAAGGCGGTGCTGATCGGGCCCTCACTGTCGCTGCCGATCTCAGGTGGCGCGCCGGCACTGGGGACGTGGCAGGGGATCTACCTCTGCGAGCATCGCGATCGCGGCGGCCCGCGCAGGGTGCTCGCCACGCTGCAAGGCGAGTGAACCGCGCGGTGCTGTCCGCTCACCGAAGGTCTAGTAGATCATCCAAAGAGGCCCCAGCCGGGGGCAGCATCGCAGGGTGCCGACTCCTCTGCCGCTTGCCCATGCGTGATCTCGAAAGGTGAGCGACGGGACTCGAACCCGCGACCACCTGGACCACAACCAGGAGCTCTACCAACTGAGCTACGCCCACCGCGAGAGCAGGGAATCTAGCGCCGATCCCGCCAGGTGACCAAGCGGCCCAATCAGCGGCGGTAGAGCCAAGCAGCTCAAGGACGCAGTGAGCGAAGTGTGCGCCAGCACATGAGCGAGCGAGGACGCAGAGATGCGCCGGTCCCATCGCCGCTGATACCCCCGGCAGGATTCGAACCTGCGACATCCGGCTTAGAAGGCCGGCGCTCTATCCAGCTGAGCTACGGGGGCCGGCGCAGGGAGCCTAGCGTCGGCGGAAGCGTTGCAGGGCGATCTCGGGGGGGCAATTCTCGGCGGGCGCCCCGAACGCCCCGGGCGGGCAGCCCCGCTCGTAGCGCCCCGAGGGTCAACTCGGTAATCCTTCACGAATCGCGACGTCGTCGACAACCGAGGAGATTGCGACGTCGGAGACGTTCTCCTGGCTCTACCTCCTCCCTCTCGGCCGCACCGGCAGCGACAGCGAGCGCCGAGCGGCCAACGCGATTGCCGGCCGTCTCCGCGACCAAGGCCGCGGTGCCGCGGTCGAGTCGATCTATGTCCATCCGCAGTGGCCCGCGGTTCACCTGCTGCACTGCCTGCTGGCGATCGCCGGCAGCCTGATCGCCGGCGTCGCCCCGGCCGCCGGCTTCGCGCTTGTTTTCGTCGCCGCCACGTCGCTTTACCTGGATCTGAATGGGCGCCTCTACCTGCTTCGCGGCGTCTTCTTCCGGCGGGCTTCCCAGAACGTGATCTCACCTCCGATCGGCGACGAGCCTGCTCGGACCGTGTTCATCTGCGCTCACTACGACACCGCTCTGACCGGCGCCGCCTACAACCCGGGGGCTCGCCGGGCGTTCGAGCTCTTTCGCCGCATCTGGCCGGCGAAGGCGAGCCCGCAGGCGGTCGTGTTCTGGTCGATCGCCCTGCTCCTGCCGGCGCTCGGCCTGCGGATGGCGGGGGTCGATGCGAGCTGGGTCGGCCTGCTGCAACTACCCCAGACTCTGATCCTGATCGTCGCCGCGTTCGTGATCGGTGAGATCGGGCTCTCACCGCCCTCACCGGGCGCCAACGACAACGCGGCCGGCGTGGCGGCCGCACTAATTGCCGCGGCCGGGCTCGAGAACGATCCGCCGGAGGCCGTCGAGGTGCGACTGCTGCTCTGCGGCGGGGGGCAGACAACCCGGCAGGGAGCCCGCTCCTTCATCCGCGAGAACCGCAAGCGGCTCGATCGCGATCAGACCTGGTTCATCGACATCAGCTCGCCGGGGATAGGTGAGCCCCGATTCGTCACCAGCGAGGTTCCAGCGCTGTCACAGCGACTCGACCCAACGCTGCGGGAACTCGCGGAGGCACTGGCCGAGGGCTCCGATCGAAATCTGGCCTCGCTCGGTCCTGGCCCGTCCGGGTCCGCGTCTCTGTTCGCCGGATACGGCTACCCGGCAATCGCCCTGACCGCACGCCGGGGAAGCGAGTTCACACCCAGCCACCATCACACCCCTGCGGACCGCCCCGAGACGGTCGACCCCGATTCGATCGGCTCTGTCGCCGCCGTGGCCGAGGCTCTGGTCCGACTGCTTGACCGCAGCGTCGCTCGCGAACGCCGCTCGAGCGCCGGCTGAAGCTAAGTCGGGTCAGAGCCCGAGGACGGTCGGGACCGGCGCCTCGCCGGAGTAGTCGTAGAAGCCCTTGCCGGACTTGCGGCCGTACCAGCCCGCGGAGACCATCTTCCGCAGAGTCGGCGGGGCCGCAAAGCGTCGCTCCCGGTACTCGTCGAACATCACGTCGCCGATCGCGGCGAGCGTGTCGAGTCCGACGAAATCAGCGAGGGTCAACGGACCCATCGGATGGTTGGCGCCGGCCTTCATCGCGGTGTCGATCTCCTCGATCGAGCCGACTCCCTCCTCGTAGGCCCGGATCGCGTCCAGCATGTAGGGAACGAGCAGCCGGTTGACGATGAAGCCGGTCTTGTCCTTGGCGTGAACGACGGTCTTCTTCAGCGTCGCGCCGACCTCGAAGCCAAGCTTCAGCGCCTCCTCGGAGGTGGTCACCGTCTGCACCACCTCGAGCAGCGGCATCACCTGGGCCGGGTTGAAGAAGTGCAGGCCAAGGAAGCGGTCCGGACGTGTCGTCACGGCAGCCTGGTCGATTACGGCGAGCGAGGAGGTATTGGTCGCGAAGAAGGCGTCCTCCTTGACGATCGCGTCGACCTGCTTCCACATCTCGAGCTTTCCCTCGAGGTCCTCGGTCATCGCCTCGATCACGAGGTCGCAGTCGGCGAGCTCGCCGTAGTCGGTCGTGCCGTTGATCCGGCCACGCACGGCGTCGGCGTCGGCCTGTTCGATCTTGCCCTTCTCGACCGCGCGGCCGAGCTGCTTCTCGATCTTGCCGATGCCGCCGGCGAGCTTCTCGTCGGAGACCTCCCGGAGGACGACATCCCATCCCGCCTGGGCACAGACCTGGGCGATCCCGTGACCCATCAGGCCTCCACCGACTACTCCTACCTTGCTGATCGACATCTGCTGAAAGCCTCCTGGTGTTGCTACCGCTGTTGGCGTGAACGGGCCGGGACCCTAGCGCCCCGCGGGTATCTCGGGATCTGGAGTCGGACTCAGACCTTGGGGGCGACGAGCCCGAGCGCCTCGAAGCGCTCGGCCATTGCCGTGGCAAGCTTGTCGAGACCGCTCATCGGCCGCACCATCACCTTCAGCTCGGTGATCAGGCCCTCGGAGTTGAAGGTCAGGAGGTCTAGGCCATCGACCTCGCGGTCAACGACGCTGGCCTTGAAGATCAGAGCGGCGGCATCGTCGTTCTCGAATCGGTGCACGTAGTGGAAGTCATCGGAGAAGACCTTCATCGCCCCCTCGACGAGAATCGTCAGGACGACGTCACGGCCCTCGTAGGGCGCGAAGACGACCGGGCTGAGGAAGCGGGCATCCGGGGCGAAGCACGCCTCGAGTTGCTCGCGGGACTTGGCGTGGACTGCCTCCACGAAAGCATCGCTCTTCATGCCGCGACCTTATCGGCTCCGCCGGGGCGGTGGCCCGAGCTCAGCCCCGGTGCCAGTCGACCGGGCCGGCCTTGAGGACGTGGGCGCCGAGCGGGCGGCCGAGGACGTCCTGGACGGCGCTCGAGGCCTCGATCAGCTTCGGCAGGTCCACCCCGGTCTCGATGCCCATCTCGTGCAGCATCGAGACGACGTCCTCGGTCGAGACGTTGCCGGTCGAGCCGGGCGGCACCGGACAGCCGCCGAGCTCCCCGAAGCTGGACTCGAAGGAGTCGATCCCCCGCTCGAGCGCGGCCAATACGTTGGCCAGCCCCTGACCGCGGGTGTTGTGGAAATGCGCGGTCAGCTCGACGTCGTCAAGCCGCTCCAGCGCCTGGCCATAAAAAGCGCCGACCTGGCGGGGGTTCGCCATCCCGGTTGTGTCGCCGAAGCCGATCTCGGCGCAGCCGAACTCGCGAAGTCGCTCGGCGAGCCCGAGGACCCGCTCGGGCGGGACCTCACCCTCGTAGGGGCAGCCGAAGGAGGTCGCGATCACGCCCTCGCAGCGCAGCCCGGCGTCACGAGCCCGAACGACCACGCGCTCGAGGCCCGCCAGCGACTCGGCGATCGACCGGTTCACGTTCTTGCGGTTGTGGGTCTCGGAGGCCGAGAGAAAGACGCTGATCTCATCGAAGCGATCGCGAACGGCGAGGGCGTTGTCGAGGCCCTTCTCGTTCGGGGTCAGCACCGAGTAGGTCAGCCCCTCGCGGCGCTCGATCCCGGCCAATACCTCGAGACCGTCGGCGAGCTGCGGGATCACGTCGGGGCGGACGAACGAGGCCACCTCCATGCGCTGCAGGCCGGCCTCGGCGAGCAGGCCGACGAGGCGAAGCTTCTCCGCGGTCGGAATCACCTCGGGCTCGTTCTGGAACCCATCGCGCGGGCCGACCTCGCGGATCCTCGCCCGCTCGGGGTAGTCAGCCATCGGCTTCGGGGCCGCTGGGCGCGGTCGGGATCACCCGCCGCTGATGGGTGCCGAGGGCGAGCATCCGCTCGCCCTCGCGAACCTCGACATCGAAGAACAGCTTGCGATCCTCGACGATCTCGGTCAACTTGGCGCTCACCGTGCAGGTCGCGCCCTCGGTGACGGCCCCGACGTGCTTGACGCAGACCTCGAACCCGACCGTCGCCGAGCCCTCCGGCAACCGCTCGTAGGCAAGTACCGCAGCGGTCCGCTCCATCATCGCGATCATCCCCGGCGTCGAGAGCATGGCGGACCCGAGCGTGCCGCCGACGTCGGTCAGCAGCGGCCCTTCGACGACGAACTCGTCGCGGCGCTCGGCGCCGATCGCCATCTCCAGCGGACCATCCTCGGGCCGCTCCGGTATCGGGAAGGCGGCACCTCTGGGCTCGACGCTCATCGACCGGGACGTTATCCGGTGAATAGACTCGCGGACGATGGACCCCACCGCCAAGGACACGCAGGTCCCGATCCTGGGCGGAACCGGTGCCCTCGGCTACGGACTCGCGGTCCGCTGGGCGCAGGCCGGTGTCCCGGTCGTGATCGGCTCGCGCGACGCAGCCCGGGCCGAGGAGGCCGCCGGCCGGGTCCGCGCCCAGGTGCCGGAGGCCTCGGTCGAGGGACTCGGCAACGAGGAGGCCGCCGCCCGCGGCCCGATCGTCTTTCTCACGGTGCCGTTCCGGGCCCAGTCGGAGACGCTCAACAACCTCCGGGGGGCGCTGCAGCCGGGCCAGACGCTGGTTGATTGCACGGTCCCCCTGGCCGCCGCCGTCAGCGGCAAGGCAACCCGCTCG
>JAQBGG010000121.1:0-32939 GCA_032122625.1 Acidobacteriota bacterium
CGGCGGCTTCGGCATGGGCCTGGACCGTCTCACCGCGCTCCTGTGCGGCGAGGACTCGATCCGCGACGTGATCGCCTTTCCGAAGACGGCCTCGGGCAGTGACCCGCTGACCGGCGCGCCCGCGCCGGTGGACGCGCAGCAACTGCGCGAGCTCGGGATTGCTGCACTGGCGCCCCCGCCCGCGAACTCCTGAGTCGATGAGGCTTCCGGTCGAGGCATGAGTGTCGCTGATCTGCCGCCCGGGCAGCTGATTGCGCTCGCCCTCGAGGCGATCAGCGAAGGGGCCTCGGAGCGATTGCGTCCGCTGCTCGCCGACGACGTCGTGATCGTCACGGGCCGCAGCGAGCATCGCGGCATCGAGGCCGCGCTCGCCTGGTCGCAGAGAAGCTACGAGCACATCGACCGGCGCTACCGGATCAGTCGCCTCCAGGCTCGGGCCTCGGGCCTGCTCGGCACCGGACGGGTCGAGTACGTCTGGCGCGACAGCGGCGAAGTCGGTGACTCCAGCCCGGTGTTCTTCGGCTTTCAGATCCGTGACGGCCTGTTGGCAATGATCTCCCTCGAGGACGATCTCGACGGTGCCCAGAGGTCACTCGACGCCGGCTCCTAAATGGGTGGCGGCTGTCAGCCGCCGCCCCATTGTCCAATTCGCCTCAAGTTTTCGCCGCCCACGGCCGACGCAGTGACTGATATTTTGATCATGGACCCGAACTCGTTCGACAGCCGCTCTATTTGTGAACCAACGCAATTGGCTAGGGGATGGCGTTTCAGGGTGCCGCGTGCGGCGGCCCTGAGAAATCCCCACCTGTCCTCACAGGTTCTACAGCCGAGCGACACCGGCAAGTTGGGGTCCTTTTTGATCTCCCCTGAGTCGCCGACAGTGGGTTGGGCCGATGCGTAAGGCGCTGAACGAGAACCCGCAGGTCCAGCTCGCGGTGCTCGGCGTCGTCGGCGTCCTCTTCGCCCTGATCATGTTCACGATGGTGCTGAAGAAGGACGAGGTGCCGCCCGACGCCGCAATCACCGGAGCGCCCCCGGCCGGCAGCGCCGTTCCTGATGCGACCGTGGATCCGGCTGTCCCGGCTCCCGCGACGTCGGTTCCGTCTCCGGACACCCCCCCCGTGAAGGTGGGTCCCGGCTCAAAGGTGAAGCCCGGCAAGGGTCTGCCCAAGCCGGTCGCCGCTGCCTACAACAGCGACAAGGCGGTGGTGCTGCTCGTCATCGATCCGGCCGGGATCTCCGATCGGGCTGTGGAGGCCTACACCAAGAGGCTCGACTCCCGCGCCAACGTCGCCGTCTTCATCGTCGATACCGAGGACATCAGCCGCTACTCGCGGATCACCGAGGGCGTCAACGTCAGCCAGGCGCCGGCCCTGGTCGTGGTTCAGCCCAAAGAAAACGCCAAGGGCGCTCCGCTCGCAGCGGTGAGTTACGGGTTCCGCAACGCCAAGAGCGTCGAGATTGCGCTCGAAGACGCCCTCTACACCGGTCCTCAGCGCCAGAGCTTCCCCGAGTAGACGTCCGCGTCGTTCACCCTCGGCCGCTGGGTGCCTCTACCCTGAGCGAGGCCCCGCTACGCCGGGGCTCGACAGCGAATATGAACGAGGCGCTCGAGCACTACAGCCGCGATCGCTCCCACGCCGGGGAGCCGCTTGACGGTGCCCATTCGGGAGCCGCCGGCGGCGCCGCCTGCGGCGATCTGCTGCGCATCTCCGTCCGGCTCGACCGCGGGTGGATCTCGGGAGTGCGTTGCGCTGCCGAGGGCTGCGCCGCTGCCCGCGCCGCCGCGGCAGCCGCGGCCGAGCTGCTCGACGGGTCGACCCTCGCCGAGGCAGCGTTGCTGTCGGAGGCCGGCATCGAGGACGAACTCGGCGGGCTCAGCCCGGTCGGCCGTCATGCAGCGGGGCTCGCCGCCGACGCCCTGCATCGGGCGCTCGGTGCGGCGGTGCTCTCCGAGCGAACCTTGCTTCCTCCGGCTGATCGTCCGGCTCGCCCGCGGGTGCTGGTCGCGATGAGCGGCGGCGTGGACAGCGCCGTGGCCCTGCATCGCGAGCTCGAGGCCGGCGCCGAGGCCTTCGCCGTGACGCTCGAGCTGTGGTCCGATCCGGCGAATGACGGCGAGCAGAGCTGTTGCTCGCCGCAGGCGGTCCGCCTTGCGCGCTCGGTCGCCCATGAGATGGGTGTCCCGCATCTGACGCTCGACCTCCGCGAGCGCTTTCGAGAGGGCGTGGTTGAGCCGTTTCTGTCCGGGTACGCTGCGGGCACAACCCCCAATCCGTGCGTCACCTGCAACGGCCGCGTCCGGCTTGAGCCGATGATCGCGCTGGCCGAGCGCCTCGGCGCCGTGGGACTAGCCACCGGTCACTATGCGCGGATCGCCGACGACGGCGAGGGGCCGCTGCTCGCGGCCGCCGCCGACCCCGCCAAGGACCAGGGCTACATGCTCGCCGCGTTGCCGCCCACCCAACTCGCCCAGCTCCGCTTCCCGCTCGGTGGCCTGCATAAGCCCGAGGTGCGCGAGATTGCCGAGCGGGCCGGGATTGCCGTCGCCGGCCGTGCTGAGAGCCAGGATCTCTGCTTCCTCGCCGGCGAGGGCAAGGCGGGCTTTCTCGCCCGGCACGGCGGGCTCAGCGAGCGCGGTGGCGAGATCGTCGATCGCAGCGGTCGCCGGCTCGGCCGTCACCGCGGCCATCACAACTTCACCGTCGGCCAGCGGCGCGGGCTACGGCTCGGTGCTCCCGAGCCGCTTTACGTGCTCGCGACCGAGGCGGCTCGCAACCGGGTGGTGGTCGGTCCGGCTGCCGAGCTCGCCGCCGATCGGGTGCCGCTTGAGGACACGGTCCTGCATCGGCCGGCCGACTCGGTCGACGCGGCCCGGCTGCGCTATCGCTCCGCCGCGCTGCCCTGTCGCCTGGCCAACGGCCCCGACGGCTGGTCGCTCGAGCTGCAGCGCAGCGAGCGCCGCGCCGCGCCGGGGCAGACGGCGGTGCTCTACTCGGCTGGGCTGACCGTCGGTCACGCGGTGATCGGCACGCCGGTCGTCAACTAGCCTTTCCAGCGTGAACTCGGCCGAGATCCGCGAGACCTTCCTCTCCTACTTCGAGCAGCGCGACCACACGCGGCGCCCGTCGGGGTCGCTCGTGCCCGCGCCGAGCGACACCTCGACGCTGCTGACCGTCGCGGGCATGCAGCCCTTCAAGCCCTACTTCCTCGGCACGGAGCAGCCACCGGGCCCGCGGCTGACGAGTTCGCAACGCTGCTTCCGCACAGCCGACATCGAGGCGGTCGGTTCGACCAAGCGACACCTGACCTACTTCGAGATGCTCGGCAACTTCAGCTTCGGGGACTACTTCAAGGAGCAGGCGATCGACTTCGGCTGGGAGCTCTCGACCGGCCCCTTTGACTTCGATCCCGACTACATCTGGATCACCGTCTTCGGTGGGGACGAGGAGCTCGGGCTCGGCCCCGACGTGGAGGCGATCGAGCTCTGGAAGGCGAAGGGCGTGCCCGAGGAGCGGATCGTGCAGTTGCCGCGCTCGGAGAACTTCTGGCAGGCCGGCGCGACTGGACCATGCGGCCCCTGCTCGGAGATGTACCTCGATCGCGGCCCCGCCTTCGGTGGCAACTCCGACCGCCCCGGCGACCATTCCGATCGCTACCTGGAGTACTGGAACCTGGTCTTCATGGCGCTCGATCTGCAGGAGGACGGAAGCCTCGCCGAGCTGCCGAAAAAGAGCATCGACACC
Source organism: Acidobacteriota bacterium (assembly GCA_032122625.1). Lineage (GTDB taxonomy): Bacteria > Actinomycetota > Thermoleophilia > Solirubrobacterales > 70-9 > CAXMST01. Next base: position 3,747 of record JAQBGG010000121.1, read on the forward strand.
GGGCTCGGGCTGGAGCGGATGGCCGTCATCCAGCAGGGCGTCGACTCGGTCTTCGACACCGATCTTTTCCGACCTCTGATCGAGCTCGCGGTCGAGCTCTCCGGGCGCCGCTACGAGGATGGTGATCCGAGGGACCTGCGCGCGATGCGGATCATCGCCGACCACGTCCGCGGCACCGTCGAGCTGCTCGCCGATGGCGTCGTCCCCTCCAACGAGGACCGCGGCTACGTCCTGCGCCGGGTGATGCGCCGAGCGATCCAGCAGGGCCGTTCCATAGGGCTGCCCGCACCCTGGTTCGGGCGTTTCGCCGAGCGCGTGATCGAGATGTACGCCGAGATACACCCCGCGGTTGCCCGCGATCGCGAGGCGATCCTCGGCTGGGTCGTCGGGGAGGAGGAGAGCTTCGGCCACACACTCGATCGCGGCACCGAGCAGCTGCGCGAGATGATCGCCGGAGCCCGGCGCGACTCCACCTCCTGGATCGACGCCGCCGACGCCTTTCGGCTGCACGACACATACGGATTCCCATACGAGATGACCAAGGAGCTGCTTGCCGAGGAGGGCCTCTCGGTTGACGACGCGGGCTTCGAGACGCTGATGGACCGTCAGCGCGAGCTCGCGCGCCGCGGCGGTGCCGGCTCCGCCGAGGACGATCACGACGCGGTAATCGCCTTCGCCGACGCCGTGCCGTCGACCCGCTTTATCGGCTACGAGGAACTTGGCGCCGAGACCAGCGTCGCCGCCGCGGCGCTCGCCGACGAGCCGGGCGAGAGCCTGGTCAAGCTCGAGGAGAGCCCTTTCTACGCCGAGGGCGGTGGCCAGGTCGCCGATCTCGGAACACTGCGCTGGGATGGAAGCGAAGCCGGCGTGATCGACGTCTACCGGGTCGGCGCCGACCAGGCCCTGCGGATCTCCGGTCCCGCGCCTGAGGCGGGCACCCGGGTCGAGGCGATCGTTGACCACGAGACCCGCTACGCGACGATGCGCAACCACACCGCCACGCATCTGCTCCACCGGGCTCTGCGAGAGCGCCTTGGCAACCACGTGCGTCAGGCGGGATCGGCGGTGCGCCCGGACAAGCTCCGCTTCGATTTCAACCACGGCGCTCGGATGACGGCGGAGGAGATCCGCGACGTTGAGGACCGGGTCAATGACTGGATCAAGGCGGCGCGCCCGGTTCGGGCGATCGAGATGGATCGGGCCGAGGCCGAGCGCCTGGGCGCGATGGCCCTGTTCGGCGAGAAGTACGGCGATTGGGTGAGGGTGGTCGAGGTCACCGACGTCTCGCGCGAGCTCTGCGGCGGGACTCATGTCGCGAACACGGCCGAGGTCGGGATCTTCGCGATTCTCTCCGAGGGATCAAGCGCCTCCAACGTGCGCCGGATCGAGGCCGTGACCGGGCCCGCGGCGATCGACCTGTTTCGCGAGCGCAGCGCGCGGCTCGAGCGGACCGGCGATCTGCTGGGCTCGCCCGAGGACCCCGAGGCGGGAGCCCGCCGCCTCAAGGGGAGGGTCGCCGAACTCGAGAGCCTCGAGGCAGAGCAGGAAGCATCCGCGGCCGGTGATCGCGCCGAGCAGCTGATCGCGGCGGCGGAGGAGATATCCGGGGTGCATGTGGTCGTCGGCTCCCTGGGCCCGACCGCCGACCAGCGGGCGATGCTCGAGACCGCCGATCGCGTCCGGCAGAAGCTCGGCGCTGCGGCAGTCGTGCTCGGCGGCGCCGCCGAGGACAAGGTCGCACTCGTCGCGAGCTTCAGCGACGCGGCGATCGAGCGCGGGCTCTCGGCGGCCGCGATCGTCAAGCAGGCGGCGGCGATTGTCGGCGGCGGCGGTGGTGGCCGCGATAACGTCGCTCAGGCCGGGGGCCGTGATCCGGAGAAGCTCGACGACGCCCTGCGCGCGGCCCGCGAGGCGATCGCAAACGGGCTGGATCGGTAGGGACCGAACGATGCGGGTGCTGGCGATCGATCACGGACTGGCTCGCTGCGGCTGTGCTGTCAGCGACCCGACCGGAACCATCGTTCGGCCACTGCAGCCGATCGAGCCGCCGGACGTTGGCGTCGTCACGGCACTGGTCGCCGCCGAGGCCGTCGAGGCCGTCGTCGTAGGTCTGCCGCTCGGACTCGACGGCCTCGAGGGTGAGCAGGCCCGCATCGTCAGAGATTTCTGCGACGAGCTCGCGGCGGCATTGCCCGTGCCGGTCGAGACCTGGGACGAGCGCCTGACGACGGCAATGGCGGGCGCCTCGCGCCGCGCAGGCGCAGCAGCGGCCGAGGACTCGATTGCCGCCGCCCACCTGCTCGAGTCCTATCTGGTGGCTCTCGAGCGGCGTCAGGGGGACCGATGAACGAACAGGGCGAAGGCACGCGGGATCCGTTCGACGAGGGTGACGAGGAGGCCACTGAGCGAGAACGCCGCAGGCGCGAACGCGAGCAGCGACGCCGGCAGGAGGGTGAGCGCGACCGCAGCCAGGGCACTCGGCGCTCGCTCGGCGAACTCGTCGCCGGTCGCCGTCCCGGGCGGAGGTCACCGACGGGGTCGGAGCCCGCGGTGCCGGTCCCCGCGAGGCAAGATCCTGGGCCCTCCGTTGGGCCTCCGGAGCGAGCCGCGGCGACGCCGAGTCCCCCGCCGGACTCGGCCACGCCGGACACCCAGGAGCCAGGCGCTCCAGCGCCGCCGAGGTCGGAGATCATCACCCGGCGTCTGCTCGCCGGTGGTGCGGTGCTCGCCGCGATCGTGGTGATCGTTGTTCTGGCGAAGCTCGCCGGAGGTGGCGACGAACAGCCGACGGTGGCGGCACCACCGCCGTTGAAGACGACCGACGTGACCGTGCCTGAGGGACTGACGATCGACCAGATCGCCGGGGTAGCCAAGAAGGCGAAGCTCAAGGGGAGCTATGTGAAGGCCGCGAACAAGGCGCTGAAGAAGTTCCCGTTGAAGCGCTACGACGCCGAGGGCGCCGACTCCCTCGAGGGCTTCCTCTTCCCGGCCACCTACGAGCTCGAGAAGAACGCCCCGGCCGCGGATCTTGTCGCCAAGCAACTGGAGGCATTCGAGCAGAACTTTGCCGGGGTCGACGAGCAGCAGGCGAAGAAGAAGAACCTGACGTCCTACGACGTCCTCACGATCGCCTCGATGATCGAGAAGGAGGTCCAGGTCGCCGATGAGCGCCCGACTGTCGCCGCGGTGATCTACAACCGCCTGGCCGCGGGCGACACGCTAGGGATCGACGCGACGCTGCGCTACGAGCTGCAGAACTACGACGAACAGTTGTTGCAGAGCGAACTCGACGCGCCGACTCCCTACAACACGAGGATCAACCCGGGCCTGCCGCCGACGCCGATCAGCAACCCCGGGCTCGCGTCGATCGAAGCTGCCGCCAACCCGGCGAAGACGGACGCCTACTTCTTCGTCATCAAGCCGGGCACCTGCGGGGAGCACGTATTCACCGCCAACGCCGCGAAGTTCGAGGCGGCTCAGGCGGCCTACCAGCAGGCGCTCGCGGAGCAGGGCGGCTCGCCGACCGATTGCCCGGGGTAGGAATGAAGCGGCTTGCGGTGCTCGGGCAGCCGATCTCCCACTCGCGCTCGCCGGCGATGCAGAACGCGGCGCTCGCGGCCCTCGGCCTTGCGGGAGAGTGGCACTACGAGGCGATTGAGGTCGGCGTTGATGAGTTCCGATCGCGCGTGGCGGCGATGCCGGCGGAGGGGTTCGTCGGCGCCAACGTGACGATTCCTCACAAGCGAGCCGCCCTGGCTATCGCCGACCATGCCTCCGCCGCCGCGCGGGAGATCGGCGCCGCCAACACGCTCAGCTTCCTGGCGGACGGCATCCACGCCGACAACACCGACGCCCCGGGGCTGATCGCAGCTCTCCCCGGTGATCCTGCGGGCATGCGAGCCCTGGTGCTGGGGGCCGGCGGGGCCGCGCGCGCGGCGATCTGGGCACTTCGGGGGGCTGGGGCCGAGGTCACGATCTGGAACCGGACGGCCTCCCGGGCGGTCTCACTGGCGGCCGAGTTCGGCGTTATCGCGCTCGGCGAGGGCGCACAGCCGGATCCCACGAGCTGCGAGATCCTCGTCAACGCGACCGCGGTGGGGCTCGCCTCCGGTGCGGACCTGTCCATTCGCCAGGGTGCAACATTCAAGGCTCTGGGCTTCACGGTCGATCATCTGACTAACAAACTGGTCGTGGTCGACCTCGCATACGGGGCGGACGAGACCGAGCTGATCGGGACCGCAAGGAACCGCGGTGCAACAACCGTTGACGGGCTGGAGATTCTGGTCCGCCAAGGCGCCGCATCCCTCGTGATCTGGACAGGCTTGGAGCCTCCCCTGGGGACCATGCGCCGCGCAGTGAATCTCAACTTCCATGAGCCTCGATCACAATCGCCTCGGACACCTCCGCCCGGTTCCCGCCCCCGGGGTCGTCGCTGAGGCGACCGCCCGTGAGCTCGAGGCGCCGCAACCCACCGGGGTCGTTGGCCTGACGCCGCCGCTGACCCGCGTCCATAGCGGCCAGTTCATCACCGATGTGATCGTCGACCTCGGCTTCACGAGCGAGGAGCGGGTCCAGCAGGCGATCGCCGAGGCGCGGACCGCGGGCCGCTCGCCCGAGTCGCTGATGCTCGAGCAGGGCCTGATCGACAGCGACCAGCTTTCGCGGGCAATGGCCGAGCGCTACGGCCTCGATCACGTCGACCTCAACAGCTTTCAGGTGGACATGGGCGCGGCGAACCTGATCGATATGCAGATGGCTCGCCGCTACCGCGCGGTCCCGGTCAGCTATGTCGACCCGGAGACTGTAATCCTCGCGACCGCCGACCCGGCGAACATCCTCGCGATCGACGATATTCAGATGTTGACCGGCCTCAACTGCCGGGTCGCCGTCGCCGCCGAGGTCGACATCGAGGCGCTGATCGGGCGTCTCAATACGCTCGAGACCAGCGTCGCCCAGGCGATCCAGGACGACGAGGAAGAGGAGGCCCTGGCCGCCAGCGAGGTAACCGACCTGCGCGAGTCGGCCGACGATGCTCCGGTGATCAAGCTCGTCTATTCGATCCTCGGGCAGGCGGTCGCCGAAGGGGCGTCCGACATCCACTTCGAGTCGGGCGAGAAGGAGATGCGGGTCCGCTTCCGCGTCGATGGAGTTCTCTACGAGGCGGCCCGGGTCCCGAAGCGGATGATCGCCGGTGTCGTCAGCCGCGTGAAGATCATGAGCGACCTCGATATCGCCGAAAAGCGGGTCCCTCAGGACGGTCGCGTCGGGCTCACCGTCGAGGACCGCAAGATCGACCTGCGGGTGGTGACGATTCCCACCCAGCGGGGCGAGGGCTGCACGGTCCGGATCCTCGACAAGTCGCAGGCGCTGCGCTCGCTCGACGACCTCGGCATGGAGGGTGATCAGCGGGAGCGCTTCCAGGAGTCGATCCGCAAGCCGCACGGGGCGGTCCTGGTCACCGGGCCGACCGGCTCGGGCAAGTCGACGACGCTCTACTCGGCGCTCGACCAGCTGAACGACGTCGCCAAGAACATCATCACGATCGAGGATCCGGTCGAGTACAGGCTGACGGGCATCAATCAGATGAACGTCAACCGCAAGGCCGGCTTGACCTTCGCCAACGGCCTGCGGTCGATCCTGCGAGCCGACCCCGACATCATCATGGTCGGCGAGATCCGTGACGCCGAGACGGCTCGGATCGCGGTCGAGGCGGCGCTCACCGGCCACATGGTGCTCACCACCCTTCACACCAATGACGCGCCCGGCGCCGTCACCCGTCTTTCGAAGATGGGAATCGAATCGTTCCTCACGGCCTCCGCCGTCGATTGCGTCGTCGCCCAGCGTCTGGCGCGGACGCTCTGCGTCAACTGCAAGAGCCGCGTAGAGCTCAAGCGCTCAGCACTCGAGGAGGCCGACTTCCGGGTCGGAGCCGACCTCGAGGCCTACGAGCCGGTTGGCTGCGCCCGCTGCAAGGGCACCGGCTACAAGGGCCGGCAGGCCCTCTACTCGGTGATGGGGATGACCGAGCGGATCAAGGATCTGACCGTCTCCGGCGCCTCCCAGGCCGAGATCTCCGCGGCGGCCCACGAGGAGGGCATGCTGAGCCTGCGTGAGGACGGCCTGCTCAAGGTCCGCGCCGGCCTCACCAGCATCGCCGAGATCGCCCGCGTCTCAGTCTGAATCGGGGGCTGGGGTGGAGGTCCCGCCGGCGGCGTAGTCGACCTGCCCGAGCTGGGCCAGCCAGTTGCGGAGGACGGTGTGAACCTGCTCGGCGCCGACGACCGGCTCGGGCGGCCACTGCAGCTCGACCGGGTGCAGCACGAACGGCCGGCTCTGTGGTCCGCCGATTCCCCCGTGGGAGCCGACCAGGCCCTCGAAGGCGGCTACCTCCTGCGTCATCGGCCAATAGCTGCTGTTGACGACCAGGTCCGGGCAGTGGGCGAAGCCGTCGGTGCGCCGTAGGTGCCGGGCGGCATTGGGACCGAATGGGAGCAGCGGATCCTCGCCCTCGACGCGATCGTCGGCAAGGCTACGGCTGCCCTCGGCGCCAAGCGCCAGCGCGCCGTCGCCCTCGGTGCGGACCATCACGAAGCCGATCCCGGGGTGGCTTCGCAGGGCGCCGATCAGGTCCGGGTGCAGCTGCTCGATCCGCTCCCGGGTGACCCGTCCGGGCTCGCGCGGGAAGGTGATCAGGCCGAGGCAGCCGCTCGCCATCACTGAGAGCTCCGGTAGCTCCTCGGCGTCCTCGGGTTCGTCAGGGCCGTCGGGCCCGCCGTCGGGGATGACGGCGCCGGCCTCGTCGACGTGGCTCCTCGTCACCGTGCGGACGGTCCGGCCGGCCGCCGTGTCGTCGCGCCGCAGCTCGGTCAGGCCCGCCCCGATGTAGGCGGAGGCCTCATCGCCGCCGCCACCCTCGGCGGTGACCTCGCTCGCCTCGCAGTTATCGCGGACGATCTGCTCGAGGCTGATGCCATAGCGCTGCGCGAACGGCTCGCCTTGCGATTGGCCGTGGTCGGAGAGGACGATGAGCCGGTAGGGGCGGGGAGCTTCGGAGAGAACCGAGGCGATTCGGCCGATCTCTCCATCGACCTTGGCGAGCACAGCGAGCGTGTCCGCCCGCTCGATCCCAGAGTGGTGGGCGACCTCGTCGTAGGCGAGAAAGGTCGTGTAGATCACCGGACGGCCGCTGAGCAGGTCGCCGACCACGGCAGCGACCTGTAGGTCGAGCTGGATCGCGGTAGCCCAGGCGCGGACGAGGGCGTAGACGCGGTCGCGAGCGATCCGTGGCCGCACGTCGCGACGGCGCTGGCGGCTGGCGGCGCGACGTTCGCGGAAGTAGTCGGCGGCCGCCGAGCCCGCCGTCTTGAGGACGGCGTAGGGCTGCGCGAAGTAAGCGGCGTAGTCGCGGCCGAGCGGCCGGCGCCGGGTGAGCACGGTGCTCATCGTCAACATCGAGTGCGGCGCGTCTCCGGAGAGAATGTAGGCGCGGCTGGCGCCGTCAGCGTGAAGCAGGCCCCGTCCGTCGGAGTGGCGGCGCTCGATCTCGGCCGCGTCGCGGGGGTGGTTGGTGACGATCGCCCGTCCGCGGTCCTTCTCCCACCAGCGGAAGGCGGGCATGTCGTCGTTGTTGCCATGCAACAGGCCCGCCTGGCAGGCTCCGGTCTGCGAGGAGAGGTCGGTCTCCCAGGGGCTCAGCGTGTGGCTGCCCTCGGCGACCCAGCGAGCGAGGTTGGGGGTGGTGCCGTCGCGCATCGCCCGGCTGACGATCTCGTGGGCGAGGCCGTCGATCTCGAGGAAAAGCACGCCCGGGACCTCGGTCGTCTCGACCGTTCCCCCTCGGCGTACCGAGCGGACGACCACGTTCCGGTACCAGGAATCACGATCGCCGATCGCCAGCAGGGCGGAGAGCAACGCTGTCAGCAGCGTCAGGCCGACCGAGACGAGGATCCCCTCCGGCAGCCCGGAGATCGTCGCGCCGGGGATCAGCTCGATGCCTATGGTGACCAGAGCCGCGTTGAGCAGGATCGCGGCTCCGCCGAGCGTGAGCACGCTGAGCGGCAGCGTGAAGCGGGCGAGCGCGGGCCAGACGAGCGCGTTGAGCAGGCCGACCATCGCCCCCGCGCCGAGCGCCGCGGGGGCGCCATCGAGTGTGAAGCCGCTGAGCAGCTCCGAGAGCAACAGCAGGGCGATGGCGTCGACCAGCACCACGGCAAGCGCCCGGAAGGCTATCCGCAGTGGTCCCGGCGATACGTCCGATCCCGTCCTTACAACCATGGCGATGGATAACTCTGGCGCACTCGGCGGCGGCGAGGAGGCGCGGGTGCGCGAGCCAGATCAGGCACTGGCTGACCCGAACGGCCGCGAGCCGACCGTGAGGGGGATTCTCCGCATTGTCGTCACCGTGGTCGCCAGCGCCCTGGCGCTCTACATCGTCTACCTGGTACGGACGCCGCTGTTCTGGCTGGCGTTCGCCACCTTCATCGCGGTCGTGGTCTCGGCTCCGGTGAACGTGCTCTCGAAGCGGATGCCGCGTGGCCTGGCGATCCTGGCGGTCTACTCGGGGCTGATCCTCGTCCCGATCCTGATCGGGGCGATCCTGATCCCACCCGCGGTGCGCGCCACCTCCAGCCTCGTCAGCGAGTTCCCCGCCTATGTCCAGGACGTCAACGGCTTCGTCCAGGACAACGAGAAGCTGCAGGATCTGAACGACAACTTCGACCTCACCGCGAAACTCGATGATCTGGCGAACACGCTCGCCTCCGACCTCGGCGACGCCGCGACCGCCCTGGCTGACCTCGGCGCCGGGTTGGTTAGCTCGCTGTTCGCGATCTTCACGGTCGTCGTACTCAGCATCTTCATGGTCTCCCGCGGTCGCGGATGGGTCGACGCGGCGCTGCGCTTGAGGCCGCCGGATCAGCGCGAGGCGCTGCGGCGGGCGCTCGACCGGATGGCGATCGCCGTCAGCTCCTACGTGGGCGGCGCCCTGGTGCAGGCGACGCTCGCCGGGATCGCCGCCTTCATCGTGCTCTCGATCCTCGGCATCCCGGCCCCCCTGGCGCTCGCCGTGATCGTCGCCCTGCTCGACTTGATCCCGCTGATCGGAGCGACGATCGGCGCCTTCATCGTCGGGCTGATCACCCTGTTCACGGACTTCCCGACGGCGACGATCATCTGGCTGGTCTTTTCGATCGCCTACCAGCAGTTCGAGAACTATGTGGTCCAGCCCCGAATCCAGAGCAGGGCGGTTGCTCTCGATCCGTTCATCATCGTCGTCGCGGCCCTGTTCGGCGCCTTCCTGCTCGGGATCGTCGGCGCCCTGGTGGCGATCCCCATGGCCGCGGCCCTGCAGATCGCCGTCCGTGAGTACCTCGCCTACCGCCGAGCCTTTCTCAGCGGGGAGACTGGATCGGAGGGAGGGGATGACGGGCCCGAGCCACCAGGAGGGGAAGAGGCGGGGCCCTCTGCGCCCGAGCCTGCCCCCGGCTGAGATTCGCTGCATGGTGTCCACCCGGGCTCAAGGATCTGGTCACAGCTGACGAAGATGAGAGCGCATGAGCGAGTTCGATTTTGCCGAGGTACTCACGCGGATGGTCGAGGTGCGGGCGTCCGATGTGCACTTGACGCCAGGCTTTGCGCCGGCGCTCCGCGTCCGTGGGCGGATCACGCCGATGGACGACTATCCGCCGCTTTCGCCGCAGCAGACGCGCGACGTCGTCTACGCGATCCTCAACAACGATCAGCGTAAGCGCTTCGAGAACGAGCAACAGCTCGACTTCGCCTATTCGATCCCCGACGTCGCCCGCTTCCGGGTCAACTGTTACTTCCAGCGCGGCGCCGTCAGCGCCGCCTTCCGTCACGTCCCGCAGGAGATCAAGACGATCGCCGAGCTGCAGCTGCCCGCCGTGCTCGAGGAGCTCTGCCGCAAGCCTCGCGGGTTCGTCCTCGTCACCGGGCCGACCGGCTCCGGTAAGACGACGAGCCTCGCGGCGATGATCGATCTGATCAACAGGGAACGCGAGGAGCACATCCTCACGATCGAGGACCCGATCGAGTTCATGCACCACCACCAGAAGTGCATCGTCAACCAGCGTGAGATCGGTTCCGACGCGATCGACTTCGCCAAGGCGCTGAAGGCGGCGCTTCGCCAGGACCCCGACGTGATCCTAGTCGGCGAGATGCGCGACCTGGAGACGATCTCGACGGCGCTGACCGCGGCCGAGACCGGCCATCTGGTTTTCGCCACCCTGCACACCCAATCGACCTCTCAGACCGTCGACCGGATCATCGACGTGTTCCCCGCCGAGCAGCAGGGCCAGGTGCGGATGCAGCTCTCGATCGCCCTGCAGGGGATCATCACCCAGCAGCTCTTGCCAACCGCCGACGGCGCCGGCCGCGTCTGCGCCTGTGAGGTTCTGCTGCCGACCCCGGCGATCCGCAACCTTATCCGCGAGGGCAAGACGCACCAGATCTACTCCGCGATCCAGACCTCGGGCGCGACCGGGATGCAGACGATGGACGCCCACCTCGCCCAGCTCGTTCGCGAAGGCAAGATCACCCGGAAGCTCGCCGAGGCACGCGCGGCCGTGCCCGAGGAGCTTCGCCGCCTGCTCGGTGGCGGCCTCTCGGCGCCCGAGGTGCCGCAGTATCAAGGGGCTGCAACAACCCTCGGGACGCCGGTCTGATGGCCAGCTACGCATTCCGCGCAGTCGACGTCGCCGGCGTTCCCTCGAACGGCAAGATCGAGGCTCCGACGAAGGGCCAGGTCACCGAGCAGCTGCGCCAGCGCGGTTTGATCGTTCTCGACGTCGCCGAGCAGCGCGACGCGCTCAAGCTGGAGTCGCTGTTCTCGCGCTTTCAGCGCGTCCCGATGCGCGACCTGGCGGTCTTTTCGCGGCAGTTCGCGACCCTGATCGCCTCCGGCATGCCGATGCTGCGCTCGCTCTACACGCTCGAGGAGCAGACCGAGGACAAGAAGATCAAGGAGGCTGCAGCCGGCCTCCGCGCCGATGTCGAGGCGGGCAGCTCGGTGGCTCAGGCGATGAATCGGCATCCGGTGGTCTTCGACCCCCTCTACCGCTCGATGGTCGAGGCCGGCGAGGGCTCGGGCCGGCTGGAGAGCGCCCTGGAGATGGTCGCCTTCCAGCTCGAGAAACTCGATGCGCTGCGTCGCCAGATCCGCTCGGCGGTGATGTATCCGGCGCTGGTCTTCGGCTTCGCGCTGGTCGCGATGATCGTGATCGTCGCCTTCATCGTTCCGGTCTTCGTCGGGCTCTTCGAGGAGATCGCCTCCGAGACCCCGGGCGAGAGCTCCGATCTTCCCTTCACCTCGCAGCTCGTCGTCAACGTTTCAGACGCGCTCACAGGCTCCTGGTACATCATCCTCGCCGTCGGGATCGCGGCCTGGATTGGCTTCTCGCAGTGGAAGAAGACCGAGCGCGGCCGCTATCAGTGGGACGCACTGAAGTTGAGAATGCCGCTGTACATCGGTGACATCGTCCAGAAGGTGGCGATCGCCCGCTGGTCCCGCATCTTCAGTGGCACGATCTCGGCCGGCGTCCCGATCCTGCAGGCGATCAAGATCTCCGGTGAGACGTCCGGAAACCACGTCGTCGCGAAGACGATGGAGGACGTCTATGCCTCGGTCCGCGGTGGCGGCACGATCGCCGCCCCGCTCGAAAGGGCGGCCGTCTTCCCGACGATGGTCACCCACATGGTCGGCGTCGGTGAGGAGACCGGCCAACTGGAGGCGATGCTGAGCAAGATCGCCGACTTCTACGAGGCCGAGGTCGATGCCAAGGTCAAGGCCCTGACCTCCCTGATCGAGCCCGTGATGATCATCTTCGTCGGCGCCGTCGTCGGCTTCATCGTGATCTCGATGTACCTGCCGATCTTCTCCCTCTACGACAAGATCCGCTAGCGCGGCTATTCAGCCTGGCGCGCGGCGCCGGTGACGATCACCGCCACGGTTCGGCCGTCGGGTCCGCGAACGTCGAGCATGCCGAGTTCGCGCAGCAAGAGGTCGAAGCGGGCCGGCGCGGCTGGGCCGGCGCTCTCGACCAATCCACGCATCGGGATCGCGACCACACCGGGCTCCGCAACCGAGACGTGCAGCTGGATCTGATCGCCGACCGCGCCATGGATCTTCAGCGGCTCGGAAGCGGCGGCGGGGGAGGGGTCGACCCGACGACGCAGGAGTCGCCCGACCGCCGCCTCATTCCCCGCGGTCGTGGTCGCCTCAGTAGTCGTGGTGGTCGTGGTGTCGGCTGCCTCCATCTCGGTGCTCGGCGGCCGGGCGAGCTGGGCCGTGATCGAGGAGATCACGAGGAGCAGGATAAGGACGAGGATCAGGCGTCGGGCGGCCATCTAAGACCCTGATCGTCGCGTTCGTGGGGCCATTAGGGCCGTATAGGGGCCAGCACCTAGAAGGCCCTGAGGTAGAACACCTGTCCAGTTTTGGGGAAGCCCGCAGATATTCCTCAAGGTCGACCCCTCGAAGACCGATATTGGCGGTGTAAAGACAAGGGCTAGGGCCCTGGTGTCAAAGGCAAAACCGTCGCGAGGCGATGACGCAAAGCCACGGGACTCCGAAGCGGAGTCAGCCGAGCTACCACCGGGGTCACGAGACTTCCGATTGGCTTGATCAACGGGCTCTGGCTCCACACATAGGACTCACAAGGAGGGTACCTAGATGTTGGACAATATCCGAAGGCGGAGTGGTGAGGAGTCAGGTTTCACCCTGGTTGAGCTGCTGGTTGTAATGCTCATCCTCGGGATCCTGGCCGCAATTGCCGTACCGTCGTTCTTCAATCAGCGGGACAAGGCGAAGGACGCGGACGCCAAGGTTGGCGCCCGTACCGCGCAGACCGCGATTGAGACCTACGCGACCGACAACGGTGGCTCCTACGCCGGAGCAACCGTCCTCGATCTGACGACAATTGAGGCGACCCTCAACGACTACACGTTGACGGTTGCTTCGGCTCCTGACACCTACACGGTGACCGCAGCCTCCTCGAACACACCGAACACGTTCTCGATTGAACGTGCCGCAGCCGGTACCACGACACAGACGTGTACCGTCGATGGTAGTGACGGGTGCCCGACAGGCGGCAACTGGGGCGGCTAGAGCCACTCCCAGGCACGCCCGCCAGGAGCACAGACCTGGCGAAAGCATCTGGCGTAACACAGCGGAAAGGGTGAGCCTTCGGGCTCACCCTTTCTGTTCGTGTAGGGAGCCGCAACTCGGATCTCTAGACGGATGTCCTATGCGGGGGGACCGGGGGCCCTGGACGGCGCTCAAGGCCGCAGGGCGCGATGTCGATATCGAGACGGCTGGCCTGTAGCCGGCGCCGGACAACCATGTCGCGAGTAAGAGGGAACTGAGGATGGCAAGACTTAGGACAACCAAGGGGCCAGGCGAAGCCGGCTTCACCTTGATCGAGGTGATGACCAGCGCGATCATGGTCGTGATCATCTCCACCGGGGTCTTCGGAGCGATCCAGTCGATGACCAAGGCCAGCGCCCAGGAACGGACGCGGGCCACCGCTCACGCGCTCGCCCAGGGCGATCAGTCGCGGATGCGCAACTTCAAGATCGCCGACCTTGCCAACTACTCCGGGAGCCGCGATGTCGTCGACGGCGGAACGACCTTCACGGTCGACTCCAGGACCACGTTCGTCTCCGACGCGACCGGGACAGCGACCTGCGAGGAGAACAGCACCTCGGCCGACTACATCCGCGTCACCTCGACCGTGACCTGGCCGACCCTGGGCTCGCGGCCGCCGGTCGTCCTGCAGAGCACGATCGCGCCCCCGAACGGGTCGATCGCGCCCGATGCCGGCGCGCTTGCGGTCCGGGTCGAGGACGCCAGCGGAGCCGGCCTTGCCGGCATCGGAATCTCAGGCACGGGGGCCGGCGGCTTCAGCGGCCAGACGAACAACAACGGCTGCGTGATCTTCGGCAACCTGCCCGCCGGCAACTACGACCTAGTGGCGGCCACGGGCGGACTCGTCAACCGCGACGGTGAGGCGGCGACGGCCCAGACCGCGAGCGTGATCCCCTTCGCCACCAACGTCGTCGTCCTCCAGTACGACCAGCCGGGCTCGATCGGGCTCGATTTCACGACCTTCATCAATGGCGCCCTGCAGCCATCCAGCGCCGACTCCGTCGTCGTCTTCAACACCGGCATGTCGGGTCCGAAGGTTTACGGGACGGTCGGTTCTCCGCAGGCGAACATGACGATCTCGCCGCTGTTCCCGTTCTCCTCGCCCAACGCCGCCTACGCGGGGACCTGCGAGGGCAACAATCCGAACCCGACCGCGCAGGAGCCACCGCCCGCCTCCCAAGCCAGTCTGCTCGTACCCGCGGGCGGCACCATCTCGGGCACGATCCAGCTGCCCGCACTGGACATCCGCGTCTTCACCGGTAACAACAACTCGAACCCGGGCGTTCCTCTGGCCGGCGCCCAGATCAAACTCATCGATAACGACTGTGACGATGGGGCGGGTCAGCAGATCACGCGCGATTACATCAGCAACTCGCTCGGGGTGCTCGACGATCCCGGTGTGCCGCGCAGCCACTACGACGTCTGTGTGTTCGACGGCATAAACCACAGGACCTTCACCGACCGCAACGTCCAGTCGCTCACCTCGGCGCACCTGCTCAACGTCTACACCACCAACAGCAACTTCGACATCCCGGGGCCGTGCTGATGCGCAACGAAGCCGGTTTCACCCTCGTAGAGCTGATGGTCTCGACCATGATCGGGATGCTGACCCTCGGGGTGACGCTGATGATCCTCCAGGTCACCTCGCAGGGAAGTGAGCGGGTCGTCGGTCAGGTCGAGGCCAACCAGCGGATCCGACCGCCAATGCGAACGATCGTCGATGAGCTCCACTCTGCCTGTGTCTCGCCCGGGTTGGCGCCGGTGCTGGCCGGCAGCACCGAGGACTCACTCAGCTTCCTGCACGCGGAGGGTTCGAGTGTCGCGCCGACCCCTGATCGAGTCCTGCTCACCTACTCGAGCAACACGCTGACACGCTCACGCTACGCAGCGACGGGTGGATCGGCGCCGAACTGGACCTTCGGCCCGACTCCTTACGAGACCCGCCAGGTAATCGACAGGATCCGCCCGGCTTACCTGGGGAATCCAGGTGCGATCGTGCCGGTATTCCGCTACTTCGCCTACCAGGGTGGGTCGCTCGATCCGAACCCGCTGCCGACCCCGCTCAGCGCCGCGGATGCGGCGAAGACGGTCCAGGTATCGGTGGCGTTCGCGTCTGGCTCGATCTCGACGGCCGAGATCAGCGCGCTGAACCCGGTCAGCGTCTCCAACGACATTTCGCTGCGTTTCACCCCGGCATCCGAGGGCGTCTCGGTGGAGAACCTGCCATGCGCCTGAGAAGGATGATTCGAGATGAGGCTGGGATGGTGATGCCGCTCGTCCTGTCGGTGATCATTATCACGACCCTGCTCGTCGCGACGATGGCCACCGCCGTCAACGGCGATCTCTCCCTGACCCGCCGCAACCTGCACGAGAAGCAGGCCTACGAGGCCGCGCGGGCGGGCATCGCCGACTACGCCTTCCATCTCAACAACGACACCAGCTATTGGGCGCGCTGCACCAATGTGCCGACGCCGAACGCGGTCAACCAGCAGGGCTCGACCGCCAACCGCCGCCCGGTCCCGGGCACGACCGGTGCGACCTATGCGCTCGAGTTGCTCCCCGCCACCGGAGAGTCGGCCTGCAGCGAGGCCGCTCCCGCCCAATCGATGCTCGAGGGCGCCGGCGATGCCGAGGGAACCTTCCGGCTCCGCTCGACCGGCTACTCGGGAGACTCCGAGCAGTCGATCGTCGCCTCCTTCAAGCGGTCCGGCTTCCTCGACTTCCTTTACTTCACCCAGCTCGAGACCTCGGATCCGAATACCTACGGCAATCAGCAGACCATCGACGGCGCCAACCAGCAATGCACGAAGTTCTACCGGGAGGGTCGTCGGGATCAACCGATCCCCAACTCGGGCGGCCAATACTGCACCGAGATCTCGTTCATCAGCGCCGACACGATCTCGGGCCCCCTTCATACGAACGATACGTTGGCGATCTGCGGCTCGCCGACGTTCGGTCGTACGCCCGCCGACAAGATCGAGGTCTCGGCCCCGCCCCAGGGCTGGTACAGCTCCGCCTGCGCCGGCAATCCCAACTTCGCCGGAACCTACGTGACCAACTCCGCGGTGCTGACGCCGCCTCCCACGAACGCCTCCCTCCGCTACATCACCGATCCCGCCTACCGCTTCAGCGGCCAGACCTCGATCGTCCTCTCCGGGAACTCGATGGCTGTCACAACCAGCAGCGGAACGCAGACGCTGCCGGTACCTGCCAGCGGCCTCGTCTACGTCAGCAACAGCGCCTGCACGGGCTCCTCCTCGCCGTTCACAGCGACCTACCCGACCAGCTCGGGCTGCGGCAACGTCTACGTGCATGGCGACTACTCCGGCAAGCTCACGATCGCGGCCGAGAACGACATCATCGTCGACGGGAATCTCACCCGCTCCGGCTCGGGGCTGCTCGGCCTGATCGCGAACAACTTCGTCCGCGTCCAGCATCAGTTCGACACGCAGACGAGCAGGAGCAACTGCGGCGGAAGCTCGAACGGGTCCGCGTCGCACCCCAACATTCAGATCGACGCCGCGATCCTCGCGATCCAGCACTCGTTCATCGTCGACCACTACAACTGTGGCGCCGCGCTGGGGACCCTGACCGTCAACGGCGCGATCGCTCAGCGCTTCCGCGGCGCCGTCGGCACCTTCAGCGGCGGCGTGATCAACCACGGCTACGTAAAGCAATACAGCTACGACGACAGGCTTCGCTATCTGACCCCGCCGCACTTCCTCGATCCGGTCGAAACGGCCTGGGCAGTGCAGCGCGAGACGATCGACTGAAGCGCCTGAGCGTCGAATAGGATGCCGCCCCGATGGCCGTCCCAATCATCTTCTCCGCGCTCCTCGGGATGGCCCTGGGCAGCTTTCTCAGCGTAGTCGCGCACCGCCTGCCACTGGGCCTGTCGATCGTTGCCCCCCGCTCCCGCTGTCCTCAGTGCGAGACCCAGATCGCCGCCCGCGACAACCTGCCGGTCCTCTCCTACCTGCTTCTCCGGGGTCGGTGCCGCCACTGCGGCGAGCGGATCCCGGCGCGCTATCCGCTGCTCGAACTCGGCCTCGGAGCGGTCTTTGTCGCCTCGCTGCTGGTTTTCTGGGACGAGCCAGGCGAGATCGTGCTGGCCTGGGCCTTCGCGATGACTCTGGCGACGATCACCCTCACCGACCTCGAGCATCGCCTGATTCCCAACCTGGTGCTGATTCCCAGCGCGGCTGCCGGCCTGCTGATCATCGCGCTATCGGATTCCGACGGCCTGCCCGAGCACCTGATTGCGGCCGCCGCCGCCTTCGGAGCGCTTTTCTTGATCGCGCTGATCAAGCCGCAGGGGATGGGGATGGGGGACGTCAAGCTAGCCGGGGTGATGGGTCTCTACCTGGGCCGTGCCGTTGCCCCGGCTCTCCTGTTCGCCTTCGCGTCGGGTGCCCTGTTTGGCCTGATCCTGATCGCCCGCCACGGTCCCGAGGCGCGCAAGCACCAGGTGCCGTTCGGGCCCTTCCTCGCCTTCGGAGGGATCGTTGGGCTATTCGTCGGCGATGAGATCGCCGACTGGTACACGGATGGCTTCTTCAGCAGCTGATCGCCTGCATCTGGGCGCTTTCTGTCATTGGTCCAGCCTCGGCCGCGAATCGCTCAAGCATCCGCGCTCGCCGTCGATAGGGGGTGAGTTGCTGGAGAACCTTGAGAATGTTTAGCCGCGCCAAAAAGAACACCCCTATCGTCGGCCTGGATGTCCAGACCTCAAGCGTCGCCGCGACCGAGATCATCGGCGGCGGCTCCTCCCCCCGCGTCGGTAAGACGGCCATCGCCCCGCTCCCTCCGGGAGCCACCAGGGACGGCGAGGTCATCGACTCCGAGCGTTTTGCTGCGGCCCTGAAGGAGCTCTTCTCGAGCCAGAAGCTGGGCCGCCGTGTGCGGGTCGGCCTGGCCAACCAGCGCGCGGTCGTCCGCGTCATGCGGCTGCCGACGATCGACTCCCGCGATGACCTCGAGACCGCGATCCGCTTTCAGGCCAAGGACGAGATCCCGATGGCGCTCGAGCAGGCGGTGATCGATTGGCAGGTGATGGCGCGGGGCGTCGGCGACGGCGGCCAGCAGATGGACGTTGCTGTGGTCGCCGCTCGGCGCGACACCGTCTCGGGCGTCCTGGAATCAATCAAGCTCGCAGGGCTGCGCCCGGTTGGAATCGACATGTCCGCATTCGGGATGATCCGCGCGCTGCGCCACGAGGTCAGCTCCACTCTCCCCGGCGCCGTTTCTGATGCTTCTTCCGATCAGCAAGGCGACGCCGGGAAGGGCGGGGCCGGCGCGGACTCCGTGCCGCGGCTCTACTGCAACCTGGGCGATGTGGTCAACCTCGCTGTCGCTCGCGACGGCGATTGCCTCTTCTGCCGCGTCTCGCCCTTCGGGGTCGAGGGGATTGCTCAGCGGCTTGCCGAGCGCCGGGGGCTGGAGCTCGAGCATGCCCGTGAGTGGCTCTTCCACGTTGGTCTCGAGCAGGACCCCTCGGAGATCGAAGGCGACCCCGAGATTGTGCTCGCGGCCCGTGAGGCGCTCACCGACGGCGCCTCGAAGCTCGCCGACGAGTTGCGCCTCTCGCTCGACTTCTTCTCGGCCCAGGAGGGCGCGATGCCAATCGAGAGCGTCGTGGCCAGCGGTCCAGGCACGACGATCAGCGGCCTCAGCGAGCGTCTCGCCAGCGAACTCGACTGCCCGTTCGAGTCCGTCCGTCCGGCTGCCCTCTCCCACCTTGACAATGCAGCGGCCGCGCGGCTGACGCTCTCCTACGGGCTGGGACTCGAGGTCTAACGGGAATGCGCCCCGTCAACCTGATCCCCACAGACGAGCGCCGGCGTGACCGCAGCGGCGGTGCAAAGGCCAGCCAGCTTCCCTACCTGGTCGTCGGTGTGCTCGCCCTGGCGCTCGTCGGTGTGACCGCCTTGACGCTGATCGGCAAGGGCATCTCCGACAAGGAGAACGAGGTCACATCGCTGGAGACTCGTGAGGCTGAAACGAGCGCCCGGGCGCAGAGTCTCGCCTCTTTTCTCAGCTTCGAGGAGCTCAGCAGCGCCCGCGTCGAGACCGTGACGGCCCTGGCGCAGAGCCGATTCGACTGGGAACGCGTGATCCGCGAGCTCACCGTGGTACTCCCCAACAAGGTCTGGTTGACCAGCTTGATCGGGACGGTGAGCCCGGCTGTGAGCGTCAGTGACGGCGAGGGCGTCAGCCTGCGAGCCGAAGTCCCGGGCCCCGCGCTCGAGCTGGTCGGCTGCGCCCCGGGCCAGCGTGATGTCGCGTCGTTGATCTCGGCGCTTGGCGACATCGACGGTGTCACGCGGGTCACCGCGGGCCGCTCTGAGAAGCCCCTCGGCGACACTACAGACAGCGGCGGCTCGGGCAGTAGCGACACGGTCAACTCCGACTGCCGGACCCGTGACTTCATCACCCGCTTTGAGGTTGTCGCCGCTTTCGACGCGGTGGTGGTCGCTGACACTGCGATCCCGCCTGGGACGGAGCCGGCGACGCCGAGCGACTCCTCAGGGACACCTGCCTCCTCCGAGGATTCCAGCTCCGGGAGCGCCGCTCCTACCGATGGATCCAGCGAGGCCCAGCCGGCTTCCACGGATTCGGGAGGGGGTAACTGATGCTTGGCTCCGATCGGACCGTGCTTGTTCTCGTGCCAATTGTCGCCCTGGCGGTCGCCTTTTGGTTCCTGGCGCTCGCGCCAAAGCGCCAAGAGGCGTCGGACCTGCAAGCCCAGGTCGACACACTGCAGACCTCGATCAGTGCCAACGAGGCCCAGATCGCGACGGCGGAGGCGGCGCGGGAGGAGTTCCCGAAGAACTACGCGCGGCTCGTGAAGCTGGGTCGCGCCGTACCCGAGGACAGCGATCAGTCCACGTTCGTCTATGACGTCTCCGAGCTGGGCCGCCGCAACAACCTCATGTTTCAGGACTTCGAGGTCCTCACCGGGGTGACCGCCGCCAGCCCAACCCCAACCCCAACCGCGCCGACGACGCCGCCCGCCACCGAGGATGGCGCTGCCCCGGCCGATGCGTCCGCGACTGCCGCCGTTGCCTCAGAGGCTGCCGCAGCAGTGCTGCCGATTGGTGCCGCCGTGGGACCCGCGGGTCTGCCGGTCATGCCCTATGGGTTGACGTTCCGGGGCAGCTTCTTCAATGTGGCCGATTTCCTCGCCGACCTCGACAACACCGTTGCTACCGGCACGCGGACGCCGAAGGTCCAGGGGCGCCTGATGACGATTGACAGCTTCGTCCTTACCGGCAACCCGGCGAAGGGCTTCCCGTCGGTCGAGGCCAATTTTGCTCTCACCACTTACATCACCCCGGCCGATCAGGGAATCGCCGTCGGCGCCACGCCGGCAGGCCCGGCCCCGGTCAGCGCGGAGCCCTCCTCTTCGAGCGTGGCAGCTGCCACGACTACGCTGCCATGAAGATCCCGGCCCCCCTCAACCAGCTGTTCAGCGACCTGCGCGAGCGGAAGCTGCTGCCGATCGTGGCCCTGCTTGCGGTCGGCGTGATCGCCGTGCCCTTCCTGCTCGGCGGCGGCAGCGACCCGGTTCCCCCGCCGCCGGTCGCGGCAGGCAGCGCTGCCCTCAATGACGGCGCCCCTGGGGCGAAGGAGCTGGAGCCGGTCGTCCTGGCCGAAGCTCCCGGCCTGCGCGAATACCAGACGCGGCTCGAGCCCTTCCAGAGCCGGAACCCTTTCAAGCAGCAGTACAAGCCGAAGGGTGACGGCAGCTCGGAGGACACCGGGTCCGCCTCGGCCGCCTCGTCGAGCGCCGCGGCCACCGGCAGCGGCTCCGGGAGCACCGACGTTCCTGCGTCCCCCACGGGCAGCGGTAACTCCGGCGGCAAGACCACAGTCGAGACGTTCACGATCTTCTACGAGATCGACGTCAAGGCGGGCGAGCTTGGCAAGGCGAAGAAGATCAACGGTGTCGAGCTGCTCGACTACCTGCCGGGGAAGAAGGTCCCGGTTGTGCAGTTCGTCGGTGTCACTCCGGACCTCAACAAGGCGGTCTTCGTGGTCTCCGGCTCGGCGACCAGTGCCGGCGGAGACGGCAAGTGCGTGCCGAACAAGAGTTCATGCGAGTTCCTCTCCCTGAGCATCGGCAAGACCCACACCTTCGTCTACGAGCCCAACGGGCGCACGTACCGGATCAAGCTGAACGGCATCGACGAGGTCAAGGTTTCCGGCAAGAAGGGCAGCGCCGGCGCAGGCAGCGCCGTCGGCCGCCGGATGAGCCACTAGGTGCGCGGTGGGTAGCGGGCGGCTGCCGGCCCCGTCGGGACGGCTAGCCTTGCGGGCTCAGTGGCGCGCTTCGATTTCGTAACAGCCGGTGAATCCCATGGTCCCGGCCTGACGGCGATCGTTGAGGGCATGCCCGCAGGGCTCGAGCTCGACCGCGATGGCCTCGACCGAGACATGGCCCGCCGCCAACTCGGCCACGGACGCGGCGGCCGGATGAAGATCGAGACCGACTCGGTCGAGATCCGCTCGGGCCTGCGACACGGCCGGACTCTCGGCAGCCCGATCGCTGTGCTGGTGGCCAACCGCGATTACGCGAATTGGGAGGAGCGGATGAATCCCTGGCCGGTTGAAGGCGAGGTCCAGCCGGTGCACCTGCCGCGGCCCGGCCACGCGGACCTGCCCGGCGTCCTCAAGTACGACCACGACGACATCCGCAACGTGCTCGAGCGGGCCAGCGCTCGCGAGACGGCCGCGCGCGTGGCGGCCGGAGCGCTTGCCCGGCAGTTTCTCGCCGCGCTTGGGGTTGGTATCTACAGCCACATCACGCGGATCGGCTCGGTGACGGCCCCGTCCCCGGACAGCCTCACGCCCGCCGACTTCGAGGCGGTTGACGAGAGCCCGGTCCGTTGTCTCGACCCCGAGGCCGAGGCTGCGATGGTCGAGGAGATCAATCGCCTGCGCAAGGAGAACGAGAGCCTTGGAGGGACCTTTGAGGTGCGGGCTTTCGGACTTGTCCCCGGGCTCGGTTCGCACGTTTCCTGGCAGGAGCGCCTCGACGGCCGCATCGGTCAGGCGATGCTCTCGATCCAGTCGATCAAGGGGGTCAGCATCGGCCCGGCCTGGGACGTGGCCGCCTCACGCGGCTCCGAGGCCCACGACGAGATCTTCCACGATGCCGAGCGCGGCTACTACCGCGAGAGCAATCGCGCCGGCGGGCTCGAGGGTGGGATGACCAACGGCGAGCCGCTGCTCGTCCAGGTCGCGATCAAGCCGATCTCGACCCTGACCAAGCCGCTGCGGTCCGTTGACATCCACAGCAAGGAGCCCCGTCAGGCCCACAAGGAGCGCACCGACTCGACCGTGGTCCCCGCGGCCGGGGTCGTCGGCGAGGCGATGCTGGCCCTGATGCTGGCGCAGGCCTATCGGGAGAAGTTCGGCGGCGATCACATCGACGACGTGCGCGCGTCGGTGGCCGCCTACCGCGAGCGCATCGAGCGCTAGGGGCCGTGTCCGGCAAGAGAGCAATCGCGCTCATCGGCTTCATGGCCGCCGGCAAAACGCGGGCTGCCAGGGCGATCGCCACCGAACTTGGGGAGCCGGTGCTCGACACCGACGTGATGATCGCCGACCGCGTTGGGGAGCCGATCAGGGACTTCTTCGAGCGGGAGGGCGAGGGTCGCTTCAGAGAGGTCGAGGAGGCGGCCGTGCTCGAGGCCCTCGATGGCGGCGCCGTCGTCGCCCTCGGCGGTGGAGCTGTGGGCTCCGAGCGGGTCCAGGCCGCATTGCTGGAGTCGATTCCGGTCTGGTGCCGCGTGCGCGAGCCCGTCGCCTGGCAGCGGGCGAGGGGGAGCGGCCGCCCACTGGCCGACGACCGGGCGCGATTCTCTGCGCTGTTCGCTGAGCGGTTGCCAGTCTACGAGCGGCTTGCGCGGGTGACGCTGCCCCGTGGCGGTGAGCAGACGGCAAAGGCCGCAGCGCGCTGGATCGCGACCCTGCGTCGCAACGACGGCCTGCGGATCGCCTGGGCGCGCACCAACTCAGCCGAGTATCCGGTGATCGTCGGCGTCGGCGCCGGGGGGCTTCCGGGCGAGGTCGGCACACCGCGGGTTGGAGAGCGCCTGTTTGCGGTCGCCGATCCGCTTGCCCTCGCCGGCGCGGCGCAGCTGCCCACCGGATGCGAGAGCGTGATCGAGGCCGCCGGCGGCGAGCGCTCGAAGACCCTGCAGGAAGCGGGCCGGGTGCTCGCGGAGCTGGCCGCGGCCGGTGCCCGCCGCGACGACGCTCTGCTCGCGCTCGGCGGCGGTGTTGTCGGCGATCTGGTCGGGTTCTGCGCCGCCGTCTATCAGCGCGGCATCCCCGTTATTCAGGTGCCGACAACGTTGGTGGGCCAGGTCGACTCGGCGATCGGCGGCAAGACCGGCGTCGACCTTCCCGCGGCCAAGAACTACGTCGGTGCCTTTCATCAGCCGGCAGCGGTGCTGGCCGACCCAGGGACTCTGCGGAGTCTGCCGGCCGCGGAGTTGGCAGCCGGCTTCGCCGAGGTCGTAAAGACGGCCCTGATCGCCGGCGGCGAACTCTGGGAGCGGGTCCGGGCGATGGACGGATCCCGGGTCGAGCAGCTCGAGACCGTGATCTTCGAGTGTGCCGAGGCCAAGGTTGCGGTCGTCGCCGAGGACGAGCGCGACGCCGGGGGCCGGGCGGTGCTCAACCTCGGGCATACCGTCGGCCACGCGATCGAGGCGGTGACAGGCTACGAGCGGTACCGCCACGGGGAGGCCGTCGCACTCGGTCTGCTCGCCTCATTGCAGCTGTCCGGTCAAACCGAGTTGCGCTCCGAGGTCGCCGACCTGCTGGGCTCCGCCGGTCTGCCCACGAGCCTTGACGCCGCCGTCTCTCCGAAGGAGATCGTGACCGCCACCGGACGCGACAAGAAGGCGACCGCGTCAGGGCTCGGCTTCGTTCTGCTCCGCTCCCCGGGCCAGGTCGAGCACGGTGTCGAGGTCGAGCCCGCCGATTTGCTCGCCGCGGTGGAAGGCTTGCGGGAATGAACAGCGCTCACAACCGCGTCGAGGTCCTCCACGGCGTCAACCTCGACACCCTTGGCCGGCGTGACCCGGAGGTCTACGGCACTTTCAACCTCGCCGAACTGGAGACACAGATCAACCGCTGGGGGCGCAAGCTCGGACTCCTCACCACCTGCTTTCAGACCAATCACGAGGGCGAGTTCGTCGAGTACCTGCACGAGCTCCCCGAGCGTGCAGACGGGGTCGTGATCAACGCCGGCGCCTGGACCCACTACTCGTGGGCGATCCGCGATGCCCTCGAGGTCGCCGCGGTGCCTGCCGTTGAGGTGCACATCTCCGACGTCGAGGGTCGCGAGGACTGGCGCGCGAAGTCGGTATTCGACGGCCTCGTGCTGGAGAAGATCTCCGGGGAGGGCGAGCAGGGATATCACCGAGCGCTGGAGCGACTCAAGCTCGAGTTGGGGGTCTGAGGGCGGGTGTCGGCCGCTCCCGAGGCTCGAGCGGATCGTCTCGCCGAAGCCGTTTCTGAGGCCGGCCTCGATGCCCTTCTCGTCGGCGATCTGGTTCGACCGGGCGATTCGAGTCGAGAGGCGATCGCCGACCTCACCTGGCTGACCGGCTTCGACGGCAGCAGCGGGCTGGCCGCCGTCGGCGAACGCCTGCGCCTCTTCGTCACCGACTTTCGCTACGTCGAACGGGCTCGGCTCGAGCGCCCGTCGAGCTTCGATCTGGTCCAGGCGGAGGAGAATCTGGTCGACACGCTCGGCTCCCGTCTCAACGGCCGGGTCGGCTTCGATCCGCGAGCGACCAGCGTCCGCGAGCGGGGGCGCCTCGAGCAGGCGGCGGCCGACGGCGTCGAGTTCGTCGCCGTCGAGCAACTCGTCGATCGGCTCCGAAGGGTCAAGGACGAGCACGAGATTGCCTCAATCGCGGCGGCCTCCGAGCTCGGCGATCAGGTCTACGCGGAGCTCGAGGAGGCCGGCTTTGGCGGTCGGACCGAGCGCGGCGTCGCGCTCTGGATCGAGGAGCGGATGCGGCGGTTGGGAGCATCCGGAGCGTCGTTCCCGCCGATCGTTGCCGGAGGGCCCAACGGAGCGCTGCCTCATGCTGAGCCGGGTGAGCGGGCGATCGGGCCGGGTGATCTCGTCGTTGTCGATCTCGGCGCAATCGTCGACGGCTACTGCTCCGATTGCACGAGGACCTACGGCTGCGGCGAGGTCGGGAGCGCGGAGCGCGAGGCCTATGGGGTCGTTCGGCAGGCCCAATCGACGGCGCTGGAAGCCGTTGCGGCCGGTCGCTCCGGACGCGAGCTCGACGCCGTTGCCCGCGACGTGATCGAGGCCGCTGGGTACGGCGAGAGCTTCGGCCACGGGCTCGGCCACGGCGTCGGCATCGCCGTGCACGAGGCGCCGCGACTCTCGAAGCGATCCGACGACGTGCTCCTCGCCGGCGATGTCGTCACCGTCGAGCCGGGTGTCTACGTGCCGGGGGAGTTCGGGGTGCGGATCGAGGACCTGGTCGTCGTCGGCACCGACGGCGTCCGCAACCTCAGCAGCCGGCCGAAGGAGCTTCTGGCGCTGGGCTGAAGCTCAGGCGGGATCGTGCTCCCCAGAGCTGGGGCCGCCGGGCCGATGGGCGACGAAGACGTCGAGGGAGGGCGCAAAGCGGCTCTCCCCGTAGCCGGGCCGGACCTCGACCCGAAAGCCGACCTCCTCCAGGGCAGAGCTCACCGCACGCGGCTCGTAGAGATGGAGCCGGTGCGTCTCATGCTCGCGGCGCCAGATCCCGTCGTGACGGCGGAAGGTAGTGATCTCGCGGACCAGCTCGGGTGGACTCTGCCTCTCGCTCGACTCGTAGAGGATCGCCCAGTCGGGCCCCTCGGCGAAGCCGCGCGTCGCCCCTCCCGGCGCCCGGCCCGGCCCGGCGCTGTCGAACAGCAGAAAGCCGCCGCCGGGCAGAGCCGAGAATGCCCGCGCCGCGAACTCGGCGAGCGCCCCGAGGCCGCTGCGCTCGTCAGAGCTGTAGTTGAAGATCTCCCCAAAGGCGAGGATCGCCGCGGGAGCCGGTGGCAGTTCGGCGTCGATGTAGGAGGCCACGCTGAACTCGCCCGCCGGCACCCGCCGCCGGGCCAGGTCGATCTGGGCGGGGGAGAGGTCGACCCCGACGACGTCGCGCCCGGCGGCGAGAATCCTCGCCGCCGTGACCCCGCCGCCACAACCGACCTCGAACACAGGGCCCGCAGGAGCCTCCTCCAACAGCCGCAGCGCGGCGCTCGCTCCGAGCCGGGCAAGCTCGGTGAAGCCGGCGTCATGAACGAAGCTGAGGTCACCCCGGTAGCCGGGTGCCTGGTCGCCGGCGCCGAGTGGGCCCATGCCGCCCAAGCTACTCCAGCCACGGTGCGATCGTCGGCGCTACCCTTCGCCGCCGTGATCTCGACGAATCAGTTCAAGAACGGCGCCCACATCGAGGTCGATGGCAAGGTCTTCAAGATCCTCGACTTCCAGCACGTCAAGCCCGGCAAGGGAGGCGCCTTTGTCCGTACCAAGCTGAGGCGCCACGAGGACGGCTCGGTTATCGACAAGACCTTCCGCGCCGGCGAGAAGTTCCGGCCGATTCATACCGAGAACCGCAAGATGCAGTACCTCTACGAGTCCGGCGACACCTACGTGTTCATGGATACCCAGACGTTCGACCAGCTCGAGCTGCCCGCCGATCTCGCCGGCGAGGCGATCCAATGGGTACTCCCCAATGACGAGATCGACATCCTCTTCGTCGATGAGGAGCCCGGCGGGGTCCAGGTCGCCAGCGCCGTCGATCTCGCGGTCACCCAGACCGATCCTGGCCTCAAGGGTGACACCGCCTCCGGAGGCGGCACCAAGCCCGCGACCCTCGAGACCGGCGTCGTCGTTCACGTGCCCCTGTTCATCGAAGAGGGCGAGAGGATCCGCGTCGACACGCGCAACGGCGAGTACGTCTCCCGCGCCTGAAGCCTGACGCTCTCGGCACACCAGGTCAGCCATCGCTGACGGCCACCACGCCAAGCTCACCCGATGGCGGGCGAGTGTCAAGAACACCCTGATAGTCAGGGGGTACTTGACAGTCGCACGGTCTGGCGGCGCGTCGCGGCTCTGGCCAGGCGGCAACACGGCGCTATCTCTCACCGGCAGCTGCTCGCCGCCGGACTCTCCGCGAAGGCGGTCGAGTACCGCCTGCGCACGGCTCACCTCCACCGCGTCCATCGCCGCGTCTATGCCGTCGGCCACCCCCAACTGAGCAGGGAGGGACGATGGATGGCCGCGACGCTGTCGGTGCCCGCCGCCGTCCTCAGCCACGGATCGGCGGCCGGGCGCTGGGAGCTTCGGTCGCCGGGCTCGGGAGCGATCCACTTGACGGCGCCCCAGAGGGCTGCGCGACGCCGCGCGGTCGTCGTCCACTACCGCCCCCTTCCGGCCGATGAGCACACGATCCGCGGCGGAGTCCCGACGACCAGCCTGGCTCGTACGCTTCTCGACATCGCCGCCACCGAGGGCGCGAAGGCGTTCGAGCGGGCGCTGCGCGAAGCGACCTTCCGTCGTCTCACCGATCCGCTCGGCCTCCCCGCCCTGATCGCCCGCTACCCGGGAGCCCGGGGAACCGCGGTGGCGGCGCGTGCCCTCGACGAGGGCCTCCACGCCAGGCGCACCCGAAGCGAGCTCGAGGACCGGTTCCTCTACTACCTTCGCGAGCGCCGCCTGCCGCTACCGGAGACCAACGTGCAGATCGAGATCATGGGCCGCCGTTTCGAGGTTGACTGCCTGTGGCGGAGCCAAGGCGTCGCCGCCGAGCTCGACGGCTACGGCGCCCACCTGACGCCCGACCGGGCTGAGGCCGACCGAGAGCGGGACGGGCTGCTGCAGGCAGGAGGAGTGCCGGTGCACCGCATCACCTCGCGTCGGATCGAGCGCGATGCCGATCGGCTCGACGCTCAGCTCCGCACGGCTCTCGGGCCCAGGCGGAGACGGGCGCCGGCTACCTCAGGACCTTGAAGCGGTCCTTGGCGGGGGTGGGGTCGGGATTGCCGGCTGCGTCGATCGCCCGAACCTTGAACCTGTGCTTGCCCTTCTTCAGGCGCCTGAGCTTCTTCGGCGACTCGCAGGGTTGAAAGGGTCTCCTGTCGAGCTTGCACCGAAAGCTCGAGCCCGGCTCGGAGGAGACGAACCTGAACTTGACCCTGTGCTTCCTGGTCTTGTTTGGAGGGCGCTTGGTGATCGTCGTGACCGGCGCTGGGTCGGGTGGCACGACCGGAAAGGGCCGGGCGTCGACCGCGACGCCATGCGGGGTGCCGGCGCCGAATATCGCGTTGATGTCGAGGATGAAGAGTTCGGCGGTGCCGGCGAGATCCGCGCGGACGATATAGCCAAAGGCGTAGTCCGCCCAATAGAGGTGGCCGGCGCCGACCGCTACGCCGTCGGGAAAGGTCGGCTGAGTAGGCGTGTAAGTGAAGCCCTGGTCAGCGTCGCTGCCATCGAGGTTGGCGCGGCCGATCGCGCCCGAGAAGTCGAAACCGAGGCCGTGGTTCACCCAGTAGATGTGCTCGGCATCGACGGCGAGGTCGCCCGGACCGCCGAGCGTCGTGATCAAGCTCTGATCGGGGTCGGTGCCATCGAGGTTGGCGCGGCCGATCGTCTTCGCCTCGGCGTTGGTACAATAGATGTGGTCGCCGTCGACGGCGACGTTGCGCACCGGGCCGTCCCCGCTGATGAAGCTCTCGTCGATCCCGGTGCCGTTGATATTGGCGCGGCCGATCGCGTTCCCGCCTTGGACAGTCCAGTAGATGTTGTGCCTATCGACGGCAACAGCGTCCGCGAACCCGATGTCGTTGATCCAGCGCTTGTTGACACCGCCACCCTCGAGCGTGGAGCGGCCGATCGAGCTGCCGTTCGTCCAGTAGACGAAGGCGTCCGCGGGCGTGGCGAGGGCCAAGCCAAGGAGGCAGAGCCCAAGCACGGCTGCTCCGATCCACCGAGCGGGCGTCGAGCGGCTTCG
>JAQBGG010000122.1:0-2764 GCA_032122625.1 Acidobacteriota bacterium
GCTGCCGTCCTCGCGCTCGAGCAGCCACTCCGATGTCTCGCCGAGCCCGAGCTCGGCGACGATCTCGCCGCGCTCATCCGGGCGTCCGGCGGCGGGGCGGGTCTCGCCGGCGCGGAGCTCGTAGTCAGGCGTGACGGCTCCCTCCAGCGGGTCGAGTTCAACCGCGTCGAGCTCGTACTCGCTGGCGAGCGTCAGACCATGGATCCTGTAGGTGCGCATGCCCGAGTCAGTCGCGCGGGGCTGAGAGCTCCAGCGCCTCGCGGAAGTAGGGCTGCTCAACCGACAACTCCGCGGGCGGGGCGACGGCGACGGCGCGACCGTCCTCGATCACGGCGACGCGGTCGCAAGCCTCGATCGTCGAGAGCCGATGAGCGATGACGACGATGATCGTCTCGTCGAGGCGGCTGAGGGTCTCACGAAAGGCCGACTCGGCATGCACGTCGAGCGCGCTGGTGGGCTCGTCCAGAACGAGCAGATCGGGGCCGCCGACCAGCGCCCGCGCCAGTGCAACCCGCTGGCGCTGGCCACCCGAGATCGCGATACCCGAGGGCCCGACCTCATGTTCGAGCCCCTGCGGCCAGCGCTCGAGCTCGGACCCGAGCCCCGCCGCGAGCGCCGCCCGCTCGAGGTCATCGTCGTCGAGCCCCGGGCGCAGGAAGCGGATGTTCTCGGCGATCGTGCCGGTGAGCAGATGCGGCTCCTGTCCGATCCAGGCGGTCCGGCGGTGCCAATCGAGCGGATCGAGCTCTGGCAGAGGCACCCCATCGATCCTCAGCTCGCCGGAGTCGGGGCCGATCAGTCCGAGCAAGACCGCCGCCAGCGTCGACTTGCCGGCACCGGTTCGCCCGACGATCCCAAGCCGCTCTCCGCGAGCGAGGTCGATGCTGACCGCCTCCAGCGCCGGCCGATCGCCTCCGGGGTAGCGATAGCTGACGTCGTCGAGCTCGATCCGCTCGATCGCCGGGCAGGGCCGGGAGCCGCCGGCCTCCGATCGGGACCATTCCGCGATCCGTCGCTGAATCAGCGCCAGGTTGGCCTGCCGCTCCTGAAGAAAATAGGCGAGGTTGGAGAGGCTCTGCGCGTTGGTGAGCGCGCGCAGCATCAGCAGGACGACGGCTCCCAGCACCGGCAGGGAGACGTCGGCGGCGCTGACCACCAGCGCCAGCGCCAGCACGAGCAGGGCGAGGGTCGCGGCGCGAGTCAACGCCGGAACGGCGGCACCGCTGAAGTTCAGTGCCTCGAGATGGCGAGCGACGACCGCGACCGTGCCCACGAGTCGAGCGCGCGCCGCATCGAGCGCCCCGAAGACCCGCAGGTCGCGGACCGCGCCTCCCGTCTCCGCCACCTCGACAGCGAGCTCGGTGGAAGAGCCAACGATCGCCTCAGAGATCCGGCGCCTGTGGGCGCGGAAGGGGCGGGCGATCAGGGCCGCGGTGACCATCGCCACCAGCACCGCGAGCGCTGCCCACGGGCTCACCGCGATCGCTGCGACGACGAGCACCGCGACGCTGAGCAGCACCGAGAGCGCCATCGCCGCCTGCTGGGTGCCGTAGGCGAGCGTCACAGCCTTGTCGGTGACCAGATCCTGGAGCTCGCCGCTGCGGATCACGGCCTGTCGCACCCAGGGAGCGCCCAGGTAGGCGTCGATCAGCATCGTTTGCAGGACGCGCTGGGAATCTGCGGTGGCGCGGGCGGTGACCCGCGCCGAGCCAACCTGGGCCAGCGCCAGTCCGACCAGCACCGCGAGCGCGAAGGCCGCCAGCGTCCAGGGATCAGACGAGAGATCGCCGGCGATCGGCAATCCCTCCGCGCTGGACCCCGAGGCGATCGCGACCAACAGGAGCACGAGGGCGGCCTCCCCAAGGCCGATAACGGTTCCGAGTAGCCCCAGCGCCACCACCCTGCGCCCCGGGTTCTCGGTGCCGAAGGTGACACCCTCCCACCAGGAATGGGTGCCCTCGATCGCCCGGTGGGTCACCTTGTCTGACCCGGGCTTGTTGCCGGCCTCGTCGCCGCCGGCGGAGTTGCCGCTCACGCCTGGGAGACTACCCCCGCGCTCTGACGCGTGCGCAGCACAACAGGTGCGACAGGCGGCGGCCGGCGCGTTCGGCCGACCCGCAGGCCCCGCCTCGCGCCCTACTTGTAGACGGCCTGGCAGTCGAAGGTGTAGACGCCGTCCTCGAAGATGCCCTCCAGGGTGTCCCTCAGCTTGTGGCCCTCCTCAACGGGCTCGCGGCCGAGGAGCTCTCCTCGGCGGAGCTCGATCTGCGCGAACGCGACTACGAGGTCGAGATGGCGGGCCGCGCCGGAAAGGCCCCCGCCGTAACGAGTCGACGGCTCCCAGCACTGGTACTACCGGGGAGCATCGACCAAGCTAGCTTCCGGTTCATGACCGGAGACCAGTTCATGACCGGAGATCTTCGAACCAAGCTCTCAAAGCTCGAGTTGGCCAGCGACTGGGGGTTCGGCTCCGAGGCAGGGATCGAACTGCCGGAGATCAGCCCAGGGCCTGGGCCGATTGCGGCGCTCGAGGGAGCGATCCGGCCGGCGCTGATGCGGGACCCGTGCCTGGTCGCCTTCTCGGGCGGGCGCGACTCGTCCGTGATCCTGGCGCTCGCAACCCGCCTCGCCCGCCGCGAGGGTCACCCGGTCCCGGTCCCGGTCACCCTGCAGGCTCAGGGCTATGCGCCGGCCGAGGAGGGCGAGTGGCAACGAGTCGTCCTCGATCATCTGGGGATCCGCAGCTCCGAACGGGTTCCGATCG
>JAQBGG010000123.1:0-65916 GCA_032122625.1 Acidobacteriota bacterium
GGGCCGCCGCCGACGATCACGATGCCTGCCTCGAGGCGCTCCTCCTCCGCATCGAGCGGCGGGCCGATGTAGTCGTCGGCGTTGAACGGGGGCGGAAACTCTGACGGGGCTACGGGCATGCTCGATAGTCCTTTCGCTTAAGTCCTGAAAGCCAGACGGGCGACGGGTCGAATTGACCCACCGCCCCCAGCAAGGACGGCCTCAGCCGGCCTTCTTGGCTTTGATCGCCTCGGTCAGCTTCGGCATGATCTTGTGCAGATCGCCGACGACGCCGAGGTCGCAGTACTCGAAGATCGGCGCGTTCTGGTCCTTGTTGATCGCGACTATGTTCTCGCTGCTCATCATGCCGACCTTGTGTTGGATCGCGCCGGAGATGCCGGCCGCCAGGTACAGCTTCGGGGAGACCGTCTTGCCGGTCTGACCGATCTGGGTCGAATAGGGGTACCAGCCGGCGTCGACGACCGCGCGGGTCGCCGCAACGGCGCCACCGAGCGCCTCGGCAAGGTCCTCGGCGAGCTTGAAGTTGTCCTTCTCGCCCAGGCCGCGGCCGCCGCCGACGAGCAGGTCGGCGTCCTCGATGTTGACCCCACCCTCGTCGCCGCTCTCACCGCGGCTGACCATCGTCGCCTTCGTTGACCAAGCACTGAGCTCAACCTCGATGTCGACGACCTCGGCGTCGCCGCCGCTGCCGTCGTTGAGATCGAAGGCGTTGAGACGGCCGATGATCACACCTGGCTCTGAGACGTAGCCGACATCGACGATCGCCGAATCCTGCAGGACCGGACGCTCGGCGACGAGCTTGCCGCCGTCGGCCTTGACCGCGGTGACCTCCATGGTCACACCGGCGCCGAGACGGGCGGTGAGACCCGCGCCGATCTCGAACCCCAGCAGTCCGCCGCCGAACAGGGCGTAGGAGATGCTGTTCTCGGTGATTACCTTCGCCATCGCATCGACGATCGGCTGCGCGAGCCCCTCCTCGACGGACTTGGCGCGGTAGACCTTGGCGGCCCCGTGCTTTCCGAGCGAGGCGGCCTGCGCGTCATCGACGTTGCCGACGATCAGCGCCGCTGCCTCGCCGCCGATCTCGGCCGCCAGCTTCGCGGCCTCCGAGACAGCTCCGAGCGAGTTGTTGTTGAACTTGCCCTCTCCATCGTGGAGGGCGTAAACCAGGATGCTTCCCATTTAGATCAGCTTCCTTTCGTCGAGCCAGGCGACGATCTTCTCGACCGTCTCCTTGGTGTCCTCGTCCTCGATGATCTCGCCTGCCTGCTTGGGGGGCGGCGGGTTGATCGCCAGGACCTGCGTCTGTGAGCCGGCCTCGCCGACCCTGTCGTCCTCGATGCCGATGTCGGCGGTGCCCTTTGTGTCAAGCGGCTTCTTCTTCGCACCCATGATCGCCTTCAGCGATGGATAGCGCGGCTCGTTGATCGCGTCACCGACGCTGATCACCGCCGGCAAGCCGACGTCAACGGTGTCGTAGCCGTACTCGGCCTGACGCTGACAGCGCAGTGAGCCGTCATTGACATCCATCTTGATCACCTGCGTAAGCGAGGGCATCTTCAGGTGGTCAGCGACGACGGCGCCGATCGTGTAGCACTCACCGTCGTCCGACTGCTGGCCGAGCAGGACCAGATCGGGCGACTCGGCCTCGAGCACCTTCGCCAGCGCGTAGCCGGTCGCACAGACATCCGAGCCCGCCAGGGCGTCGTCGCTGAGGTGAACCGAGCGGTCGGCACCGAGCGCGACCGCCTTGTGCAGCGCCCGCTGGGCGGTGTCGGGGCCCATCGTCACGGCGACGATCTCCTCGACCTCCGCGGCTCCGCCTTCGCGGATCTGCATCGCGGCCTCGATTCCGTGCGTATCGAACGGGTTGAGGTTTCTCTCGCCTGAGCGATCCAGGCGCTTTGTGCCGGCGTCGATCCGCTTCTGAACAGCGGCGTCCGGCACCTCCTTGACAAGACAGCAAATCTTCAAGTCGGTTGCCTCCGAAAGTTGCTCTGGGAACTTCGCGGCGGCGGAGGTTACTGCAACCGCTGGTTGACTGACCAGTCAATCGGCGCGCGCCCCGGCGCGGCTCACCGCTGGCGTCGCTCGCGGCGCCGGTGCCGGGTATCGTCAGCCTAAGAAGGGACCCGATCCACGGCATCCCCATGCACCCGGGAGGAAACGATGAAGACCAAACTCGCGCTGCTTACGGTGGGCGCAACCGTCCTACTCACCCTCGGCCTCTCGGTCGGAGCCTCGATCGGCGACGACGGGACCAACAGCGTCACAGACCGACTCGCCGGCGAGTTCGGCAAGCCCACCGTGCAGAGGGTCAGCTCGCCTTCGGCACGCGCCGTGACCGGCGGCAAGAAGTCGAAGCCGAAGGTGCTTCACGGCAGAGGCGCGATCGTCGATCTCGCCCCGGGCGCCGAGAGCCTGATCGCGCTCAAGTGTCCGAAGAAGTTCCCCGTCCCGATCTCAGCCGGCCTCGAGACCTCGATGCGGGGCATCTTCCCGGGAGTGATCGCCCGCAGCCCAAACGTGGCGCGGGCGATGGTCGTCGGCGCCGTCAACACAACCGCGACGGACGGGCAGTGGAGCCCGACCATCGCCTGCATGAAGGGCGTCAAGGAGGCTTAGACGGCGAACCCCGGCGTCACCGAGCCACCGCGGCTCAGGCGGTGGCGCCGAGCTCGGTGCGCAGGAACTCGACGATGTCGTCGGTCGAGGAGCCCGGCGTGAAGACCTCGGCGACGCCGAGCGCCTTCAGCTCAGGGATGTCGTCGGCCGGGATCGTGCCGCCGATCGTGACCAGCACGTCATCGGCTCCCTGCTCGCGCAGCAACTTGACGACCTTGGGAACCAGGGTCATGTGCGCGCCCGAGAGGATCGAGAGGCCGACCGCGTGGGCGTCCTCCTGGATCACCGTGGCTGCGATCTGCTCCGGCGTCTGGTGCAAACCCGTGTAGATCACCTCCATGCCCGCATCGCGCAGGGCGCGAGCGATGATCTTCGCGCCGCGGTCATGGCCGTCGAGGCCGGGCTTGGCAACGACGACGCGAATCTTGAGATCGGTTGCGGCAGGCTCCGCGGCGGGGGTCGGTCCGGCGTCCATGCCCGGATCGTAGTCGCTCAACAGCTGCCGGCAACCCTCACGGCTTCAGCTTGGGCGATCGGTCGCCGCCACAGACGACGCCGCTGGGGGCCGTCATTCCCTGGATCTGCGCGTAGAGCTTCCGGCCGCCCGACTGCATGGGAATGATCACCACATACTTGCCGGATTCGGAGGCGAACGTCTTCGTCACGACCGGGTCGCGGCCCTTGACCGAGCGCCGGATCTTGACCTTGCGGCCGGGCTTCGATCCACGAGCTTTGGGCCCTCGACACTATCGGACGAAGTGCCGCTAGTAAACGGGCGTCTCGGTATAGGTCCCGAAGACCTCCTGCATCGCGGCGACCATCTCGCCGACCGTGGCCCGGGCCCGGGCGCAATCGAGAATCGGGCCCATCAGGTTGGCGTCCGTCTCGGCGGCCTTGGCCCGCAGCTCGGCCAGCGTCGAGCTGACCTTGCCCTCGTCCCTGGCCTTGCGTGTGCGCTGAACCCGCGCGACCTGCCGCCGCTCGTGCTCGGGGTCGATCTTCAGGGTCGGGATCTGAGTGTCGTCGTCGACCCTGAAGTCGTTGACGCCGACCATGATCTTCTCCTTCGACTGCAGCTTCGCCTGATATGAGAAGGCGGCGTCGGCGATCTCGCGCTGGGGAAAGTTCTCCTCGATCGCCCGGACCATGCCGCCGAGCTCGTCGATCCTCGAGAAGTAGTCGTAGGCGGCCGCCTCCATCTCGTCGGTCAGCTTCTCGACGAAGTAGGAGCCGCCGAGCGGGTCGACCGTGCTCGTAACGCCGGTTTCGTGGGCGATCACCTGCTGAGTGCGAAGCGCGATCCGGACCGCGTCCTCGGTCGGCAGGGCCAGCGCCTCGTCGTAGGAGTTGGTGTGCAGCGACTGGGTCCCGCCGAGCACGCCGGCCAGTGCCTCGATCGCGGTGCGGACGATGTTGACCAGCGGCTGCTGAGCGGTGAGGCTGACGCCGGCGGTCTGGGTGTGGAAGCGCATCCGCCACGACTCGGGTTTCTTCGCCCCGAACGTCTCCCTCATCTCCCGGGCCCAGATCCGGCGTGCCGCCCGGTACTTGGCGATCTCCTCGAAGAAGTCGATGTGGGCGTTGAAGAAGAAGCTCAGGCGGGGAGCGAAGCTGTCGATGTCGAGGCCGCGATTGACCGCGTCGGAGACGTAGGTGAGGCCATCCTTGAGCGTGAACGCGAGCTCCTGTTGGGCGGTCGAGCCGGCCTCGCGGATGTGGTAGCCGGAGATCGAGATCGGGTGCCAGCGGGGCATCTCCTCAGCGCAGTACTCGACCATGTCGGTGACCAGGCGCATCGCCGGCCGGATCGGGAAGACCCACTCCTTCTGGGCGATGTATTCCTTGAGGATGTCGGTCTGGATCGTCCCCCCCAGCTTTTCGGGTCCGATCCCCTGCTCCTCGGCACAGACGACGTAGTAGGCGAGCAGGATCGCCGCCGGCCCGTTGATCGTCATCGAGGTCGTCACCTGATCGACGGGGATGCCGCTGAACAGCGTCTCCATGTCGTCGACGGAGTCCAGCGCCACGCCCTCGACGCCGACCTCGCCCAGCGAGCGGGGATGGTCGGAGTCAAGGCCCATCAGGGTCGGCATGTCGAAGGCCGTGGAGAGACCGGTCTGTCCGTGCGAGAGCAGATAGCGGAATCGCTCGTTGGTCTCCTCGACCGTGCCGAAGCCGGCGAACTGCCGCATCGTCCAGAGGCGCCCCCGGTGCATAGACGGGTAGACCCCGCGGGTGAACGGGTAGGAGCCGGGGAAGCCCTCGTCGCGCTCTCGGTCGTGGCCGGAGCCGTCGAGGTCGTCCTGGGTATAGAGCGGCTTGACCGGCGCGCCCGAGAGAGTTTCGAAGCTGACGTCCCGCTCGCTCTCGTGAGGGTAGGAGTCCTCCAGCCACTGATGGGAGCGGCGCTTCGCGTCAGGTTCGATTGCCATGGCTTAAAGCTACCGGCGCCGACCCCCGCCGCGCTCAGACCGCCAGAGCCGGTCGCCGATCGGGCCAGCCAAGCTCCCCCTCCAACTGAGCGCCCAGCGACAGCAACAGGTCCTCCCGGCCGGCCGGGACGACAAGTTGCGTGGCCAGCGGCAATCCATCAGCGGTGCTCCCCGCCGGGATCGATGCCGCCGGCAGGCCGAGGTAGTTCCAGGCGATCGTGTGCGGATAGACCCGGCTCATCCCGATCAGCGTCCGCAGGGCGCCCCGGCCCGCCCAATGGCCGATCTTGACCGGCGGCGTCGCGCTGGTCGGGGTAAGCAGGACATCGCAGTGCTCGAAGATCCGGTTGATGCGCTCGGCGTGCTTGGCCTCCGCGGCTCGCGAGCGTCGCAGTACCGACGCCGGAATCAACCGCGCCAAGCGCTTGAACCCGCGGGTCCGTGCTTCTAACCGCTCCGGATACGGGACCTGGTCGTAGTCGGTCTCGATTCCCTTCAGGTAGAGGTTGGCGCAGTCGTTTCCGACCATTCCCCACTCCGGGTCGCGTTCGCTGACCCCGTGGCCGAGGTCGGCGAGGACGCCGGCGACCCGCTCGACCGCGGCGTCCACCGCTGCGTCGTGCAGCGGCGGCGCGATCGCGCGAGGGGAGCTGAGGCTCCAGCAGACGCGCAGACGCCCCGGATCGGACTCGACCGCCGCGCTGTAGCTCTGATCCGGGGCAG
Organism: Acidobacteriota bacterium; assembly: GCA_032122625.1. Lineage (GTDB taxonomy): Bacteria > Actinomycetota > Thermoleophilia > Solirubrobacterales > 70-9 > CAXMST01. Next base: position 5,781 of record JAQBGG010000123.1, read on the forward strand.
GCGGTGGATCGGGGTCGCCGGGCGCGGCGCCCGCGGCCACGTCCATCCAGAGCGCGGTGTCGCGGGCGCGGCGGGCGAGGCAGCCGGCCACCGACATCCCCAGCCAATGCTCACGAGCGGGGGCGAGGCTGATCCGGCCGCGCTGCGGCTTCAGCCCGTAGAGGCCGTTGCAGGCGGCCGGGATACGGATCGAGCCGGCGCCGTCGGAGGCCGAGGCGGCGCCGATCAGGCCCGCGGCGACGGCGGCGCCGGAGCCACCGCTTGAGCCGCCGGTGGTGTGGGCCGGATTCCACGGGTTTCGCGTCTCACCCCAGCTCTCGGTCTCCGTAAAGCCACAGATCGCCAACTCCGGCAGTGTCGTCTTTGCGAGCAGGATCGCCCCTGCGTCCTTGAGCCGGCGCCAATGCTCGGCATCGGCCCGCGCGGGCTCCGAATAGGCGCTGGTGCCGTGCTGGGCGACGAGCCCTTCGACGTCGATCTCGTCCTTGAGGGCGACCGGGACACCGAGCAACGGCGCGGTCTCCGCGAGATCGTCGGCATTGGCGCCGGTGAGCATTCGATCGGCGGCCTCGGCCGCGGTCCGGGACTCCTCGGCGAAGACGTCGGTGAAAGCGTTGAGCTGTGGGTTGATCCGCTCGATCCGCTGCAGATAGATGTCGACGAGCTCGCTTGAAGAGATCTCACCGGCCCGCAGTAGCTCAGCCTGCCGGGCGATCCCGGCGAAAGCGAGGTCGGTCGCATCCATGGCGGCGATCCTAGCCGCTGCGCGCGGTCTGCCACCACGATCGAGACGCGGATAGATTGCGCCGCATGGGCCGGACCAAGATCATCGTCCGCCGGGCAATCGAGTACGGGCGCGGGCGAGTCCGGTTCCTGATGGGCCTCGCGGCGCTGATCTTCATCCCGCTCGGCCTGCTAGACGCCCTGCAGACCGCGGCGGGCGTAATCAACACCGACGCGGCCAGCGACTTCGAGCTCCTCGCCCAGATTGCGAGTGCGGCGCTGCATTTCGCCTCCTCACTCCTCGGCGTGATCCTGTTCGGGGGTGCGGTCGCGATCGCGGTGGTCGGCACGCCGCCGGGGGTAGATCCGTCCCTGCCGATGATTATCCGCCGGACGCGCTGGGGAACGCTGGTCGCGATCGATCTCCTCTTCGTGGCGGGCCTCTTCTTCTCCGCCCTGCTACTGGTGATCCCGCTGTTCTTCTTCTTCGCCCGCTACGTGCTTGCCGCGGTCCTCGCCGAGATCGAGGAGCTCGGCGTAGGCGACTCGTTCCGTCGCAGCGCCGAACTGAGCAGAGGCTCGCGCCGCCTCGTCCTCGGGATCCTGTTCGCCGCCGCCGCGATCGGCGACATCGCGGCGCAGGTCATTCAGGAGGGAGCCCAGACGCTCGGTCTCGATGGCTTCCTGGCTGACTGGATCTCGTCCTCGGGCACCGACATCCTCTACAACCCGATCGTCGCCCTGCTCACCGTCACGATCGCGCTCGAGCTCGGCGGACGCCCGGTGCAACCCCAGCCCGAGACCCCCGTTTCCAGCTAGGCGGGGGCGGCTCGCCGCTACCGGCGCCGCAGGCGACCGGCCGACGCCCGGGGCCACCGCCGGGCAGCGAGCCAGGTGCCGCTGCCGCCGATCGCCCCAGCCGCGATCACGGTCCCGGCCACGGCGAGGCGGCGGCCGAGCTTCTCGAACCGCATCACGCGCCAGCCCCGTTGCTTGGCGACCTCGGCCAGCTCCGCGTCGGGGTTGACGACCACCGGGTTGCCGACCAGTTCGAGCATCGGCAGGTCGGAGGCCGAGTCCGAGTAGGCCCAGGAGGCCTCGAGGTCGATCCCGTGGGCCTCGGCGAAGCGCTGCATGTGTGGCACCTTGCCCTCCCCATAGACCAAGCCACCGTCGAGATAGCCCGTGTAGTTGCCCTCGGCATCCACCTGATAACGGGTGCCGATGCCGCCGTCCATGTCAAGCACGCCGGCAAGCAAAGAGACGATCCCGTCACCCGCCGCGCTGACGATGAACGTCGGCCGGCCCTCGTCCTGATGGGCGCGAACCTCATCGATCATCTGCGGGTAGATCCGCGGCAGGATCCCGGCTAGCAGATCCGGGACCATCCGCTTCAGTCGTCGCTCGGGGACGCCGTCGAGCAGGTCCTTTACCTGGCGAACCAGTTCATCGGTGTCGGAGTCGGTCGAGCCCCGAAGCCGAAAACGCAGGTGATCGATCGCCCAGCGCGTCATCTGCCCCCGCGAGACCATGCCCGAGCGGTAGGCCGCACGACCGAAGTGCACCCCTGAGGACCCCGCCATCAGCGTGCGGTCGAGATCGAAGAATGCGCCGGCCCTGCTCATCCCGGCAAGCCTAGTGAGCAGACGACGGCCGCCGGGCCTACTGCCGGACTCCGCGTCAGCTCACGGCGCGCGCCGATCGCGAGGCCGCGATCAGACTTCGATGAGGATCGCGTCGCCCTGCCCGCCGCCAGAGCAGATTGCGGCGCAGCCGAGGCCGCCGCCGCGCCTCTGCAACTCGTGTACCAGGGCGCCGATGATGCGACCGCCGGAGGCGCCGATCGGATGGCCAAGCGCGATCGCGCCACCGTTGACGTTGACCTTCTCCTCGTCGATGCCGAGCATCCGTACTGAGTTGATGGCGACCGACGCGAAGGCCTCGTTGATCTCCCAGAGGTCGACGTCGGCGGCCTGCCTGCCGGCCTTCTCGAGCGCGACCGCCGCGGCGCGCGCCGGGGTCCTGGCCAGGTAGGCAAAATCGTCGCCGACCATCCCGTAGCCGACGATCCGCGCCAGGGGCTGCTTGCCATTGGCTTCGGCCCACTCAGCCGAGGCAAGCACCACAGCGGCGGCGCCGTCGTTGACGCCCGGGGCGTTGCCGGCGGTGTGTGTGGCGTCATCGCCTCCGATCGCTCGCAGGCCCGCCAGCGACTCCTGGGTCGTGTCGGGGCGAATCGCCTCATCGACCTCGACCGTCGTCTCCGACTTGCGTGACTTGACCTTGACACCGACGATCTCCTCCGCCAGCCTGCCCTCATCGGTCGCCTTCGCGGCGAGTTGGTGGGAGCGGGCGGCGAAGCGGTCCATGTCGGGACGCGTGATCTCCAGCTCGTTGCTGACCTCGCTGGCCTCGTTGATCATCTGCTTGCCGGTGAACGGATTGGTGAGCCCGTCGTGGGTCATCGCGTCGACCGCGTTGGCGTCACCCATCCGGAAGCCAAAGCGGGCGCCCGGCAAGAGGTAGGGCGCGCTCGACATCGACTCCATGCCACCGCCGATGCCGACGCCGAGGTCACCGGCCCGGATTCCCTGATCGATCAAACCGACCGAGCGCATGCCCGAGGCACACACCTTGTTGATCGTCTCCGAGGGGACGTCCTTGGGCACACCCGCCTTGACCTGAGCCTGGCGCGAGGGGATCTGCCCCTGACCGGCCTGCAGCACCTGGCCGTAGACGACAGCCTCGACCTGCTCGGGGTCAACGCCCGAGCGTTCGAGGGCGGCGCTGATCGCATGGCCACCGAGGTCGGTGGCGTCGAGCGGTGCCAGGGCACCGCCCATCTTGCCGAACGGAGTGCGGGCGGTGGAAAGAATCACGGTCTCGGACATCGGGGTCCTCCTGGAGTACGGGTGGGTGCCGAAGAAGGACTGAAACGCTACAGGCCCGGCGGCGCGGTCTGGCGGGCGCCGCCGATCAGCGACCGAACGCTCGTCGACCCCAGGGACCTGACCGTCACGCCCGGGTGCCCGGGTATGCCACATATACTGGCCCCCCGGTGCAGGTCAGCCTCGATCCCTCCCCCGCTCAGGACTCCGGCGCCGGACTGCTCTGCGTCGGCGTTTTCGACGAGGCGAGCCCGCCCGAGTGGCTACGCGAGGCGCCCGGCGCCGCCGACGTCCGAACCTCGTTCAAGAAGCTGACCATGCTGCGCCCACCCTCCCCGGAGCGCGTGTTGGTCATCGGGCTCGGTCCCGTTGGTGACTTCGACAGTGAACGGGCCCGCGTGGCGGCAAGTCTCGGCGTCCGGCAGGCTCAGCGCTACGGGGCCTCCAGGCTCGCCTGGCAGGTGCCGGGAGGAGCGCCGATCGCGGCTGCGATCACCGGCGGGACGATCCTCACGGCCTACCGCTTCAACAGCCTCAAGAGCGAACGCGGGGACGACGACGAGAACGAGGGCGCCGGTCCGGTGGAACTGATCCTCCATGGGGCCGACGGCGCCGACGAGCTCGTTGCCGTCGCCAGGGTTGCCGCGATCGCCGCCAACCGCGCCCGAGACCTGCAAAACCTGCCGGCCAATATCGCCGACCCCGACTATATGGCCGCCCGCGCCGCTGAGATCGCCGCCGGCTCCGAGGCGATCGAAGTCGAGGTGCTCGGACCCGAGCAACTCGCCGGGCTCGGCATGGGAGGACTGATCTCCGTCGGCGACGGCTCGGCCAAGGACCCGCTGCTGATCGTCCTCCGCTACACCGGCCAACCCGAAGCCGACCCGCTCGGAATCGTCGGCAAGGCGGTCACCTTCGACAGCGGCGGGATCTCGCTCAAGCCCTCGGCCTCGATGCATGAGATGAAGATGGACATGTCGGGTGGGGCCGCGGCGCTCGAAGCCACAGCGGCGATCGCCGAGCTCGGGCTGGAGCTCAACCTGCTGACCGTCGTGCCCGCGGTGGAGAACATGCCGAGCGGCAGCGCCACCCGGCCCGGCGACGTGATCACCCAGCTGAACGGCAAGACGGTCGAGATCAACAACACTGACGCCGAGGGCCGGCTAATCCTGGCCGACGCGCTCACCTGGTGCGCCCGGGAAGGGGCAACCCAGATCGTCGACCTGGCGACCCTGACCGGAGCGGTCGTCGTCGCGCTCGGCTCCACCCACGCCGCGGTGATCGGCAACGACGACGCGCTTGTCGGGGCGGTCGAGCAGGCGGGCGCGACCGTCGGCGAGCTGGTCTGGCGGCTGCCGCTGCACGCCGAGTACAAGGAGCTGATGAAGGGCACGGTCGCCGACCTGACCAACGCGGCGCCGAAGCGCAAGGCCGGCTCGATCACCGCCGCGGCGTTCCTCGAGGAGTTCATCGAGGACGCACGCTGGGCCCACATCGACATTGCCGGCACCGCCTGGGACGTGGGCCGGCCCTACGTCGGCCGCGGCGCCAGCGGATACGGCGTGCGGCTGTTGGTCGAGCTGGCCAGATCGTTCGCTGAGAGCGGAGAGACAACCTAACCTGAGCGCGTGGACTTCGACCTCAGCGACGAGCAGCGGCTGATCCGGGACACCGTCCGGGACTTCGCAACCGGCGAGGTTGCCCCGGCTGCCGCGCAACTCGACCGCGACCACGCCTTCCCATATGAGCTCGTCGCGCAGATGGGCGCGCTCGGCCTGATGGGGATCCCCTTCCCCGAGGAGTACGGCGGTGGTGGAGCCGACACGCTGAGCTACGCAATCGCGGTCGAGGAGCTGGCCCGGATCGACTCCTCGGTAGCGATCACGATGGCCGCCCACACATCGCTCGGGACGATGCCGATCTATCTGTTCGGGAGCGCGACCCAAAAGCAGGACTGGCTGCCACAGCTGACCGCGGGCAAGCAGCTCGCGGCCTTCGGATTGACCGAGCCCGATGCCGGCTCCGACGCCGGCAACGTCCGCACCAAGGCCGAGCACGGCGACGACGGCTGGGTGATCAACGGCGCCAAGCAGTTCATCACCAACGCCGGGACCTCGATCTCCGGTTGCGTCTCGATCACCGCGGCGACCGGCGCCGCCGACGGACCGAAGGAGATCTCCAACCTGATCGTGCCCAACGGGACGCCGGGGTACACCCAGGGGGAGCCCTACCGGAAGATGGGCTGGAACGCCTCCGACACGCGACCGCTGACGTTCGACAACTGCACGGTGCCCGATGAAAATCTCCTCGGACCCCGGGGCAGGGGTTACAAGCAGTTCCTACAGATTCTCGACGGCGGCCGGATCGGGGTTGCCGCGATGGGCGTCGGCCTCGCCCAGGGAGCACTCGACGAGGCGCTGGCGTACGCCAAGGAGCGACAGGCCTTCGGGCGGTCGATCTCGAAGTTCCAGACGATCCAGGCGAAGCTTGCCGACCTCGCCACGGAGATTGAGGCGGCGAGGCTGCTGACCTACAAGGCAGCGATCCTGAAGGAGCGCGGCGAGGCCTTCACGCTGACGGCTGCGCAGGCCAAGCTGAAGACGGGGCGGCTTGCCGTCAGGGCCAGCGAAGAGGCCGTCCAGATCCACGGCGGTTACGGCTTCATCGAGGAGTACCCCGTGTGCCGCTTCTACCGCGACGCGAAGATCCTCACGATCGGTGAAGGGACCGACGAGGTCCAGCAGATGGTGATCGCACGCCAGCTCGGCTGCTGAGCGGGCAGGTGCCGGCCGGTCCTGCACGGGCGCTTGTAGGCATCCGGCGCGCCGGCGGATGCCGCGGCGCGCGTCGGGTACCCTGGGCGGGCGCGTCGGCATCGGGCCCCCGTCGGGCAACTGGCAATGAGCGACGACCCAAGCCACACTAACTATCCGAGTGCCGCGGGCGACCCGCTGGCGCCCAGGCCCCTGGCCGAAGGCGCGATCGCTCCGGAGGTCTCACGACGGGTCAGTTCGATCCTCGACGCGGTCGAGCGTGAGGCCGGCCAGCTCCGCGATGACGCTCGGGAGGAAGCCCGCCGCTACCTGGAGTCCTCGCGTCGAAGAGCTGACAGCCTGGTTGCCGATCGCCAACGGCGTATCGCGGAACTGAGCAACGAGATCGTCGGCAAGGCCGAGGCCGTCGTCGGCAGATTGGACGACGCCGCCCCGGTTCGTGAGGGCTTCGACAACCTCGTGCGCGCTCTGGGCGAAGCGGCGGAGAGCCTCTCCCGCGAGGCCGAGAGCACCAGGCCCGAGTTCGACCTCCCCGGCTTCCACGAGATCGAGGCAGCTGACCCTTACCCTGCGCCCGATCCGGGATCGACCTACGCGGCGCCCCCTGCTCCGCCCCCACCGTTCTCGCCACCGATCTATGAGGGCACCAACGCTGAGCCCATGGCCCGCGATCCGCTACCGGCCGCCCACTACGAGCAGGCGCCCGCCCGACCTCCTGAGGAGCCGCAGCCCCACCCGGCCCGAGCCCCAGTCTTCGACCAACAGCCACCGGCGGCGGCGCCCCGTCCGGCGGCGCCCCCGCCGGCGGCGCCAGGCCCGGAACCGGCACCACCGATGCGTCCGCAGGAGGCCACGGAGTGGCGTGGCATCGATGACGTCAAACTCATCTCGATCCAGATGGCGGCGGCCGGCCAGACCCGGCATCAGATCCGTGACCACCTCTACCACGCGATGGGGGTCACAGACTCCGGCGCAGTCCTCGACGAGATTTTCGGGGTCGGCAGCGCCGAGGATGCGCGCGTGCCCTGGACGACCTTTCCCCGCTAGATGATTGATCCCGCGGGCTCAGCCGTGGGTGTGATGTCCTCGGATCACTCATCTAGTCGCTGATAGAGCACTCCTTGGCAGCCGAATCGGCGCCGTTCAGTCAGCGTGAACAAAGCCTTCAGCGCTATCTGCCGCCGATTCGGTACCTAGACTGGCCGCGTCCTGTCTGCGGCCCCGCGTGGCGTGCCCAGGACAGCCGAAATCGTCGAACAGGAGAGCCGATGCCGGATCAGCCCCATAACCCTGAGCAACCGCTGCCGACGGGCGACGAGTCAGACTGGGGTCGAGATGAGATCGATGCCGCGATTGCCGCGCTCGATCAGGCGACGCGCCACTTCACGCTCCAGGTGAGCGCCCCCCAGGGATCACGCTCGCGGCCGCAGCCAGAACCGCGTGAGCGCGCCAGCCAAGGGCCTGAACCGATCAGTGAGGACCGGCCGGCGTCGGCCGCGGCGACGAAACCACAGCTGAGGCTCGATCCCGAGGCGGCGCTCGAGGAGCGGATGCAGAGCGCTGAGCGGGAGGCGCGCGAGTACCTCGACCGCGCCAAGCACCGGGCCGACAGCCTCGTCAACACGATGATCGGCGCCGTGGAGCGAGAGGCCGCGGAGATCCGGCGCGAAGCCGAGACCGGTATTCGCGAGCGCTGGCGGGCGATCGAGCTCGAGGCTAGCCGCTACCTGGAGGACGCCAAGCGGGTCGCCGACAGCATGGTCGTCGAACGCCAGCAACGGATCAGCGCGCTCAGCGACGGCCTCGTCGATCGCGCCCGAGTGCTGACCGCCGGGATGGAAGATGCCGACCGCATCCGCCGGCAGTTCGACCAGTTCATTCGGACGCTGTCGCAGACTGCGGCCCAGATCGCGGAGCAGCCCGCCGGCGCCGTCGAAGGCAAGATCACGCGCCCGCGGGGGCGGCGCGGCGGCGCACGGCGAAGCGCCGTGGCTGCCTAGCGACCGGACGCAGCCACGATCGACCTGGAAAGGCCCGACCGGGACCCGGGAAACCGCGAAGGCGCAGTCCTCGAGCCCGTCGTCTCAAATCAGCGCCGCGTACTGCTGCAGGTGGTCGGGGGGGTCGCCTCAGTCGGCTGAGTCATCGGTGGGGGTCAGGCTGAAGCCCTTGAGCTCACCGCTGATCTTGAGGTCGCCCTCGAGCTGAATCTCGACCCTGTAGGGACGGTCGAGAGCGTGGATTACCGGGATTGCCGTTGGCTGCTCGGCGTACCCCTGCTGAGGCGGGGTCGCCACAACAGCGGGCTGGGGCTGGGGCGGCACGGCTGGCCGCTGGGGAAGCGACTCCGGACCCGCCGGCGGAGCCGGCGTGTGCTGCTCGGCGCGAGCGACCTGTGGCATCGGTACGGCTGCCGGGTCCGGGCGATACTGGATCGGGGCAGGCGGGCGCATCGGCGGGGCAGGCGGGCGCATCGGCGGGGCTGCGACGACGGGCGGCTGCGGGGTTTGGCGGGCGGCTATGGGCGTGCTGCCCGCGCGAGGGTGTTCCTCTGCAGGGGGCCCCGGGAAGCTGAGGGCTGCCGGCGGGCCGGCATCGTTCCTCGAGTACGGCCCGGGGTCGGGGGCTTGCGGTGCCGGCCTCGGGGCCTGCTGCGGATACTGAATCGGCGCCGGCTGCTGCTGCGGCTGCTGCTGCGGGTACTGAATCGGCGCCGGCCGCTGCGGCGGGGCCTGCTGCGGGTACTGCGGCGCCGGCTGCTGCTGCGGGTACTGCGGCGCCGGCTGCTGCTGCGGGTACTGCGGCGCCGGCTGCTGCTGCGGGGGTTGCGGCGGCGCGGGCTGCATCTGCGGGGGTTGCGGCGCGGGCCTTGGCGGGTATTGCGGCGGTGGATGTTCCGGCTGCTGATGCTCGTGAGCGAGCTCGGACACCGCCCCGGGAGTGACTGCTGCTGCGGCCTGGTCGCTGTGGGATAGAGCGGCGTTCGACACGTAGTGGTCCCGCAGTGCTGATTCGACCTGCTGCGTCAGGGGTGCGCCGGGCTCAACCTCGGGTGCCCCGCGGACAACGTCGCGCTCGTAGGGAACCCAGACGTGGCCGGCACCAGCGCTCGCGTCCTCGAACGGGATCAATGTGGATCGACCGCCGAAGCGACCCTCCTTGACTAGGAGCCAACGCGGATCGCCCGTACCCGGATCGATCCAGATGTCTTCGAGGCGACCAACGCTGGCGCCGTAGACATCGTCCACCCGGGATCCAATCCATCCCAAAGCTTCATTCAAGCCCGGTTTACTACTCCCCCGGAGCTCGGCGGCGATCATCGAATCCTCCCATTGAACGGTTGCACCCGGCAGTGCTGGTCTTGAAACTAGCACCCACGGTAGGGAAAACCAAGGCCGATATCTGTCCAGACCGCACCCAACGGCCGTTTGAACGCCACGGTGGTGGCGTGATCACGCTCACATCGGAGCCGGATAGCAACGGTCCCGATGATTCCGAGAACTTCTGCCAGGTCGGTGCCCAAGCTGCCGTCAACGGCCACCCCAAGTACATCTGCGGGTAGTCTCAGGGTGACGTGACCACACCCTCCGACAACCTCGACGGCGACAGCCAGCAGTCCACCGGGACCGACGATCAGAGCTTTGAGCTGCCCCTCCCTGACGAGGCGGCGAATGAGGCGCGACCCCTGCGCCGAGGGCTGTTTGGGTTCAAGCCGAGCGACGTCCGCACCCAGATCAGCGCCAAGGATGCCGAGCTCGCCGAGCTGCGCCGTGACGTCGCCGCCCTGTGGCTTGCCTTCGGCCAGCATGAGCGCACGATCCGGCAGGTGCTGGAGACGCTCGAGCGGACCAGCGGTGTCGCTCTCGATCCCCCCGGCGGCCGCGGCGGTCAGGGTCAGAGGGGGGCCACAGCGTCCGATCCCGATCCCGAGCGCGAACCCGAGCCCGGCAACGACGACTCGGCGGCGACCTCGATCGGCGCCCAACTCACCGACCTCGATCAGGTGCTCGCGGCGATCGAGGAGGCGACGCAGACCCTCGAGCGCGGTTATTCGGAGGGCACCGGAACGACCGCGGCCGAGGCAGCCGTGAAAGTCGACGACGAGATTGAGCCGGAGCCGGAATCCGAGCCGGAGCCGGAATCCGGGCCCGGCTAGCCCGGCCGGGCCCTACTAGCCCGGGACCGAGGTGAAAGCGTCGTCCTCACGACCCTCGATCTGGGCCCGTCGCCCGGTGCCGGCGGGAATCTCGAAGTGGTCGCAAAGCCGGATCTCGCGCCGAAAGCCGATCCCCGCCGCGGGATCGACCTCGGGGGCACCGCGAAGCGCATCACGGGGATAGGGCACCCAGACGTGGCCCACCCCACCGGCGGCGACCTCGTAGGGGATCGCCGAAAGATGTCCGAATCGTCCGATCCGGATCACCAGCCAACTCGGCTCGCGACTGTCGACGTCGACCAGGACCCCTTCCACCCGACCGGCGGTTGCGCCGCCGATCTCGTCGAGCTTCGCGCCGACCCAGCCGCGAGCCTCGTCTAGGCTCTGCAGATGGGGAAGCTCGCTTGCTCTCGGAGCTCCGGCCTCGGACTCGACCAGCTCCTCAGTCATCCCAATCACGCTCCAGGAGTTCGCGAGCTGCGTTGGCAGGATCGGTCTCCCGGCGCACCACCCGCTCGAGCAGGTCGGCAACGGCGGGATCGTTCTCCGCCCGGACCTCGAGCTGCCGTCGCATCCGCGCTCCGGCCAGACCCAGCACCTCGTTGCGGAGGTTCCGGCCGCGACGCTGCTCGAGCGTGCCCTCGGCCTCGATGTGTGCCCGATGGGCGTCGATCTGCTCCAAGAGCTCGCCAACGCCGGCGCCGGTTACGGCTTCGGTCTTGACGATTGGGACCTTCCAGGCCTCCTGCGGACCGAGTGCCAGCGCCGTCCGCACCTCACGGACCATTGTGTCGGTCAACGGGTGATCCGCCTTGTTGACGACGATCACATCGGGAATCTCCATCACGCCGGCCTTCAGCGCCTGGATCGAATCGCCGGAGCCCGGCATCAGCGCGAGCACAACGGTGTCGGCGTGATCGATGATGTCGATCTCCGCCTGGCCGACGCCGACGGTCTCCAGCAGAACGTCGTCCTTGCCGGCCGCATCCATCAACAACGCCGCCTGCAAGGCAGCCTCGGCGAGGCCACCGAGTGCCCCACGGCTGGCCATCGAGCGGATGAAGACGTCGGGGTCGAGGAAGTGCTCGGAGAGCCGGATGCGGTCGCCGAGCAGAGCGCCGCGGGTGAACGGGCTCGAGGGATCGATCGAGAGCACGCCGACCTTGCGGTTGGCCTCGCGCAACAGTTTGGTCAGCGCGCCGATTAGGGTGCTCTTGCCGACGCCCGGCGGGCCGGTGAAGCCGGTGATCCGCGCCCGGCCCGTCTTTGGGAAGACGGCGCCGACCAGGTTCGCCCCCTCCGGATCGCCGTTCTCGACCAGCGTGATCGCCCGCGCCAGAGCGCGCTTGTCGCCGCTCAGCAGTCTCTCCGCGAGTTCGGTCGCCGTTGCCATGGCGCGGCTGATGATTGCAAGGCCCGCGCCCGGACCGGGTCCCGCCAAGCTCCTTGCCGGGACGAGCGGACCGACCCTATGATCCGCGGCGATGGGTGCCCCAACCGCGACCCAAAGCACAAGCGCCGCCGGCGATGGGATCGCCACCGAGACGCTCGCTCCCAAGCGCGGCCCGTTTGCCGCCCTGAGGTTCGCCGCCGCGCACGGGATGCTGAATGGCAAGTACGCGCGCCTCTTCGCCCGCTACGTCCGGCGCCGGTTCCTGACGGTCGCCGGGCGCAGGACCGAGACCGACGGGATGGTCTTCCTTGGCCCGCACCTGCAGGTGCAGGTCGGCCGCGGGGCGCGGCTGCGGCTCGGGCGCTTTGCGTGGATCGGCCACGGGACCAAGATCCGCTGCCACGAGGGACTGGTCGAGATCGGTGCGAAGACCGTGATCGGCCAGGAGTGCACGATCTCCGCCTACCAGAGCGTCCGCATCGGCCAGCAGTGTGTGATCGCCGACCGGGCGATGTTCATCGATTTCGACCACAACGTCGCCGACGTCGAGCAGCCAATCCGCAAGCAGGGCATCTACATGCGCGATGTCCGCGTCGGCAACAACGTCTGGATCGGCTACAACGCCCAGATCCTGCGGGGTGTCACCGTCGGCGACAACGCAATCGTCGGCGCCAACTCCGTCCTCACTCGTGACATCCCCGCCAACGCGGTCGCCACCGGCGCCCCGGCCCGGGTCGTCCGCATGCGGGAGACCCCCGAAACCCTGCGCTGGCCCGACCCCGTCGAACCCGACGGCTACGGCCGGACCGGGCCACGCTGAGCTGAGATTCCGCCGAGTGTCGAGTTCCCCCTGATTATCAGGGGTTTCTTGCCTGTCGTCGCTGACTGGTCAGGGCGGGCGGCCCGGTGAGGGGCTCAGACGGCGATGCGCTCGCCGAGTAGCTGCGCGTAGATGGCGGCTGTCTGTTCGGCGACGTCGAGCCAGTCGAAGGAGAGGACGTGCTCGCGGGCCTCGCCAATCAGCTCGTCGCGGAGGCGTTCGCTGGCGAGCACCCGCCCCGCGACCTCGGCCAGGGCCTCGGGGTCGCGGGAGCGGAAACGGAGGCCGACCTGGCCGCCGTCGGGGACGACCTCTCGGAGGCCCCCGGTGTCGGCGACGATGCAGGGGCAGTCCGATGCCATCGCCTCCAGGGCGACCAGACCGAAGGGCTCATAGAGCGAGGGGACCACGCAGACGTCGGCGATCCGGTAGAGCGAGTGCAGGACGTCGTCGCCGATCCAGCCGAGGAAGGTACCGTGCTCCATCAGGCCGAGCTCGTCGGCTTGGCGTCGCAGCTCCTCCTCGTGGGTCCCGGATCCGGCGACCAGAAAGCGGGTGCCGGGTAGGCGCTCGATCAAGGACGGCATCGCCTCGAGCGCGAACTGGAAGCCCTTCTCGTAGACGAGCCGGCCGATAAGGAGGACGAGCTTCTGGTCGGGCTCGGCGAACTCGGAGCGCAGCCGGGCGAGCTCGACGACGTCGGGCGCCGGCAGGTCGCCGGGATCGATCCCGTTCGGGATCACGCTGACGCGCCGCTCGGGGACGTCGAAGATGTCGCAGATCTGCTCGCGCATGTAGTACGAGCAGGCGATCACGCGGTCGGCGCGGTTGGAGATCCAGCGTTCGACGCCGTGGATGTGAGACTGCGGATGCTTGTCCACCCAGCCCTGGTGGCGGCCGTGCTCGGTCGCGTGGATCGTCGTCACCAGCGGAGCACCAAAGCGCCTTGCGAGGTGGTCGCAGGCGCCGGCGACGAGCCAGTCGTGCCCGTGGACGATGTCGAAGTCGAAGCGATCGCCGAGCTCGACGCCGGCCGCGAGCATGTCGGAGTTCATTCGCTCGACCCAGGCGACGAACTCACCGAGATCGCGCGGCCGGGTCGGCTCCAGCACGCGATGGATGTGGACGCCGCCGCTGACCTCCTGGCGCGGTGACTCCTCGCCGCCTCTGGTCAGCACGTGGACCTCGGCATCCCTCTCTACAAGGGACTCTGAGAGCTTGCGGACATGGCGCGCGAGCCCGCCCTCGATCAGCGGCGGGTACTCCCAGGAGAGAATCAGAATGCGGCTCATCGCTTGGCGATCATTGATCCGGATGACTGATTCTGTCTCGGCGCGGGAATCATCATCTACTACGGCTCGAGCAACGGTGCGAGGGTAAGGTCCGGCGCCAGGCTGCGGAGGGCGGGATCGGCGCGTTCGCCCGAGTTTATGGCCTCGAACAGCTCTCGCGCGTGGTCGAGGCTGCGCTGGAAGGGGTAGTCACCTGCCTGGCGGTGATAATCGAGAAAGGCCCAGTCGCTGGCCTGTACCGCAAGCAGCTCGCGCGCGGCGCGCTCCAGGGCGACTCCCTGGAGCCGGCCGGCGAAGAGCTCGCGCAGCAGCCGCAGCTCGAGCTTTCGGGTCCCCCAGGCGAGATCGGCCACCGCCGGGGAGTCCCAAGTCCTGAAGTCCCGCTCCGCCCCCCAGGTGGAGGCTTGCAGCCGGCGCGGCTCGGGCCGATGCTCGGCGAGCGCGTCCGAGAGCGTCAACGCCCGCACCCCGCTGCCCTCGAGCCGCTCCAAGACGGCTGCCAACCAGGTCGGTCCCTCCCACCACCAGTGACCGAGCAACTCGGTGTCGATCGCGAAGGTGATCAGGCCCGGGGCCCCGGAACGAGCCCGGTGCGCGCGAAGCCGCTCGGCGATGGCGGCGACGAACTGATCCGCCTGCCCGATCGCCCGCGCAGCAGCCCGGGCGGGCTCGTAGGCCTCGCCGTTGATCGCCCACGGGCGGGTGCCCCGCAGGGACTTCCGGTGGAAGTCGGCATAGCAGGGGTCAGAGGGGTAACCGTCCATCGACCAGAGCCACTCGATCGCCTCGCGGTCGATCGTAAAGCCGGTGATCCCATCGCTGAGCGCGGGCCGCAGCGCCGCCGTAGCGGGCTCATGCCGGGACTGATCGACGCAGAAGTAGTCGACCCCAGCCTCGGCGAGCAGAGGCTCGATGCCGGGCGCATAGGCGCACTCGGGGAGCCAGAAGCCACGGGAGGGACCGAAACGCCGCCGATGGGAGCGGAGGCCGGTCTCGATCTGCAGCCGCCGCCCGCCGCGGGTGGCGATCAGCGGCAGGATGGCGTGCGTCGCCGCCGATGCCATCAGCTCGACCCGGCCCGCCGCGGCCGGCTCTCTGAAGACGCCGATCAGGTCCCCACCGAGGCGCTCGAGCTCGGCCACCGCCGCCCCGTAGCGATCGGCCTCGGCCGTGCAGGCGGCACGCAGCTCGGCCGTTTCCATCTCCGTCGCGTCGAGCTGCGCCGAACCGAGCCGGTAGAGGCGGGCGAAGTCCAGCAGCCGGCCATGCACGCCGCCGTCCTCCAGTTGGTCGGCGAGCACCGGCGTGACGGTCACGGTCAACCGATCGGCAACCGCCAGGACAGGCAGGTAGGAGCGAATCGCGGCATCGAACAGCCACTCCTCGCCGAACGGGTAGGTGCCGAAGCCCTCGACATAGGGCATGTGGCTGTGAAGGACGATCGCGATAGCACCCAGATGTCCCGGGTCCCCCCCTGCTTCGCTCTTGGGGGCCGCCACCCCTAAAAGTCCACTAACGGCGGCAGACAGCGAGAAAGTCGAGTGCCTGCTCGAGTTGGCCGGGCTCGAGGCTGAAGTCCCCGGCGCTGATCGCCGGGGTGAAGCGATCGTAGAAGCGGCTGGTGAGGCGCAGGGCCTCGTGGAATCGATCCCAGCCCAGCTTCAGCGCGATCTCATGCAGGCGCAGCTTGCCCGCATGTCGCAGGCCGAGGATCTCGACGCTGCCGAAATGCGGTTCCAGCAGTTCACGGTAGGTCTGGGCCGTGTACTCGCGCAGATGCCAGGGGTTGTCGGACTTCTCGGCCCCCTGCGGGGCCAGCGTCAACAGGTTCGGGGTAGAGATGTAAGCCAGCGGTGCGGCGGCGGCAATCCGCTCCAACAGCGCCTCCGGCTCCGATATGTGCTCGATCGTCTGCAGGAAGACGATCGCGTCACGTGGCCCGCTGACGTTCTCGACCAGATCACGCTCGAAACGGAGATTCTCCCGCCGGTAGCGGGCGATCGCGTGCGTGTTGGCCTCGGGATTGGCATCGACGCCGATCACGTCGCCGGCGTGAGCCGCGAGCAGATCGGATCCGTAGCCCTCGCCGCAGGCAAGATCCGTGACGCTCATCCCGGTGATCCGCTCGGCGATCCACTCGTAAACGGCCAGGTGCCGCCGATACCAGTAGTTCTCCTCCGGTACGTCAGGCAGCGTGCGCTCCCCGGTCAGCTTCAGCGGTGGGACCCCCCGCGGCTGATTCTGCTGCACGTAGCACGGTTCCATCAGGGTTGCGGACGCTACAGTGCCGCGAATGCCCGCGGCACCAGACGCTACCGCTGACCACATCAAGGATGTCAACACGCGCTACCACGACGTGGCCGCAGGGACCTACGACGCCAAATGGGGCATCGATTTCGGCGCCATCGGGCGCAGGCAGGTCACAGCAAAGCTGCGCAAGGCCCTGAACGGGGCTACGCCGAGCTTCGGCAACGCGCTGGAGATCGGCTCCGGCACGGGCTACTTCTCACTCAACCTGCTGGGCGCCGGCGCGATCGAAACCGCGACCTGCACCGACATCTCGCCGGGGATGCTCGCGGCGCTGCGTGAGAACGCCGAGAGCGCCGGCCTCGAGGTGGAGACCGTCGAGACCGAGGCCGAGAGCCTGCCGTTCGGGGACGAGTCCTTCGACCTGGTCTTCGGGCACGCGATCCTCCACCACGTTCCGGACCTGAACCACGCAACCGCTGAGTTCCTGCGGGTCCTGCGCCCGGGCGGCACTGTCGCCTTCTGCGGCGAGCCGAGCGCCTACGGCGACCGCCTGGCCGCTGTCCCGAAGCGCCTCGGCGGCATCGCGGCACCGGCCTGGCGGGCGCTGCTTCGGGCCCCTGAGGCCGCGAACGGCCCGAGCGGCAACGCCGAGGAGGTCGCGGGGCAGCTACTCGAGAGCGAGGTCGACGTCCACGCCTTCGATCCCGCAACGCTCACAGCCAGCTTCGAGCGGGCGGGGTTTGAGGACGTCTACCTGCGCGGCGAGGAGCTGCTCGCCAGTGCCTACGGCTGGGGCCTGCGCAGCCTCGAAGCCAGCGCCGACCCCGAAGGCGTTCCGATGCTCTGGCGTCACTTCGCCTACCGCAGCTACATCGGCTTGCAGAAGCTCGACTCCGTTCTGCTCGAACCGCGCCTGCCGCCGGCGCTGTTCTACAACCTCGTGCTCTCGGCCCGGCGCCCGGGCTAGAGCGGGATCTGCGGCGGCCGAGACGCGCGGGTCCTGTCGCCGGGCACCCCCCACCCGGCGCCACCCACGCGGTTGGCGCCGCCGGCACGGCGCGAGCCCGGCTTACGGCCGAGGTTGAAATTGAGGTCGCATACCGACCCCTATTTCAACTTCGGCGGACCACCTAGCAGGCTCACATGAGGAGCCGTCCCGACCCCGGCGTCCGCGGCGGTCGGGACAACCATGATCGCGAGCAGAATCGCGCAAACAGACCGGTAAAGCGGTTACATCTGCCCGCCCGCTAGAACAGCTTGTAGCTCTCGCGGGAGAGCTCGAAGCCTCGGCCGGTCTCGGTGTCGGTGCAGCGCATCCCGGAGGGCTCGCTCTCGCAGCGCAGGAGGCCGGCGCCGATCGATTGGCCGTAGGCAAGCTCGGAGCCGCCCCCGCTCAGCGCCGTGTCACCGGCGCAGACGAGCTCGGCGGTGCTCCCGGCCGTCAGGGTCAGGCCCTGGCCGTAGTCGAGCTCACAGTCGGGTGGAGCCGAGGGCGGCTTCCAGTCACGCTCGGCAATGTCACAGCGGACCGTGAGCGGCTCGATCTGGCAACCGATGTTACCGCTCGGGGAGGAGAAGCTGGTCAGGTCGGTGACCTCCATGTCCGCGGCGGGCGGCGCTCCGTCGGTCTGCCCGCTGGTCGGCTCGCCGGTCTCGTCCGTCGTCTCGGCCACGGCCGGCTCCGTCGTCGTCTCGGTCACGGTCGTCTCGTTGTTGTCGCCGCAAGCCGCGATCAGGAGCGATGCGGCGAGCAGGGCCAACGCCCCCGAGGCAAGCTTTGAAAGCGTGGGCCGGTCCACGGGATCAGCCTAGATGAATGATCCGCGTCGGGCGCCCTCGGGCCCGGAGGACCGTCCGGCTCGATCAGCCGAACGTGAACGCGTAGCCGGAGACGCCGCGCGGGAACTTCAGCGTCAGCACATGGTCCTCCGCCTGACCGCTGTCGACGAGTCTGTAGAGCCGCTGCTCGTCGACGACTACCTTGCCCTTCCTGACGTCCTCGCCCGCCAGTTCGTCAGGGATCGGCTCGCCGTCGAGCAGAACCTCAACCTCGCGCGGCCGCTCGGGCGAGCCCATCACGAGGAACACGCGGCGAGCCCGGTAGTGGGCGTCGAGCCGCGAGTCCTCGAGGCTGGTCGCATCCTCGGTCGAGATCCGCCAGCGACCCTGATAGGCGAAGGCATTCGGGGGCAGCTGGTCGACCACGGCGTCGCCGACGGTGCCGAAGTTCGTGATCCCGGTCGGGAAGCGGCCGTTGACGAAGCCCTGAGCCCTTGCCGCGCCGAGGTAGGTCTCAGGAGTGCCGAGGCCGTCGGCGGCGCGCTCGCCGCTGGCGCTCGTGAGGCCGCCTAGGTCGCCCTCACCGGCATCGGCCAGCAGCGTCCTGATCGCCTCCTCGGTCGTGTCGTAGTCGCCCTCACCGAAGTGCGTGTAGCGGATCTCACCGTTGGCATCGATCAGGTACTTCGCCGGCCAATACTGGTTGCCGAACGCATTCCAGGTACCGAGATCGTTGTCCTGGACGACCGGGTACTGGAGCCCGTTCTGCTCGATCGACGCTCGCACGTTGTCGGCCTCGCGTTCGAACGGGAACTCCGGGGCGTGAACCCCAACGATCACCAGACCGTCGTCCCGGTACTTCTCATCCCACGCCTTCAGATAGGGGAACGTGCGAATGCAGTTGATGCAGGTGTAGGTCCAAAAGTCGATCAAGACGACATTGCCCTGGGCGGTCAGCTCCTTGATCGAGAGTTGCTGCCCGTCGGTGTTGAACCACTCGCCCGTATCGGTGAAGTCCGGGGCTGCCCCGAGGTCGGGGAGGTCAGCGCCGGTGGCGATCTGCTCGGCACCCGCCTCGGTGGCGCCGCCCCCTGGAGAGAGCTGTCGGATCTCGGTTGCCACCGCCTCGCTCTCCTGGATGCTCTGGCTCGGGTTCGTCAGAAAGCCAGGCAGATCGTCCGCTATCGCGGTCTGAAAGCGGGTATCGAGATTGGCGGCCATCAGCACCGCGACGGCTACCATCGCCGCCCCCATCACCATCTGCACCCGCCCCTGGATCGGCTTGATGCGATCGGTCACCCGGCGGCCGCCGAGCATGATCGCGTAGAGGACGATGCCCGAGCCGAGCGCGTAAGCGAGCGCGACGGCGAGCCGTCCTACCGTGAAGTCCTGGGCGGCGGAGACGGTGATGACACCGGCGAGGATCGGGCCGGCGCAGGGGAAGTAGGCGAGCCCGAGGCCGCCACCGAGCAGCACCCCCGAGCCGAAGCCATCACCGCGACGCATTCGTGGGGCACCGACGAAGCGTGAAATGGTCGCCTCGATCCGATCCGAGACCGGCGGGATCAAGAGCGCGATGCCGAAACCGGCGAGGACGACGATCGCGATCGTGCGCTGGATGTCATTTGGCAAGCCGAGCGCGTCGATCACGTAGACGAGCGCCACCGCCGCAAAGGTGAACGAGAGCGTCAAGCCGGTGACAACGCCGAGCGGCCGGCGGCGTCCACCGGTGACCCCGGCACCGAGGATCGCGGGCAGGATCGGCAGCACGCACGGCGACACGGCGGTCGCCGCGCCCGCGAGCAGCGCGAACACGATCAGCAGGAGCATCCGTCAGCGATCATGCTCGGGGGCGGTTAACGGCCGCTAAACGATCACCGTCGCCGCGGGCCGCCGTGAATCCCGAAACAATGTCGCGCTGATGGACTCCGATGCAGATGTGGTGATCGCCGGCGCCGGTCTGGCCGGTCTGGTGGCCGCGCGGCGGCTGCGCGAGCGCGGCCGATCCGTGCTCGTGCTCGAAGCTCGCGACCGGGTCGGCGGCCGGCTCCTGAACGCTGAGATCGGCGGCGGCGAGGTGGTCGAGATCGGCGGCCAGTGGGTCGGCCCCGAGCAGGACCGCGTCCTCGCTCTGACGGCCGAACTCGGACTCGAAACCTTCCCGACCTTCGATCAGGGCAAGAGCGTGCTCGAGCTCAAGGGACGCCAGAAGCGCTATTCGGGGACGATCCCCCGGGTCGGTCCGTTGGTCCTCGCCGACATCGCGCTCGCGCGCCGGCGGCTGCAAAAGCTCGCCGACCGGCTCGACCCAGAGGCGCCGGGGGCAGGTCCCGAGGCCGCTGCGCACGACAACAGGACGCTGGACAGCTGGCTCGAGGGCGCGATGCTGACCCGGCCTGCGCGAACACTGATGCGGATAGCAGGGCGCACGATCTGGGGGGCGGAGCCTGAGGAGATGTCCCTGCTGCATGCGCTCTTCTACATGCGCTCGGCGGGTGGCCTCGATCCGCTGCTCGACGTCGAGGGTGGCGCCCAGGAATCCCGGATCGTCGGCGGATCCCAGTTGCTCGCCGAGAGGATCGCCGCCGAGCTTGGTCCGGCGCTGCTGCTGCGCTCCCCGGTCACCGCGGTGGCTGTGGAGCCGGGCGGAGTCAGAGTCGATGCGGGCCCCAGCTTCCGGGCCCTGCGAGCGATCGTCGCCGTGCCCCTGCCTCTCCGAGCCGAGATCGACTTTTCCCCGGCGCTGGGGGAGCAGCAACGGACGCTGGGCCGGTTCGCGCAGTTCGGCCGGCTGATCAAGTGCGCCGCGGTCTACGAGAAACCGTTCTGGCGGCAGGCCGGCCTCTCCGGAGAGGCGCTCAGCGACCTCGGCCCGACGACGCTGACCTTCGACAACTCGCCCCCGAGCGGGACGCCGGGCGTCCTGCTCGGATTCGTCGGCGGCAGTGATGCGCGCCACCACGCGGAGTTGAGCGAGGCCGACAGACGGGCGAGCGTGCTCGAGTGCTTCGCCCGGCTGTTCGGCCGTGAGGCGGCCGACCCGCGCGATTACATCGAGCAGGACTGGGGCGCCGAGCGCTGGAGCGGCGGTGGGCCGACCTTCCTGATGCCGCCGGGAGCATGGACGCAGACCGGACCAGCACTGCGTGAGCCGGTTGGCCCCGTGCATTGGGCCGGCTCGGAGACGGCAACTCGCTGGGCCGGGTTCATGGACGGTGCGATCCGCTCGGGCGAACGCGCGGCCGACGAGGTCGACGCCGCGCTCTGAGCGGCCGCCGGTGGCTCAGCTCAGCTGGTCCTCATCGAGACCACGAGCGCGGAAGACGGTGGCGGGTAGCTCGATTCCCTTCAGCCGCCGGCGCCCAGCGTTGGAGAAGCGGAAGCGGTCGCCGAGCCTCTCCCGCAGCTCGGCGGTGACGAGGACGCTGCTCGGCCTCGCGATCGCCGTGATCCTGCTTGCGAGGTTGACGGACCGGCCATAGAAGTCGCCGGCCCGGGGAAGCACGTAACCGAGGCTGACGCCCGCTCGCAGGGCCGGGAAGCCCTCGCCCTCGTTATCCGCCATCTCGACCAGATCGAGGGTCGCGCCAAGCAGCGCCGCAGGGTCAGCGGAGGCCAGCATCGCCGCGTCCCCGATCAACTTGACGAGCCGCACGGGACCGGAGGAGACGTCGGCGGCCATCTCGCCGAAGCGGCTGGTGATGCGGCCGAACTCCTCAGGGGGAAGCGTCTCCCCGAGCTTGGTGAAACCGACCAGGTCGGCGAATGCAACGGCCATCTCCTCGCCGACCGTGTCCTCGCCGACGCCGACCGCGGCGTGGCGAATCTGGTCACGAAGCTGCAGCTTGTAGATGTGCTCGAGGGTCGGCCCGATCATCGGAACGAGCCTCGCGCTCAGCGCTTCGAGACGATGGGCGACATCGAGCTCCGTCTCCGCCGAATCCTCCACCTCTGAGCTCGTCGCCGCAAGCGTCCCCGCCAACTGACGGTTGGCAGCAGCGAGCTGCGACATTGCCATCACCATCACCCGGGCCGTCTCCTGGATCGCCTCGGGTTCCAGCCCGGCGTCAAGGTAGGCGCGCATCCGGTGAGCCGCCGCAAGTTCATCGGCCGTCTGGGTCGGCTCGTCAGGATCGGACACGGCCATCCCCAGAGCCCGCCATTGATCGTCGAGCAGCTCCCGATCGACGCCGCTGAGACGGGCAACCTCATTCGGTGTGTAGCGATCCCGACCGGAGAGTGCCCATTCCAGCGGCAGCAGCTGCAGGCGGCCCTCAGCAACGGCTGTGCGTACCTCCTCGAGACCGACTCCGGCCGCGAACAACTCCTCGAGCAGCTGCACCCGGGCCTCACGGGACCGACCGGCGATTCCCTCGAGCAGGCCCTCGGCTTCGAAATCGATCGCGGCTGTCATGGGGCAGCATTCTGCCGCGAACGCCGGGGACCCACCTACGGCGCCGCGGCTCCTATAGTCATCAGGGCGGGAATGCCACCGGAAGAGATCCCACTGTTCGAACTGCCGCTCGTCGTCCTACCGACCGAGCTGGTGCCGCTGCACATCTTTGAGGAGCGCTACAAGCGGATGTTCGAGCATTGCCGCAGCACCGACTCGACGCTCGCGATCCTGCTGCGGACGGACGCCGGAGCGAGCGCGATCGGCTGTGCAGCCGAGGTCACCGAGGTGCTGGAGGAGTTCGATGACGGCCGCCTCAACGTGGTCGTCACGGGGCTCCAACGGGTCCGGATCGTCGAGCGACGCGCGGGGCCGGACTTTCCCCTGGCGAGCGTCGAGCCGGTCGCGGAGTCTGACGAGCCCGACGCGGATGCCGAGCCGGCGCTGGCCGCCTTCCGGCGGCTGCTGGAGGCGGTCGGCTCCGATCAGGTCGCGACGCCGCAGACACCCTCCGCCTATGCGATCGCCGCCCGCGTCGAGCTCCCGGTCGATGTCAAGCAATCGCTGCTCGAGAGCGGCTCCGAGTCGGCCAGACTCGAACTGATCGAGCACGCGCTGGACGAGCTCGCCGAGCAGGCGATCCGCTCACGGAAACTCGGGGAGCTGGCGAGCGGCAACGGCCACGCCGGGACCGAGATCCAGGGCAACTAGATCGGAGATCTCAGGCGACCGCAACGGCTCCGCCCCTGCGTGGGTCTCCGCCGCCGCTCAGTAGCCCCGTCTGCAGATCGCGGACAACCGCATTGACGCCACCGAAGAAGAGGTTCTGGGTACGCCAGCGCAAGACCTCGTAGCCGCGGGACTCGAGCAAGCGCAGATCGCCGTCGCCGCTGTCGGGCTCGGCATGGACGACCCCGTCCTCGTAGTGGACCCTGGGGGCCGCGACCGCGTCCTGAGCGTCCATGCCGTCGACGACGATCCGCAGGATCGCCTGGGCAATCGCGGAGCGGATCCGATTCGAGCCGGCGCTACCGAGGCCGGCCTCCACGGATCCGTCGCGGAGCACGACCGTTGGTGACATCATCGAGGGCATTCGCCTGGTCGGCTCAGTGGCGTGGAATCCGAATGGGCTCAGATCCTGCTCGCCGAGCATGTTGTTGACGTGAACTCCAGTCCCGGGGACGAGCAGACCGGATCCCGTCCCGTTCGAGCAGGTAACGCTGGCGCAGCCTCCGTTGTCGTCGATGACCGTGACATGGGTGGTCGAGCCCAGCGCATCGCCCGGGCTCGGATGCCCCTTGGCCGGGCGGATCGCCCGCCGGCAGCGCTGCTCGGCCTCTTCCATCAGCGCCGGATCGAGAAACCGTGTGGCGAAGCCCGGCTCGTACAGGCCGGTGGCAAACGCCCTGGTTCGCGCCTCCTGCGCCTCCTCCATCGCCGCGACGAGGGCCGGCAGATCAGCACGTTCGAGCCTCTCCAGCAGGGCCAGAGCAAATGCGATCAGCAGCCCGCCCGCCGACGGCGGCGGATTGGTGAGGATCTCGCGGCCCATGAAGCGGGTCCGGACCGGCTCGCGGGCGATCGGCCGGTAGGCCGCGAGGTCCTCCGGGGAGAGAGTCCCACCCCGGTCGCCAACCCAGTCGCTGAGCCGGCCGGCGACCTCGCCGCGATAGAACGGCTCGGCCCCCTCGGCGGCCAGCAGCTCGAGGGCATCGCCCAACTCCTCGAAGACGAAGCTCTCCCCCTCGGCCAACGGCACCCCGCTGGGTGCGTAGATCGCGACCCCCTCCGGCTCATGCGTGAGGACCGGCTCGAGGATCTTCAGCAGGAAGGCCTGTTGCCGGTTTACGGCGGCGCCCTCGCGGGCCAGCTTGATCGCCGGGCGGACCAGTTCCGCGAGCGGCATCGAGCCGAAGCGGCGGTTCGCCTCGACCAGGCCGGCCGGCGTGCCCGGAACTCCGCAAGAGGCCGCACCGATGTTGAATATCTGGCTCGTGTCGCCAAAATCGACGTCAACGGGGATCAGCTCGGCGGCACGTTCACGGCCATCAAGGCCCGGAGCGGCGATGAAGAAGTCGAGCAGGACCGGATCGGCGTCGGGTCCCGAGACGAGCATGTAGCCACCGGCGCCAAGCCCGGTCAGCGGGCTCTCCGTGGCCATCGAGGCCGCGACGGCGGCGACGGCGGCGTCGGCCGCGTTGCCCCCCTCACTCAGCGCCCAGGCGCCCGCCTCCGCAGTCTGCGGGTGGCCGGCGGCTACCACGCCCCGGGTCACGGCAGATCCGATCTAGTTCGGGATGAACTCGGGGACGTCGATGCCCAGCTCGCTCGGCTGCTTCTCGTAGCCGGGAACGCGCCGGGCACCGGTCCGATCACTCTGACCGCGCCGGGCCGAGGGTCGCGCCGTCGAGCGGTGGACACCTGTCTCCGTGCCGTCGGCACGACGACCGCGGGCATCGAAGCGGGTGGCGATGACCGTCACCCAGATCTGCTCGTGGAGGTCGTCATCGACGTTGGCGCCAAAGATGATGTGGGCCTCCGGATGGGCGGCTTCCTGGATCACCCGGGCCGCCTCGCTGATCTCGATCAGCGAGAGGTCGCTACCGCCGGTGATCGAGAGCAGGATCGAGCGTGCCCCCTCGATCGAGGTCTCGAGCAGCGGCGAGGAGATTGCCCGCTCGGCAGCGAAGCCGGCTCGCGTGTCACCGGTGCCCATGCCGATTCCAAGCAGCGCTGGTCCGGCGTCGCGCATCGTCGTGCGGACGTCGGCGAAGTCGAGGTTGATCAATGCGGGCAAGGTGATCAGGTCGCTGATCCCCTGAACGCCCTGGCGGAGGACGTCGTCGGCGACCCTGAAGGCTTCAACCATGGATGTGTTGCGCTCCAGTACCGAGAGCAGGCGATCGTTGGGAACCACGATCAGCGTGTCGACCTCCTCCGAGAGCGCCTCGACGCCCTTCTCGGCCTGCTTGGCGCGCCGCGACCCCTCAAACGAAAACGGCTTCGTGACGATCCCGACGGTGAGCGCGCCGACGTCGCGGGCAAGCCGAGCGATCACCGGTGCGGCGCCGGTCCCGGTGCCGCCTCCGACACCGGCGGCGACAAAGATCATGTCGGAGCCTTTGAGCATCCGCTTGATCCGGTCCTGCTCCTCGAACGCCGCCCTGTAGCCGAGCTCGGGATCGGAACCGGAGCCGAGCCCGCGGGTGACGCCGCCACCGATATGGACGGTGACGTCGGCGGCGCTGCTCTGCAGCGATTGGAGATCGGTGTTGATAGCCATGAACTCGACGCCGCTGACGCCGGCCTCGACCATCCGGTTGACGGCGTTGACACCACCGCCGCCGACGCCGATCACGCGGATCACCGGATCATGGATCTCCGGCGGCATCGTGGCCACGGACGTGGTCGAAGGTTCGCCACGCCCATAAGCCGGC
This sequence comes from Acidobacteriota bacterium, assembly GCA_032122625.1. Lineage (GTDB taxonomy): Bacteria > Actinomycetota > Thermoleophilia > Solirubrobacterales > 70-9 > CAXMST01. The sequence continues at coordinate 31,686 of JAQBGG010000123.1, forward strand.
TCGCGATCCTCGCGGTCGCGGGCAAAGACATCGCGAAGCCGATCCTTGGGCTCACGGCGTCGCGGCGGCCCATCGTCGGAGCGATAGGCGCTGACCTCGGCGTCGGCCGGCACCGGCTCATCCCGGGGGTGGTACTCGACCTCAGGCTTGGGATCCTCGGCCGCATCCGCCGCGGGCTCAGGCTGCGGCTCGACCGTGGTCTCCTCCCCATGGCTGCTCGACCGCTCGGACTCCCGCTCTCGCGAGGACTTCGGCCGCGGCGGCGGCTCGGGTGGATCGTCAGGTGCCTCGGTCGAACGGAAAAGATCAGCGAGGGGTCCCTCGCGCATACTCGCCCGTTTAGGTCGCCTGGCCATGTGTCAGGACCTCCTCCGCAAGGTCTCGATAGTACCCGGCCGCGTTGCTCGTTGGATCGTACTTGAGGACGGAGCTTCCCTTGACCGGTGCCTCGGCGAACTTAATCGCCTTCTTGATCCTCGACTTGAAGACGAGATCGCCGAAGTTCTCCTCGAGGATCTCGACGGCCTCCTTGGCGTGAACAGTGCGGGAATCGAGCATCGTTGGCAGGATCCCCTCGATCTCGACGTCGGGATTGAGGTTCTCGCGGATCATCTGCAGCGTGTTCTGAAGCTGCACCAGCCCGCGCATCGACAGATACTCGCACTGCACCGGCACGATCACCTTGTTTGCAGCGGTCAGGGCGTTGATCGTCAGTAGGCCGAGGCTCGGCGGCGTGTCGATGCAGACGAAGTCGTAGTCGTCGGCGATCTCGAGCAGCGCCTTCTGCAGAGTGCGCTCCCGCCCGATCTGGGTGCTCATCGCGATCTCCGCACCGGCCAGATCGATCGAGGCGACGGCGATGTCGATCTCCCGGTGATGGATCACCTCGCTGATCGGCATCCGGTCGACGAGCACGTCGTACATCGATTTCTCGACCTCGTCAGGATCGACACCTTGACTCATCGTCAGGTTGCCCTGCGGATCGAGATCGATGCAGAGCACGTCGTAGCCGGATTCTGAGAGTGCGACGGCAAGATTCAGAGTCGTCGTCGTCTTCGCGACGCCGCCCTTCTGGTTGGCAAAGACGTAGACCTTCATCCGGGTCGTGGCGCGCTCCTCGACCATCTCAGGCTGGAACGGGTGATGGCGCTGAGGCACAGGGGCGATCAGATCCTCGGCCGAGCGTCGCTCCTCCTCCTCGACCTGCTCCTGCTTCGCCGAGAGGCTGACAGCGCGGCGCAACTCCTCCTTCTCGATCCCGCCCGTGTCGGCACTCGAGTCCGTGGGACCGTCGACGTCGGCATCGGGCCCGGAGCGGACAACCACCAGATCCTCGGCCTCGGGCTCGGGCGGAGTCAGATCGGCGGCTGAGGCGCCGGTTTCAGTCTCCGCACCGTGGTCGGGAGCGCCTCCGTCTGCAATCTGAGGCGGCTCCTCGGGCGAAGCCTCGGCGACCATGGCCGGAGCCACTTCAGTCCTCATCGGCTCGGTCGGACGCTCGCTGAGAGCCTCCGTTGCGGTGTCGCTGTTTCGCGCTTCGGGAGTGCTCTCCGCGGTACGCCCATCATCGGTCTTTCTTTTGTTGAACAAGCCCATCTCGTCGGCCTTTTTCGCGCATGGGCGCGGCTTTCCTTCCGCCAATCGGGCAAGTCCCCCGGCTGCATACCGACACCCGATCCGCTCGGCGGCGTCCCGGGTTGCCAGAATGCCCGACCGTGGGACCCCTCGAGAAGCGAATCCTGTTCGTCACCGGCAAGGGTGGCGTCGGCAAGACGACGGTGGCCTTTGCGCTGGGACTCGCGGCTACGGCCGACGGCAAGCGAACGATCGTCTGCGAGGTGGCCTCGCAGGAGAACGCGTCGAGGGTCTTCGGCCGGGCCGAGATCGGATTCCACGAGGTGGAGCTGCGGGACAACCTTTACGCGATCTCGCTCGATCCCGACAACGCGACGCGCGAGTACCTGGAGCAGCAGCTCCCGGTCAAGGCGATGGGCGACCTGCTCTACCGCAGCAAGATCTTCAGCTATCTGGCTGCGGCGACGCCCGGGCTACGGGAGATGGTGACGATCGGCAAGATCTGGGAACTGGCGCTGCCGGAGCGCAGGACGAAGAAGGCGAGCCCGTACGACCTGGTGATCGTCGACGCGCCGGCAACCGGCCACGGCATCGGCCTGATGCAGACGCCGAAGAACTTCGCTGAGATCGCCCGGGTCGGGCCGATGGCGCATCAGGCATCGCTGATCAACTCGACGATCACGGACCACGACCAGGCCGGGGTCGTGATCGTCGCCCTGCCGGAGGAGATGCCGGTCAACGAGACAGCGACGCTCGAGGCAGAGCTGATCGACGCGATCGGCGTGAGCATCGACCGCATCTACATGAACGCCATGTACCCCGACCGCTTCGACTCGGCCGAGCAGACGCGGCTGACCGGGGCGCTGCCGAAGGCCGAGGGTGACGTGGCCGCCGCGATCAAGGCCGCGATCGACGAGTCGCGCCGCTGCGAGAGCCAGCGCAGGCAGCTCGAGCGGCTGCGCGACCTGACCCGGAACGAGGTCGAGACGCTGCCGTACGTCTTCACTCCCGAGCTCGGGATCGAGCACCTGAGCGAGCTTGCAGAGCTTGTCCGATGAAGGACGTCGAGCAACTACTCGACGGCAAGTCGATCTGCATCTGCGCGGGCTCGGGCGGGGTCGGCAAGACCACCACATCGGCCGCGATCGCCGCCGGAATGGCGGCGCGCGGGAAGCGGGTCGCGGTATTGACGATCGACCCCGCGAAGCGGCTCGCCGACTCGCTCGGCTTGACGGAGCTCGGAAACACCGAGCGGCAGGTCGACCCGGCTCTGTTCAGCGAGGCCGGCGTCGACCCGGGCGGCGGCGAGCTCTGGGCGATGATGCTCGACGCGAAGGCCACCTTCGACGAGGTCGTCAGCAAGCACTCACCCGATGAGGAGGCCAGGGACCGGATCCTCGAGAACCGGATCTACAGGCAGATCTCGAACGCGCTGGCCGGCTCACAGGAGTACATGGCGATGGAGAAGCTGTTCGAGATCCACCAGGAGGAGCGCTACGACCTGCTCGTGCTCGACACGCCGCCGAGCCGCAACGCTCTCGACTTCCTCGATGCGCCGCGGAGGCTGACCCAGTTCATCGAGGGTCGCTCGCTGCAGCTGTTCATCAGGCCGAGCGGTTTCGGGATGCGCGTGCTGGGTCGCGGCACCTCAGTCATCTTCTCTGTCCTGAAGCGGGTCACGGGAATGGATCTGATCGAGGATCTGTCTGAGTTCTTCACCGCGATGAGCGGCATGGTGGCCGGGTTCCGGGAGCGCGCCCAGCGCGTAAACGAGCTGCTCGCCGACCGGCAGACCTCGTTTCTGGTCGTCTGTGGCCCCGCCGGCGAGCCGATCAACGAAGCCGTCTACTTCCACCGAAAGCTCGTCGAGGCGAAGCTGCCGTTCGGGGGCGTGATCGTCAACAAGGTCCACGCCGAGGGGCGCGGTTCGGATGTCGACGAGGGGCTGGCCGAGGCGCTCACGGAGCTGATCGGCGACGCTGACCTGGCGGAGCGGGTCCGCTCGAACTTCGACGACTACCGGGCGCTGGCGGCGCGTGACTCCCAGAACATCGCCAAGCTCAAACGCGAGCTCCGGGGCTCAAGCGTGATCGAAGTCCCGTACCTGACCGAGGATGTGCACGACCTGGCAGGCCTGTTCGAGATCAACAGGAGCCTCTTCGCCGAGAACTCCCCGGATCTCAAGGCGACTGCTCTTTCGGCCTGAGCCCGCCGGGTCAGCCAGCTTTGGCGGGGCGGCGGGGCTCGCCGCGGCCGACGGTCCAGTCGGTCTCGGTCCGCGGGAAGAGATACTGGACGCGCGCCTTGACTTCCTCCCGCTCCATCGGCGGCTTGGAGAGCTCTTCGATGTGATTGTCACGGTCGCGACGGGGGAAATCCATCGTCACCTTCGGGCCCTCATCGACCTCCTCGAGCCAGCCTGCCGGCTCGCTCACCGGCTCGGGCTCCGGCTCGACACGCTGGGTCGGCCCGGCGGCCGGCGTGGCCGTGGCGATCGGCCACGAAGCGGTCGCGGGGTCCTCCGCGACTTCCGACTCCGGAGCAACCGGGAGCTCGTCCTCGAGCACCTCGATCTCGGCCCGCAGCGATGCGCCCGCGTCGGACTTGACCGGCTCCCCCTCACCGTCGCGTGTGACGCGGATCTCGGGCTCGGGATCAGCCTCGAAGCGCTCGAACGCCTCGGCCGACACGCGCTCGGCGTCATCCGGGTCAGTTCCCAGCTCCCACTCGCTTGTCGAGCCACGCGCAGCGGCGCCCTCGCCAATCGCAAGGCCGTCGGCCAGCAAGAGCTCATCGGCCGCCGATCGCAGGTCGCTGCCGAGCTCGCCGCTGAGCCCGCGACGGAGGATCGCGCGCAGCAGCCGTTCGATCCCGGTCGAAACCTCCGAGGGCGAGGCAGGACCGGCGGACGCCGGCTCGCCGCTCCAGAGCTCACGCTCGAGGGCGATCGCCTGCTCGACGGTCCGTTTGATCTCCGTCCTCTGATCGCCGTCGGCGGCCAACGCGGCCGCCCGCATCGGCAGTCCAACCCCGGCCGGGCCCTCCCCTTCCAGCAAGAAACGGAGTCCGAGAAGGTGGTCGTTGAGCGCATCGACAGCGCCACGGCGATCGAGACCGCTCTCGAAGCGGAGCAGGGCGCGGCGCAGCCGCGAGACCCGCTTCGGATGGACCGATACGCTGCGGGCCAGGTCGCGGAGAGCGGGGATCTCGTCCTCGGTCAGCTTGTACCCACCAGTCCGGGGGCGACCGGCACCGGTAGCGATCCGCCGCCAGCGGTCGCCGGCAACCCGGACCCAACCGTGCGGGCCGAGGCCGACGCCACCACCCTTGTAGAGGCGCAGCGTGGTGACCACCCGCTCGAAAGTTGCTGCCACTCGTTCTCCGGCGCCGCTGAGACCACCGTCGGCGTCGAGCTCGATCCGGGCGCTGATCACGAAGGTCGGCTCCCACTCTCCGCCGCCGGCGCGCTCACTGCGAGCGGCCTCGGGAGGCACGTCGACCGTTTCGGCGCGGACGATGGCCGCACCCGGCAACTCGATCCGGGAGGTGGGCGCGGTGAAGCCGATCAGGGGCACGATCGCCTCGACCTCGCCGGCCTCCGGCTCGGCGCACTCCTCGACCTCGCCGAGGGCTGCGCTAAAGCGATCCTCGTCGATCTCGAAGTCGGAGCAGCCGTCCCAGAGGCGGGCCAGGAAGTAGGTGACGGCAAGCGTCGCCCGCTCGACCGCGTCAGCCGGAGGCGTGATCCCCGCCTCCTCGAGATAGGTCGCGGCCACGTCGCTGCGGCGCATCGTCTCCGTTGCCTCGCGGAAGGTCTCGAGCTCGCGCAACTCGGTCGCGTTGTCGCGAACGAACTTGGCGCTCAGCGGCCGGTACTGGCAAAAGGCGGACGACTCGTCCGACTCAGCGATCTCGTAGGGGATTTCCTGACCGCCATCGACGATCTCGGCGAACACTGCCGATGCGTCCTTGGCCAGCTGCTTCAGTGTGTGTCTGAGGTGGAGGTCGCGCACAAGAGCGGTCTTCGCCCGCCCCCGCCGCGGTCCTTGCCTTGCAACTTTCCTTGCGGTTTATGTGTCCGCCCCAGGCGGGCGCCGTCCCCAGCCGATCAGGCCGAGGCGGCAACGCTCTCGCGTTCGGCGCCGGCGGGCGCCTCCTCGCAGAGCCAGCGCTTGCCGTACTCGCGCATGTCCTCAATCAAAGGCGCCAGGTCCCGGCCCTTTGGCGTCAGCGCGTACTCGACCCTGGGCGGAACTTCCGGGTAGGTGCGGCGCTCGACGACGCCCTTTTCCTCCAGCGCTCGCAGGCGCAGGGAGAGCGTCCGGGGGCTGATGCCCTCAAGCGAGCGTTCGAGTTCACAGAAGCGCTGGCTGCCCGCAGCAAGGTCGCGAATCACAAGCAGCGTCCACTTGCCTGAGACGATCTCGGCGCAGGCGCAGACGGGGCAGTTGTCGCTCTCGGTCGTGCTCATGCTCTGACCTCGGGCCCGATAACCCATCGCTGGGCCCAAACCCGCTGTACGAACAAGATAGCGCATACTTTACGAAATGAAGTAACGGAAAGCGGGGGCGACGCGAGGGACCGCCGAAAAGGTCTTGACTGACCTAGGAGCGGTCGAATCGCTCCGGGCGGAACTCGGCCAGGCGATCCTCATCGTCCCGCCGTGGCGGTGCCGGCCGCGGCGGTGCCGGCAGTGGCGTCGGTTCGGGCGGTGCCGGTGGCGCCGGTTCGGGCGGTGCCGGTGGCGTCGCCTGGGGTGGTGCCGGCAGTGGCGTCGCCTGGGGCGGTGCCGGTGGCTCTGATGGAGTTGTCGCGCTGCCGGAGTCGCCCCAGACCTCGTTGAAGTCCGCGCTGCCGAGCCCGTTCTGTCGACCGTGGCCCGGCTCCCCCTGACCGTGCTCGGTGTCCTCCCCCGACGACGCTGACCCGGTCTCCCTGGTCGCCGCAGCGGCCGGAGTTGCCGGCTCGGGTCGTTGATCCGGCTCCACAGGTTGATCGGCCTCGACAGGTTGATCGGGCTCGGCGACCGGACGGGTCGGAGTCAGTGAGCGGCCGTAGTCATATTCCGGAGTGCCGTTCGGGGCCGGGTCGGCGGGGGCCTCGGCCGGATCCCCGTTCGGAGCGAGCGGGGCGGGCTCGGGTGCCGCTGCCGGAGGGGTCGCCCCCAGTGGCGCTCCGGTGGCCGCGAGGGCACCATCGTCGACGCCGGTCCCGCCGCCGGTCTCGGCGCCGGTCTCGGCGCCGGACATCTGGCTCAGATCGCTGGCCTGCCTGCCCGAAGAGGCGAGCATCAGCTTGAAGTCGTGTGGACTCGAGGCGTAATCCATCGCCGTCGATTCGAGGACTCGCCCCTCGGCCACGTGCTTGAGCAACGACTGATCGAAGGTCTGCATCCCGTAGTAGTCGCCCTCGGCGATCACCTGGCTGATCTTGCCGGTCTCCAGCGGGTTCATGATCAGATCCTGGACGCGGCCGGTCACGACCATGATCTCGCTCGCGGCAACGCGCCCGTTGCCGTCCACGGTCGGTACCAACCGCTGGGAAACTGCGCCCTTGAGCGTCCCGGCGAGCATCACCCGTGCCTGCTGCTGCAGGTGCGGCGGGAAGAAATCGATGATCCGGTTGATCGTCTCGGTGGCGTCCAGTGTGTGCAGGGTCGAGAGCACGAGGTGGCCGGTCTCGGCCGCGCTGAGGGCCGTGCGGACCGTCTCCTCGTCGCGCATCTCACCGACGAGGATCACATCAGGGTCCTGACGCAGTACCCGCCTCATCGCCCGGCTGAAGCTCTTCGTGTCGGCGCCGACCTCTCGCTGGTTGATGATCGAGCGCTTGTCTCGATGCAGGTACTCGATCGGATCCTCGAGGGTGATGATGTGATGCGAGTAGGTGCTGTTGATGTGGTCGACCATCGCCGCCAGCGTCGTCGACTTACCCGAGCCGGTGGTACCGGTGAGGAGGATGATTCCGCGCTGTTCGTCAGCGAGCTTGCGGATCACCGGGGGCAGGCCGAGGTCCTCGATCGTGCGTACGGAAAAGGGGATCGCTCGGCAGACGATCGAGACCGAGCCGCGCTGCCGGAAGGCGTTGACGCGGAAGCGCGCGACGTCCTCCAGCTGGTACGAGAAATCTGCCTCGCCGTCCTCGGCGAACTCGTCCCGGGTCCGATCGTCATCCATCAGCTTGCCCAGCGCCGCCTCAGTGTCCTCCGGCTTCAACGAGTCCTCGTCCTCGAGCGGCGTCAGCTCACCGTGGATTCGTGCCGTCGGCGGGGAGCCGACCTTGAGGTGCAGGTCGGAGCCCTCGCGCTTGACCACGTAACGCAGGCATTCATCAATCTCAAAGGACATCGTCAGCTATATCGGCGGCTAAGAGGATCGCTTGAGCGCCGTCCACGAGTTGGACCTCTACTCGCAATAGCCGCCAGCGGTGAGCGGATCACGACCGGCGATCCCGCTGCACGCCCGCAGCCGATCGAGCCGCTGCCGCAGTCCGAGTTGCTCCGCCCCTGCGGAACCTCCCGGCGGCGGGATCAGGTTCTCCAATTCGAAGGGGTCAGCGGCGAGATCGTAGTGCTCGTAGATGAGACCGTCCACGCACCGACGCGTCTGCGGGTCCGGGATCGAGGTGCTCTCAATCAGAACCTGCTCGGAGGTGCGGATGGCCTGAAAGGCGCAGGCGAAGCTCCTCGGCTCGCGGCTGGTATCCCCCATCTCAACCAGTACGGCGCGGCCATCCAGGGCACTCGTATCCCCGCGCATCGCGGGCAGCAGTGAGTGGCCGTCCAGCGCTCGGCAGCGCTGGGCCCGGCAGGGCTCGGCGCCGGCGAGGTCGAGGATCGTGGCCGGAATGTCGATCTCGGCCGCTTGAGCGTCGACCGTGGGCGCGAACGGCCGTAGGTTCTTCGGCGGCCTGATCAGCAGCGGGGTGCGGATCGCCTCCTCCCAGGGCCGGGACTTGCCGTCGCGGATCCGGTGCTGACCGAAGAAGTAGCCGTTGTCGGTGAGAAATACGAAGGCCGTGTTCTTTAGCTCGCCCGCCAGCTGGAACTGCTGGAAGACCCGGTTGATCCCCCGGTCCACTCCGGCAAGCGACTCCAGGGTGCATCGATAACGGCGATCGAGCGAGGCGAGCTGCTCGGCGTCGAGCAGCGGCACCTGGGCAAACGCGGGCTTGTCGGAGAGGTCCTCCTCGTTGAACGACGGAACCCGCGGGGCACCGCCGGCGAGGATCGTGCGGCGATCTTTGGTTGAGGGCTCGGGCGCGCCGATGCAGCGGCTGACGCTGACGCCGTCGCTGTAGCGGGGGCCGACGTGCGGCGCGTAGTAGTCGAGTTGCACGAACAGCGGGCGGCGCCGGCCGACGTGCTCTGCGACCCATCTCGAGGTTGCCTTCGTCATCACCGGGGTCAGGTGGTCCTTAGGCCTGTCGCCCTTGAAGATCGTCCGCCCGTCGTCGGCGAGCTTGTAGTCGTAGTAGCGCCGCCGGTTGAGCTGGGTCAGCCACCGCCCCCATCCGGGAGCCGGCTTCGATCGCCGCACGGTCTCATAGCCGTGCAGCCACTTGCCGAAGTGAGCGGTTCGATAGCCGGCCTGCCGCAGCCACACCGGCAGCACGTTCCGCGGGTCGCGCAGCGCCGGGTAGCCGGGGTTATTGGTCAGCACCCCGTGATTGTGGGCGTACTGACCGGTCAGCAGCGTCGAACGCGAGGGGCAGCAGAGCGGCACGTTGACGACGGCGTCGGAGAAGCTCGTACCCCGATCGACGAGGCGCTGGAAGGTTTGCGGCATGTACTGCCGCTGAAAGCTCGTCAGCGGCTGATCGTCGGTGGTTATGAGGACGATATTCGGCGGCGGATCCGACTTGGCGATCGCCCCGGCGGGCATCGCCGCAAAGAGACCCGCCACGCAGATCCCCATCGCTGTCTTGACGAACGCCCCGCGCACCGCCCCAGGGAGGCTAACGAGCGACCCGGTGAGCACCGCAAAGGCCGGTCCCTGACGAGCCTCCGGTCGTCGTGGTCAAGGACGCACAAGGCGAAGCGTGCGCCAAGCACGCGAGCCGCGGCGGACGCCGGCCGCGGCGCCCGGAGGCCGTCAGGCGACCTCTCGCAGCTTCTGTGCCTCCGCGAGGGTCTGCAGCTTCTTCAGGCTCTGGTTCTCGATCTGGCGGATACGCTCGCGGGTGACGTTGAACGTGCGTCCCACCTCGTCGAGCGTCCGCGGGTGTTCGCCGCCGAGGCCATAGCGAAGCTCGAGCACACGCCGCTCGCGGTAGGAGAGGTTCTCCAGCGCCTCGCGCAGCGCCTCCTTGGTGAGCAGGTCGGCGGCCCGGTCGAACGGGGACTCTGCCTTCTCGTCGGCGATGAACTGACCGAACTCGGACTCCTCCTCATCGCCGACGGGCTTCTCGAGCGAAACGGGGGCCTGGGCGGAGCGCTTGATCGAGTCGACCTCGTCGGGCTCGATCCCGGTGACTTCGGCAATCTCCCCGGGGGTCGGCTCGCGACCAAGCTCGGTCACGAGCTTGCGCTCGGCGCGCCCGATCTTGTTCAGCTTCTCGACGACGTGCACGGGGATACGGATCGTCCGCGCCTTGTCGGCGAGCGCGCGAGCGATTGCCTGGCGGATCCACCAGGTGGCGTAGGTCGAGAACTTGAAGCCCTTGCGGTAGTCGAACTTTTCAGCCGCGCGGACGAGGCCCAGCGTGCCCTCCTGAATCAGGTCGAGGAACGGCAGGCCCTGGTTGCGGTAGTTCTTTGCGATCGAGACGACGAGCCGCAGGTTGGACTCGACCATCTTCTCCTTGGCGGCGAGATCACCGCGCTCGATCCGCTTCGCGAGCTCGACCTCTTCGGCAGCTGTCAGTAGGCGAACCTTGCCGATGTCCTTGAGGAACAGCTGCAGGCTGTCGGTGGTCATATCCGGCTTCAGATCGATGGTCGTCTTGGCCCGACGCTTGCCGCGCTTGCCGTCGTCCCGCTCGGGCTGTGAGGCCTGGGCGGGGTCAACGTCCTCGACCAGCTCGATGCCCGAGCGTTCAAGGTGGCCGTAGAGCTCCTCGATATCGCCCTCGTCGACGTCCACCTCAGCGACCGCGGACGCGATCTCGCCGAACGTGAGCACGCCGACCTGCTGCCCCTTCGTCAGAAGGTTCTTTACCTCTTCAAGTTCCTGAAGCTCAGCTACAAGCATTCGCGTCTTCGCGCTCCGTTCTGATGGTCGGTTGGTCGTGGCCCGGCCTTGCCCCGGGCGGCCCTGGCACTGCTGTCGGCAATAGCGTTATCGGGCGGGGCGACACTGAAGTTGAGGCCTTGGCGCCAAAAGAGCGGATCCGACCGATCCGCCCGCTTCGCATTCGCTCTTGTATCAGTCCGCATCCGAGAGATATTGCTGTCGGCAGTTTAGTCGCTATATTTTTTGAAGTCAAGCCCGATTGGGGCGGTTCCCGTAAATTGCGTGATTCCCGGTTCCGGCCGGCCGTCGGACGCCGAGAGCCCGAATGGTTCCAAGTCTGATCAACACGAGTGCATGCCGTTGGTTACGGTAGTTCGGTGGGATCGGATCTCCTATGCTCAACGCGTTCGTCCGCCGAAAGCTGTGAAATAGGCTCATGAGCGGTCCCGACCCAGCAACCTCGAGCCACGAGACCGCCGCCGGCGAAGTACAGGGCCCCGGGGTTTTCGGCAGCTTGCCCAGAACCCGCCCCTCCGTCCGCAGCCCGCGCCGGACCAAGGTGCCGGCCGAGCCCGCGCCCGCCGAGGCCGAGTCGCCGGCAGGTGAGGACGAGAGCGTCCCAGCGAGCCGGGAGGCAGAGGTTGAAGCCCTGGCCCGGGCCGGTATCTCGTTGGCCGGGGATGCCGCGACGCTTGGCCTGCGGATCGCCGGCCGCGCGGCCGCCGCGCTGCGGGACGCTGTCGAGCGAAGGTGAACCGCGGGCGGGTCCGGCGGTCCCTGGCGGCCTTCTGGCGGCGGGCCTACCAGGAGAACGTGACCGGGATGGCGGCGATGGTCGCCTACAACCTGATGCTCGCGCTGTTCCCGTTCGCGCTGCTCGTCCTTTTCATCTTCGGTCAGATCCTGCAGAGCTCCGACATCGAGACGAGCGTGCTCCGCGATCTCCAGGAACTGTTCCCCTCGACCGAGCAGGAGAGCCTGCAGTCGGCGCTGGACCGGGTGCAGACCAGCTCGACGGAGATCGGCATTATCGCGATCGTCGCCGGTCTCTGGATCGGCTCCTCGTTCTTCGGCGCGATGGATACTGCTTTCTGCCGGATCTACCACGTCGAATGCCGGGGCTGGCTCGAGCAGAAGCGATTCGCCCTGATCATGCTCGCCGTGGTAACCCTGTTCCTGGCCGCCAGCGTCGTGATCCCCGCTCTCGAGAGCCTCGTGCTGAGCGGCGTCGCTGACCTTCCCCTCGGACTCTCGAACATGGATTGGCTGGCCAATCTGACCCTGCTGGCCGGCGGCGGTCTGATCACCTTCGGGATCCTCTGCGTGATCTATTGGGCGGTGCCCAAGGGACAACTACCGTGGCGCGGGGTCTGGCCCGGGGCGCTGTTCGTGACGATCGCCGCGGGGCTCGCGAACATCCTCTTCCCCGCCTACCTGGTCAACCTCTCGACGATCGGCGAGTTCGGGCGAATCGTCAGCTTCGTTCTCGTCGCCCTGATCTGGTTCTACGTACTGGCGCTGGGCTTGATGGCCGGCGCCGTGATCAACGCGCTCCGCTTCGAGTTACACGACACGGGCACGGTGCGCGGTATGACCGCCGACTTTGCGCCGCCGCCCGTCGGCGACGAGGAGAGCACGGCCGCGTTCCCCCAAGCCCCCGGGTCCGATCCGGATCCCTCCGACTCGCCGGATCGCGCCCCGGCCGAATAGACGCAGCGTGAAGCCCCATGCCGAGATACGGCTGCTACCGGACCCCGCGGGCGGTCCCGCCGGTGCCGACGGGCCCGTGCGAACCGTGCAGGCAGCAGAACTGGTGATGCCGATCGACTACGTCGAGCGAAGCTGGCAGCCGGAGTACCTGGAGCGGCTGGCACGCGCCTATTGGGCCTATCTGGAACGGGTCTCGCTCGGTGCCCTGAGGGTCGTCTACGCCCCCGATTCGCGCACCGTCGTGCTGTTCAGCAGACGACTGCCGTTGCTCCGGTTCCGGCGCCCCGCCTACGTCACCGGGCCCGGCCTCGGCCAGGTCACGTGGCCGATCGAACGCGGCCTGCTCGTCTCGCCCATGGGCCGGGGCCAGGGGCAACTGCGGATCTCGATCCGGCGAATCGAAGAGGGGGCAGCCCCGGCCGGCAAAGCCCGTGTGCTGGTCAGCGCCGAGGTTGCCAACTTCTACCCGGGGCTCCGGGTCGGCGGCCCCCTCGCCCGACTCGGCGCATCGATCTACAACCAGACGCAGATGAGGATCCACGTATTCGTCACCCACGGCTTCCTCCGCTCCCTTGCGAATCTCGACCTGCCACCCTCGAAGGTCGGGATCTACGCCCCGGATCCCAGCTGACCAAGCGAGGCGCGGACGCCACCCAGTTGCGTTCCGATCGAGAGAGCGAATGGCCTTCGCTGCTCCGTTCTCGCGTCGAGGTTGAAATCCACGTCGCATATCGACCCCTACTTCAACCTCGGCAACCGCGCCCACGCTCCACCGGGGGCAAAGTCGCGAGGAAGTCACACCCGGAGCCCCAAAGGCCATTATCCGGCTGCTGACCCAAGGCGGTGCTGACGACTCCCACTCCGTGATGCGAGGGTCGATGGATGCCGGCTGTCCTGGACCAGGGCTGGGGAATCAGCGAGTGCGAGCGTCGTCGACGGCGGCGCGCATTGCCGCGGCGAGAGGCGTCGGCTCGATCTCGAACAGCTCCATGCCGGAGGGGTCGGTGACGACCGTGTCGGTGGCCAGCCCCTCGATCAAAGGGCGAGCGACGCCGGCGTCGACCGGGGTGACGAGGCCGATCCAGTGTGAGCTGAGCCACGGTGTGAGCACCGGGACGCCGATCCGCCGCGGCCGCCGGATCGCCATCGCGTCGGCCATCACGTCCATCATCCCCGCGTAGGTGACCACTTCCGGGCCACCGATCTCGATCGTGCGGCCCGCGGAGGCAGCGATCTTCCTGCTCGCCCCCAGATACTCGAGCACGTCAGCGATCGCGATCGGCTGGGTCCGGTTGGCGGTCCATCGCGGGGTCAGCATGAGCGGCAAGCGCTTGACGAGGTAATAGATCGTCAGAAACGACTCGCTGCCCGCCCCGAGCACTGCGGCGGCGCGGAAATAGGTGAGCGGCGCGCCGGATGTGTCGGCCAGCACCTCCGCCGTCTGGTGTCGAGACCGAAGGTGTTTGGAGGCTCCTTCACCCAAGCCGCCGAGGTAGACCATGCGGCCGACGCCGGCACTCTTTGCGGCCCGCCCGAAGTTCTCCGCCGCCTGACGATCGCGCTCCGAAAAGTCGCCGTCGCCGCCTCGGCCCATCGAATGGACCAGGTAGTAGGCCAAGTCGACCCCCTCAACGACGGCGGGCAGGCTGGCGGGGTCGAGCACATCGCCGCGAACGACCTCGGCTCCGGCAGCCGCCAGGTCGGCAGCGTCGGCAGGGTTACGCGCCATACAGCGGACCTGCTCGCCCTGCTCGAGCAGCGAGCTGGCCAGCAGGCGGCCGATATAGCCGGTGGCCCCGCAGACGAGAATCACTGGTGCCCCTCCCCCGCCGTTGTCCGGCCGCAGGGGGTCACTAACCGTAGAGCCCCCCGGTGACCTCGCGCAGCTTCGCCTGATCGTGGGTCGCCTGGACCTTGCGGACCGTGCCGGAGCGGGAACGCATGACCAGCGACTCCGTGGTCGCCTTGCCGTTACCGAGATAGCGCACGCCCTGAAGCAGGTCACCGTCGGTGACGCCGGAGGCGGCGAAGAAGGCATCGTTGCCGCCAACCAGGTCATCCACCTTGAGAATCCGGTCGATCTCGTAGCCGGCGTCCTCCGCAGCCTTGCGCTCCGCATCGTCGCGGGGCCAGAGGCGCCCGAGGATTTCGCCACCTAGGCACTTGATCGCGGCTGCCGAGAGGACACCCTCCGGAGTGCCCCCGATCCCCCACAGAAGGTCGACGCCGGTCCCAGGCGTGACGGCGAGCAGCGCGGCTGAAACGTCGCCGTCGGAGATGAAACGGACCCGGCTGCCCGCCTCCCGTATCTGGCGGACACCCTCGGTATGACGCTCACGGTCGAGGATCACGGTGGTCACCTCGGTCGGGCTGACGCCGCGGCACTCGGCGACGCGCTTGACGACCTCTCCGACCGGCTCGTCCAGACTCAGGCTGTCGGCGATCTCAGGGCCGCCGACGAGCTTCTCCATGTAGACGCAGGGACCGGGATCGAACATCGAGCCGCGCTCGGAAAGGGCAACCACGGTCAGCGCCGACGGCATTCCTCTCGCGCAGAGAGTCGTCCCCTCGAGCGGGTCGACGGCGATGTCGACCTGGGGTGGGCTGTGATCGCCGATCTCCTCGCCGTTGTAAAGCATCGGTGCCTCGTCCTTTTCGCCCTCGCCGATGACGACAACGCCATCCATCGGCACTGTGTCCATCAGCAGGCGCATCGCGTCGACGGCGGCTCCGTCGGCGGACTCCTTCTCTCCACGCCCGACCCAGCGCGCCGCCGCCAGCGCGGCAGCCTCAGTCACGCGGACCAGTTCCAGGGCCAGGTTGCGGTCCGGCTTGGCCCCCGAGCGGACGTCATGCGAAATCACTCCCATGCGTCCAACCTATAAGACGCCACGTCTCAGGGGCGGCGAGGCAACGGCTCTAAACCGTGCCGGGGGTCTTGCGCACACTGCCCTTTTGCGCCTCGACCGCTCGCATGATTCCGGCGGCGGAAACTCCGAGGGCGGAGAGCAGCGCGACGTAGTAGCCGATCTGCTTGGTGATCCCGATCTCCTCGATGCCGGCGCCGGGGGGATCGATGACCCCGTTGTAAAGAATCAGCACGAAGGCGGTGAAGCCGGCGACCATGGTCAACTCGCCGGGGGCCCAGGAGAGCTTGTGGCCGCGGACGACGATGTAGGCGAGGATCAACGGCGCCGATGCCGTGAGCAGCAGCAGCCACCGCAGGATCGGGAACGTCTCCCAGCCCGTGCAGCTGAACTCGCCGGTGCCGCAGATGAAGCCGTTGCCCGCGACGCGCTCCGGGTTGTCACTGAGGTCATACCAGGGAAGGAAGATCAAGCTGACCACGAGAATCAGCGAGGCGACAGCCCCAACCACCTCCCAGCGCGACAACTTGGAGAAATCCATACCGCGAGCGAGCCTATAGCACCCGGCCGCGTGTTTGCACCGGGGAAGTGTTGAGGGCCGAGGCCGCGACGGCACCGGTCGGCTAGCCTCGCGCCAATGAGTGATGGCGACCAACGCTGGGGATTGACGGTGCCGCTTCCAGGTCTCGGGCTGCGTGAGCTCGAGCCGGCGATCAGGGCAGCAGAGGCGGCGGGCTATACGGACGTATGGTCCGGGGAAACCCAGGGCCCCGACGGATTCACGCCGCTGGCGCTGGCGGCGAATTGGAGCGAGCGGATGCGCCTCGGGACCGGCGTGGTCGGCGTCTTTCAGCGCGGACCCGCTCTGCTCGCGATGGAGGCAGCGGCGCTCGCCGATGCGAGCGGGGGCCGCTTTGCCCTGGGGATCGGGTCCTCCTCGAACGTGATCGTCGAACGATGGAACGGGATCGAGTTCCGCAGGCCGTTGAGCAGGGTCTCGGAGACGATCGACTTCCTACGGCCCGCGCTCGCCGGCGAGCGCGCCGGCGGCGGCTTCAAGCTGGAGCGACCGCCGGAGTCGAAGGTCCCGATCATCGTCGCCGCGCTGCGCGGCCGGATGCTGGCGATGGCCGCGGAGAAGGCGGATGGTGCGTTTACGAACTTCCTGCCGCTATCGGGACTGCCCCAGGTTGTCGCACCACTGGCCGAGGCGCCCGAGGGGTTCGAGCTGCTCTGCCGGTTCTTCTGCCTGCCCGGCCCCCGCGAGCAGGTCGAGGGGCTGGCCCGCTTGATGTTCGCCTCCTACGCGACGGTGCCGGTCTATGAGAGTTTCTTCCGATGGCTGGGGCACGGCCCGGCGATCGATGAAATGGTCGATGCTTGGAACGCCAAGGACCGAGACCGCGCCCTGGCCGCGGCGCCCTGGGAGTTGATCGAGGAAATCTTCATCCTCGGTGAGCCCGAGCAGATGCGTGAGCGCCTCGACCGCTTCGTCGCCGGAGGTATCACCCTGCCGGTCCTGACACCGATCACCCAGCCCGACGGGATCGTCGATCTGATCAAGTCGCTGGGCCCGGCCTCCCGTTGAACGAGATCCCAGAGCAGCCGGAGGAGGAGCGGGAGGACGGGCCGGAGGACCTCAACCACGATGCGGAGCTCGAGATCCTCTCGCTCGAGGAGGACACAGGTGGCGACCGCCTTGCCTCGATCGCGCGGGCGATGCGACGCATCCTGCCGGGGGACAGCTCCTTCGGCGATTCGCTTTCGACCAGCGGCGAGCACCCCTCCCAGCAGCTCGGCCGCCGGCTCGCCGAGGTCAGCGCCGACCGACCCAGCGCCCTCCGGGAACTCGGCCTCGGCGCCCTGCAGGTCTACGAGGCGGTCGCCGCCGGCAGCTGGAGCGAGCGCGGGGAGACGGAGTTGACGATCGTCTTCACCGATCTCGTCAACTTCTCCGATTGGGCGCTCGAGGCCGGAGACGAGGCTGCGACGGAGCTGCTGCGGGCGGTCGACGAAGCGCTGACGCCGGCAATGGAGGCTCATCGCGGTCGCGTCGTCAAGCGGCTCGGGGACGGTGCGATGGTGACCTTTCTCGACCCCGCGGACGCCGTCGCCGGCACCCTGCAGGCACAGGCCGACGTCGAGGGACTGGAGGTTGCCGGCGCACGACCGAGCATGCGGGCCGGCGCCCACCATGGCCTGCCGCGACGGGTGGGACGCGATTACGTCGGCATCGACGTCAACATCGCTGCCCGCGTGGCGCAGGCTGCCAAGGGCGGCGAGCTGTTGGTCTCGCGAACGGTCCGCGAGAGCCTCGATGAGGAGCGCTACCGGACAAAGCGCAAGCTGATGTTTCGCGCCAAGGGGGCCCCCAAGGATCTCGACGTCTATTCGGTCAAGCCGCGCTGATCCGAGCCCCGTCAGTCGGCACGGGCGAGGCTCAGCCCGAACTGCTCCTCGGGGTCGGTCCAGAACTCGACCAGTTCAAGTCCGGCCTCGGCGTAGGCACGCTCGAGGCTCTGAAGGGTGAACTTGCAGGAGATCTCGGTGCGCATCTCTTCGCCCTCCTCGAAGCCGACCTCCAGCGACAACGCCGGCACCGAGACGCGCTGGCTGCAGAGCGATCGCAGCCGGATGTCGATCCACTCGTTTTCGCGGTCGTAGAAGGCGTGGTGCTCGAAAGCGTCGAGGTCGAAGTCGGCACCGAGCTCCCGATTGAGCACAGTGAGAACGTTCTTGTTGAAGCGCGCCGTGACGCCGGCCGAGTCGTTGTAGGCGGCCTCGAGGCGGGCCGGGTCCTTGACCAGATCGGTGCCCAGCAGCAGCGTGTCCTGCGGGCCCAGCATCTTGCCGATCCGCGAGAGGAACGAGATCCGCTTTGCCGGGGCGAAATTGCCGATCGTGCCGCCGAGGAACGCGATCATCCGGCGCTGACCCCACCCCGGCAGGCGCTCGAGGTCGGTGTCGAAATCGCAGATCACACCGTGCACGCGCAGACCGAGGTACTCACCGATCAGCTCGATCGCAGTCTGGCGGGTGATCTCCTCGGAGATGTCGACCGGCACGTAGGTGTGCAGCGAGCCACGATCCCGCATCGCGTCAAGCAGGGCGCGGGTCTTGGAGGCGGAGCCGCTACCGAGCTCGATCAGGCATTCCGGGTCGGCGGCATCGACGATCGCCGCTCCCTGGTCCCGGAGGATCTTGCGCTCGGTCCGCGTCGGGTAGTACTCGGGTAGCTCGGTGATCTGCTCGAACAGCTGCGAGCCGAGCTCGTCGTAGAAGTACTTCGGCGGTAGCTCCTTGAAGGCGGCCGTGAGCCCACGGCGAGCGTCGAGCGCGAGGTTGGAGACCGGCCCGTCCTGATCCAGGCGCACATCGATCAGTACCTCGTCGGTGGCGATCGGCTCCATCGGCTCAGCGGTTCCTCTCCGGCCATCGGTAGTCACTACGCGCTCTGACCACGAACGGATCGATTCGTTTCAAGATCCGGCCGAACCGGCTCATCCGTCGCTCGCGCATCGGAAGCCGGAGAAGATCTGGCGCCGGACCGGATAGTCCCAGTTTCGGAACGACGGCCGGAGCACCTGACGCGCGGTCGCCCACGAACCACCTCGCAGGACCCGGTACTGATCGCCGAAGAAGACTTCGGAGTACTCGGGGTAGGGAAAGGCGCAAAACCCGGGATAGCCACGGAAGGTCGAGCTGGTCCATTCCCAGACATCGCCGAGCATCTGCACGGCGCCGCAGTCGGACGCTCCCTCCGCGCCGGAGCCGATCGGATCGCAGCCGTAGCCGAGCTGATCGAGATTGGCGACCGCGGGGTCGGCGCCGGCGGCGGCCGCCTCCCACTCGACCTCGGTCGGCAAGCGCTTGCCCGCCCAGCGGGCGAAATCATCGGCCTGCTCCCAGCTGACGTGAACGACCGGCGCCTGCGCGTCGAGCGGCGCCCGGGCTCCGAAGGTGGTGGTCATCCAACCGTTTCCATCAGCCTCCCAGTATTCAGGCGCCGCCGCAGCGGTATCGCCGAGGAACTCGGCGAAGGCCCCGTTCGTGACCGGCGTCCGGTCGATCAGAAAGCCCTCGATATCGACGCTGTGGGAGGGCCGCTCGTTGTCGTAGGCGAAGCCGGTCGCGGGCGCCCCGATCGAGAATCGCCCGCCCCCTACCTCGACCGTCTCCGGCCCTTTGGCGATGGAACCACCGGTTCTTCGAGCGCGTTTGCCGGGGCAGGGATAGCCGTCGACCCTCTGCAGCAGCTGCAGCATGGTCTCGTGGTGCTGATACTCGTGCGCAATCAGCATCTCGTAGGCGAACCCGTCCTTGAGCAAGGGATCTTCGCCGTCGTCCAGGGTGGCCCGATCCAGCACCTCCAGCGCCCGCTCGCGGACATCCGCCATGTATCGCCGGAGCGCGTCTCCCCGCAGTATTGGCAACTCGTTGCGGGTCCTGCGTGGGGTCTCGATCGCGTCGTAGAACCGACCGAGCTCACCGTCGAGCGGCTCCAGGCCCCCGATCGTCTGTACGAGCCAGAGCTCCTCGAAGTTGGCGATATGCCCGAGGTCCCAGGCGATCGGGCTCAGTAGCTCTGAATAGACGGTGTTGAGCTGCTCCTCGCTGAGCGGCTCAACAAGCATCAACGTCCGCTTGCGAGCGGCCGTGAGCCGCTCGGCGATCTCCCGTTTGTTCGTTGCCTGGGCCAACGCCGCGATCCCAAAACCCTACAGCGGCGGACATTTCGGACAGCTTTCGAGCAGGGAGCCGGGCGGCGGAATCATTGATCTAGGTTCCCGTGTGCTCGGGATCGCTCCAGACCGATTTCTGCCAGGGAGGCACGATCTCGAAGTCGAGCTCACCGAACGAGCCCAGCGCCGGCTCCAACGGCAGCAGCCGCAGACGGCCGGCAGGCACCGAGCGAAAGAACCCATCCTCACCCACGACGCGACCCGCGTGCGAGCCGGACGAGACCCAGACGAAGCCACTCGCCGGCCCCCAGGCGGGGGCCCGCGTATCGACCGAGAGGGGGCCGAGCTTGATCGCCCCCAGATCGGAGACCGGATCGGCGTCGTAGTTGTAGCCGTGATGCGAGCTCGCCCGGGACTCCACCAGATGATCGCCTCCTACCCTGATCTGCACGCTCTCCCAGTCGTCGCGGTGATAGCCCTGGCTACCGAACGGCCTCGTCGCTGAATCGGGGTAATAGAGCCAGTACTGGAGATAGAGGTAGCCGGCCCGCGGGCCGGAGCAGTCGTAGCCGGCGGTGCCGGCCCCCTCGCTGCAATCGACGACGTGGACGAAAGCGGTCGCCGGCAGCTGTGCAAACGAGCGCCCGAGCCTGCCGCGCTCGCTGGTGTCGGCGCAGGCGCGATCCCTACAGACCCGGGGATCCACCGGGAGCGAGACGTACCCGCCGTCCTCGAAGCGCACGGTGGGCGCGTGACGGCGCAGCAATCTCGCAACGCCGGCGCCGTAGGCCCGCTGAAGTTGATCGGCCGGCGGCGAGCAGGAAACCGGGAGCCGCACCGCGCAGACCAGCTTCTGAGCGAGCAGGCCACCGAGACGTGCGGCCTCGGCCGCGAGGCCGGTGACAGCGAGCATCGTCCCGAAGAGCGCCGCGACCACCAGCACGAGGCCGACGTACTCGACGGTCGCCTGCCCATGCTCGGAGGGACCCCTGCGAAGCATGGGGCCGACGCTACGAGGCGGCCGTGCGCCGGTGTGTGGCCGACTGTGCCAATCGCCGCGCCGAACTGCCGAGAGGGGCCCCGAAACCGATTCGCGGTGGTAGCCTCACCCGGCGATGGCTGAGAAGAGTCAGGATCCGATCGGGGCGCAGGGCGACAAGGGCCGCAGTTGGCGCTTCTACCTCGCCTCCGGGCTCGCGATCCTGGCCCTGATCTTCGTCATCCAGAACACCGAGAAGACGAGCGTCACGTTCCTCTTCTCGACCACAGAGCTGCCGCTCTTCTTGGCCCTGATCTTCGCGATCCTGCTCGGTGTCTTGATCGGCTGGCTGACACCACGCGTGCGCCGCACCGAGCGGCCCCCGAATAGCTAGAGCACCTACAGCTCGGTGATCTCGGAGGCGATCTCCTGGGCGGCGTTCTTGGCGTCGGCAAACAGCATCGCGGTCTTGTCGAGGTAGAAGAGATCGTTGTCGATGCCGGCGAATCCGGGACTCATCGAGCGCTTGATCACGATCACCTGCTGAGCCTCGTGGGTCTCGATGATCGGCATCCCGGCGATCGGGCTGTCGGGGTCGTTCTTGGCGGCGGGGTTGGTGACGTCATTGGCGCCGATCACGACGGCGACGTCGGTGCGGGGCATGTCGGGGTTGATGTCGTCCATCTCGATCAACTTCTCGTAATCGACGTCAGCCTCAGCGAGGAGGACGTTCATGTGCCCGGGCATCCGGCCGGCGACGGGATGGATCGCGTAGCGGACCTCGACGCCGCGCCTCTCGAGCTCATCCGCCATCTCAGCGACCGCGTGCTGGGCCTGGGCGACGGCGAGGCCGTAGCCGGGCACGATCACGACGCTGTCGGCGTAGGCCAGGGCGATCGCCGCGTCCTGGGCCCCGATCGAGCGGTACGGTCGCTCCTCGCCGGCGCCACCCGTAGCCGCCGGCGCCCCTCCGAAGCCGGCGAAGAGGACGTTGCCGACCGATCGATTCATCGCGGTCGCCATCTCCATCGTGAGGATCGTGCCCGAGGACCCGACCAGGGTGCCGCCGACGATCAGCGCGGTGTTGTCGAGCGAGAACCCGGCCGCGGCAGCGGCGAGGCCGGTGAACGCGTTCAGCAGCGAGATCACCACCGGCATGTCAGCGCCGCCGATCGGCAGGACGAAGAAGTTGCCGAGCAGGGCTGCGGCGATCAAGCAAGCGACGAACAGGCCCTCGGGTGGCGACTCGTTGTCAATCGCCATCACCACACAGGCGGTGATCAGCCCAAGCAGGAGGATCGCGTTGATGAACTGCTGGCCGGGCAGGCTGACGGACCGCTGCGGGAGGACCCCCTGGAGCTTGCCGAAGGCGATGTTCGAGCCCCAGAAGGAGATCGAGCCGACGACCATCGAGAAGAGGATCGGAATGAAGACCTCGAGGTCGTAGATGCCACCAATGTCAGCGATATGGCGGAACTCCGACCAGGCGATCAAGGCGACGGCGCCGCCGCCGAGGCCGTTGTAGAGAGCGACCATCTGCGGCATGTCGGTCATCGCCACACGGGAGGAAACAACCCAGCCGACGGCGGTACCAACACCGATCGCGCTGAGGATGATCCCCCAGTTGCCGATCACGTCGGTGGCCAGCGTGGCAGCGACAGCGATCGCCATACCGACGGCGGCGATCATGTTGCCGCGGCGCGCGGTCGTCGGAGAGGTGCCCTGGCGGATGCCGAGGATGAACAGGACGAAGGCCGCGATGTAGCAAACCGCGAGGAAGTCGGAGTCGAGTGAGAGCGCGCCGAGCGCCATGACTACGACTCACCTCCGGACGAGCCCGAACGCGGAGTGGAGGAATCGTCCGCGGCCTTCTTCGGCTTGCGAACGAACATCCCCAGCATCCGGTCGGTGACGAGAAAGCCGCCGACGACGTTGACGGTGCCGAAGAAGATCGCGATCCAGCCGATCACGTCGGTGAGAAGCGTCTCCGAGTAGCCGATCACGAGCAGACCGCCGAGAACGACGATGCCGTGAATCGCGTTGGTCTGAGACATCAGCGGCGTATGCAGGGTCGCCGGCACCTTCGAGATCACCTCGAAGCCGACAAAGGCGGCGAGGACGAAGATCGTCAGCTCACCGATCAGATCCATCAGGAATCACTCTCCTCGGCGTCGGCGATTGGTGGCTCGGGCTCCGGCTCGGGCTCAGGGGTTGGGGGCTCGGCGCTGAGTCCCGCGGCGGCCGCGGCCCGCTCGTTGCGGACCTTGCCCTCGTGGGTGATGCAGGCACCGGCGACGACCTCGTCGGAGAAGTCGATCGCGAGCTCGCCCTCGGCCGTGATCAGATCGATGAAGTTCTCGAGATTCTTCGCGTAGAGCTGTGAGGCATGGGTCGCCATGTCGGAGGTCAGGTTGCGGGGGGCGATGATCTTGACGCCGCCGGATTCGACCGTCTCGCCCGCTCGCGTCAGCTCACAGTTGCCGCCGGAATCGCCTGCGAGATCGATGATCACCGACCCTGGAGCCATGTTGTGGACAGCCTGCTCGGTGATCAGGATCGGCGCCTTGCGACCGGGAATCTGAGCGGTGGTGATGATCACGTCCTGCTTGCCGGCGTTCTCGGCCAGGGCCTCGCGGACCTGCTCGTCCTCCTCCTCGGTCAAGGGGCGGGCGTAACCGCCCTCGTCCTCGGCGTCGGGAATGAAGTCGAGCTCGAACGGCCGGCCACCGAGCGAGGCGATCTGCTCCCAGGCGGCCCGGCGGATGTCGAACCCGCTGACTACGGCGCCGAGTCGCTTGGCCGTCGCGATCGCCTGTAGGCCGGCGACTCCCGCGCCCAGGACCATCACCCGGGCGGGCTTCACGGTGCCGGCAGCGGTGGTCATCATCGGGAAGAAGCGACCGCACTCCCGCGCGGCGAGCAGCGCCGATGCGTAGCCGGCGACGTTGGCCTGCGATGAGAGGCCGTCCATCGCCTGCGCGCGCGTGATTCGCGGGATCGACTCGATCGCAAAGCTGGTCAGGTTGCCCGCCGCCAGGGCCTTGGTGGTCTCGCCGGACGTCAATGGTGAGAGGAAGCCGACGATCACGCTGCCGCTGCCGATCCGGGCGATCTCGTCGGGCGTCGGCAGGTTGACCCGGAGAACTATGCCCGATCCGTAGGCGTCGGCGGCGGAGCCGATCTCGGCCCCGGCCTCGCTGTACTCGGAGTCGGGATGTCCGGCCAGGACGCCGGCACCGGACTCGACCACAACGGTGAGTTGGTTGCCAACGAGGCTCTCGACCGTGTCAGGAATCAGCGCGACGCGCTTCTCACCTTCGACGGACTCTTTGGGAACGCCAATCCGCATGGGCGGTCGCGCAGCCTATCCGAGCCGGCCCCATTCGCGCCCTCCGACCTCACCCCAAGGTGTCAAAGAGACCACCCCGGAGGCCTGCTCAGTACCCCCTCAGGGCCCCTGGTTTGGCGGGCCGATCCGGGCGATCTTTCCCTTGCCGGCGCAAAACGAAGCCCGGCCTCAGCAAAAACAAACCGAAGGGAACCAACATGATCCGCTCCACAACCAACACGATCACCAAGACCAACCGCGCCGCCACCGGCGGCCGGGGCGCCGTTGCCGCCCTGCTGACCCTGGTCGCGGCCCTGATCGCAATCGCGATCGGCGCCGGCAGCGCACAGGCCGCGTCCTCGTTCGGCTCGGACCTCAACTCGAACGTCCAGCCCTCGAACGCCGGGACGGCCCATAAGTGCGATGCCAACCCCGGCGGCAAGTGCACCTGGGTGATGGGCGAGGCCTACGGCAACCCGGGCGGCGAGAAGTCGCCGAAGACCGGGACGCTGAGGAAGCTGAAGCTGATCGCCGGCGAGGCCGGAGCCTTCAAGCTCCAGGTCGTCAAGACCACGTTCGACGGCCACAGCAAGCTCGCCTACAACGGCCCCAAGATCAGTTACGACGGCCAGGACCAGCAGAACTGGGACGACGACGTCTACAAGGTCGAGAAGTTCAAGGTCCAGGTGCCGATCAAGAAGGGTCAGCGGCTGGCGATCAAGACCAAGGAGACGAGCACCCTGCGGTGCAGTTCCGGCGGCCCCAACACCCTCCTCTACAGCCCCCCGCTGAAGAAGAGCGACGGCTACCGGACCTACGAGGACACCGACGGCTGCTGGATGTTGCTCGAGGGCAAAGTCAAGTAGTAGTCCGAGTCAGGCTCCATCAGTCCCAGGGAAGGGACACCGAGGGAAGGCGAGGCCCCCGCGAGAGCGGGGGTCTCGTCGTTTCTACGGATGCCGACCCGCCTGCCCGGGGCGAAGATGGACGCCCGATGAAGGCTGAAGACCTCACCGACACCACTGAGTTCGAAGCACTGAGCGCGGCCGACGCGCTGCTGGGAGTTGCCGCTGAGCACACGAGTCGACGGGTACCCCGGGCGTCGCCGGGCCAAACCGTCGGCGAGATCCGCGCATCGCTGGTCGGCGAGAGGTTCGAGACCGCGAACGCGGTGGCGGTGCTCGAGGGCGAGCGCCTCGTCGGGATCGTCCCGATCGCCAGCCTGTTGGTGGCGGAAGCGGGGACGCGCATCGAGAGCCTTATGGATCCCAACCCACCGGCGATCAGCCCCGACACCGACCAGGAGCGCGCCGCTCACGAGATGAGCGCCCGGGGGGTCACCGCGCTCCCCGTGATCGACGGAGACGGCCACTTCGTGGGTCTGATCCCGCCCCACCGGATGCTCGAGGTACTGCTCGATGAGCACGACGAGGACCTCGCCCGAATCGGCGGATTCCTGCACGGGAGCAGGCGCGCCCGCCGGGCGGCCGAGGAGCGGGTGACGCGACGGATCTGGCACCGGCTGCCGTGGCTTCTGATCGGCCTGATCGGGGCAATGGCCTCGGTGACCCTCGTCGCCGGCTTCGAACAGCAACTCAGCGAGAAGGTGTTGATTGCGTTCTTCCTGCCCGCCGTCGTCTATATGGCGGACGCGGTAGGCACGCAGACCGAGGCCTTGATCATCCGCGCCCTCGCCACCGGAGTCAGTTGGCGCAAAGCCGTGCGCCGCGAGTTGCTCAGCGGAATCGCGATCGGCCTGCTGGTTGGCGCCGCCTTCATCCCGTTCGCGCTGATCGGCTGGGGGGACGGCGAGGTCGCGCTCGCCGTCGGCATCGCCCTCGCTGCGGCCTGCTCGACGGCCACTTCGATCGCCATGGCGCTGCCGTTTGCGCTGCAGCGCCTCGGCTTCGATCCCGCTTTCGGCTCGGGGCCGCTGGCAACCGTGCTCCAAGACCTGCTCTCGATTGCGATCTATCTGCTCGTCGCGGTCGCGATCACGGGCTGAATCAGCCGGGCTTGATCGCGCGGACCGTGCCCTCCGGCCCGGTCGCGACCCAGACCCGCCCTTCGCCGACGCCAAGGCCCTCCGGCGAGCCACCGACGACGAGCTTCTTCTCGATCAGTTTCTGCGTCGTGGCGTCGAAGACCGAGAGCCAGCCATCCTTGGCACCGAGCTCTTCGCTCTCGTCGTCTCCGTTGGAGACCCAAACCTTGCCGTCGAAGACGTCGACCGCCCTCGGCTGACCACCAACCTCGACCGCCTCGCCGATCGGCTCGAGGTCCGCTTCGCCGATCAAGCTGACCGTGCCCTCGTCGGCGTTTGCAACCCAGACGACGCCGTCGCTCACCGCAACGCCTTTCGGATTGAGACCGACCCCGACGGACCTGCGCTCACCGGTTCCGAGGTCGTATCGGATCAGCTCGTTCTCGGCTCGATCGGTGACCCAGAGCACCCCGTCCGCGACGGCAATGCCGTGCGGGTTGGCCGCCTCGATCTCGATTCGCTCAGCCTCGATCGAGGGATTGGCCGAATCGATCCGCGAGACATCGCCCTCTTCAAAGTTGGTCACGAAGATCGAGCCGTCGGCCGCGGCAATCCCATTTGGATCGGTGCCGACCTGTATCTCTTGCGGATTCGAGAGGTCGGTTTCCATCCGAATCACGGAGTTGGCCTTGGGCACCGTGACCCAGAGCGCGCCGGATTCGACGATCAGGTCCTCCGGATTCTCCCGGGTAGACACGGACCTGATGCCCTCCCGTGTACTGGCGTTACCGAGCAGGACCTGGCCACCGGTGCGATCGGCCGTAAAGACGCGGTTACCGGCGACCGCGACGCCGACCGGCAACTTCCCCCCGGGCACGCCGCCGCCCTGCACCCTGGCCACCGGGTCGGAGCTCGCGCCGCCTCCGCCCGCGCCGCCCGAACCCTTGGGATCGGTGGTCGACGGATCGCTCCCGGAACCGAGGATCAGCACGGCGGCGCCGGCGATCGCCGCGACGAGCAGCGCGCCCCCGGCGAGGCGGAGGAGGCCGCGGCGGCGCCCGCTGTGCCGGCTGGGGGGAGGAGGGGTAGCCGCGGTCTCGGCCGCGGTTGCCGCCGGTTCAGATCTCGGCTCGGCAAGTGTGGGCGGCGGCGCGCTCGCCTCGCCTGCCGCGATCTTGGACTCGACCGTCGGCGTTCCGGGTAGGACCGTCGGCGCCTCGGAGGTCTCTGAGTTGGCGGCCGGCTCAGGATCGGATACCGGGGGCAGTTTTGACTCAGCCGCCGCCTCGATCGGGATCGCCGGCTCGGTCGGCCCCGGTCCGGGCGTCTCGTAAGCCATCGTCGGTGCCGCCGGGCCCGTGGCGACGCTGCGCTCGGCCTCGGCCACCCGGCCGCCGGCGAGCGCTGCGTCCGCGGCTCGGGCAAGATCCCCGGCCGACGGGTAGCGATCGTCGGGCTCCTTCGACAACGCTCTTGTGATCACGTCGTTGAGCGCGGCTGCTCGCCCTTCGAGCGGCGTGGGGACGTCCTGCAGGTGGGCGTAGATCTTCGCCACCTTCTCTTCCCGCTCGGCGAACGGGGCAGCCGCCGCAAGCATCTCGTAGAGCACGCAGCCGAGCGCGTAGACATCGGTGCGAGCATCGAGACGCTCGCCGCGGATCTGCTCCGGCGCGACGTAGTCGAGGGTGCCGACGAAGGCACCGGTGCTGGTCAGAGCGCTGACCTCGGTCGCCTGATCCATCCGCTTGGTCAGGCCGAAGTCGGTCAGATATGCGTGGTCAACCCCGGTGCGGGCCTCGATCAGGATGTTGCCTGGCTTGATGTCGCGGTGGACGAGGCCGCGCGAGTGGGCGACGTCGAGCGCGGCGGCGACCTGCTCCAGGATCGAGATCGCCTCGGCCGGCTCCAGGGGACCGCGTGCGGTGAGCAGCTTGCGCAGGTCGGGGCCGTCGATCAGGTCCATCGTCACGAACAGCAGGCCCTGCTCCTCCCCGGCGTGGTGGATCGGGACCACATTCGGGTGCCGCAGGGAGACGGCGATCCTGGACTCGGACTTGAAGCGCTCGCGGAAGGAGTCGTCGTCGGCGAGGTCGGGGGCGATCACCTTCAGGGCGACCATGTGATCGAGCACGATGTGGGTGGCCCGGTAAACGGTGCCCATACCGCCGCGTCCTGCGACGCCCTCAATCCGATGGCCTGCGAAAACCGCCCCTTCGCCTAGATCGGGCATATGCGCAGTTATAGATCGGTGCGCGTCAAGGCGCGGTCAGCAGGTCCGGCTCAGGCGGGAGCCTGCAGACCGGCCAAGGCCGCAAGACGCTCGATCGAGTGCCGGCGCTGTGCCGGGTCGAAGTGAGCGAGCGAGACGATCAGCCTGTCGACTCCGGCTGCCTCGATCCGCTGCAGACGCTCCCCGACCTCCTCCTCGGTACCGATCAGCGAGGTCGCCGAGACCAGCTCCTGCGGGATCGCCTCGTAGGCCTCCTCGCGCTTGCCGTCGAGGTAGAGGGACTGGACGTGGCGGGCCTCGTCGCCGTAGCCGAAGCGGTCGCTGAGCTCGACGTAGAAGTTCTTCTGCTTCGAGCCCATCCCACCGAGGTAGAGCAGCAGCGACGCCTGGACGAGGTTGCGCGCGTTCTCGAGGTCGCCGTCGATCGCGACGGAGATCGTCGGACTGACCTCGAGGTCGGAGCGGCTTCTGCCGCCCTTCTCGAAGCCTGCGGCAAGGTTCTCCCCCCAGACCTCCTCGATCCGCTCCGGGTCGCAGAACGCCGGGATCCAGCCGTCGCAGATCTCGGCCGCCAGCTCGACGGACTTGCTACCGATCGCACCGACGAAGACCGGGATCTCTTTGCGGATGGGGTGGAAGTTGAGCTTCAGCGCCTTGCCCTGACCGGTCGCCTCCTCGCTCGTCACGGGGATGTCGTAGTGGGTGCCGTGATGCTCGAGCGGGCCCTCTCGGGCGATGATCTCCCGGACGATCTCGATGTACTCGCGGGTCCGGCCCCAGGGCTTCGGGTAGGGAACGCCGTACCAGCCCTCGGAGACCTGCGGACCCGAGGGGCCGAAGCCGAAGATGAAGCGACCTCCCGAGAGCGCGTCGATCGTCGCCCCGGCCATCGCCGCCATCGCCGGTGGGCGGGCCGGAACCTGCATGATCGCGGCGCCGAGCTTGATCGTGTTCGTCTGCGGGGCCAGCCAGGCGAGGACCGAGACCACGTCGGAGCCGTAGGACTCAGCCACCCAGGCGGAGTCGAAGCCGGCCCCCTCCGCCGCCTGCACGAGTTCCACAGCCTCCTCGCCCTGAGGGCCGATGCCCCAGTAGCCGAGGTTGAGTCCAAGCTTGAGCGCCATCGCCGCGGAACCCTAGCGCGACCCCGGCTAGAGCCCGAGTGGCTTGATGCAGCGGTATGGCCGGACGGCGTCCTGCTGGCGGTAGGCGATGTTCCCGGTCGCATTGACGGTCAGGGCCTTCCTGTTTCCGCCGTCCTCGTAGGCCGAATCCACCCACTCCGACTCACCGGCGGTGCCGACGTTTCCCAGCTCAGCCGCAGCCGAGACGAGTTGCGACACGGTCGGCATGTACCCACCCTTGACGTCACAGGCCGCAATCGCGTCGTCCCAGCGGGTCGGCGCCGGGGAGGGCGCGGCCTCGAAGCAGAGACCGATGACCTTCTTGGTGCCTGACGGGCAGCGGAAGCTGAGCGTGCCCTCGTTCACGTGCTTACCCTTGACCGCACCGTCGCGGATGTCCTTGCCGCTGACGGCACCGTTGACGATGTTCTTCGACCGCACGCTGTTCTTCTTCACAGCGTAAGCGCTGCCGCCGAGCGCAACCAGCAGGGCGACCACGCTGACGATCAAGGCCGGCGACGGCCGCCGGTTGCTGTGTGACTTCATCGGATTACCTCCCGCGCCGTTGGACTTCGATCATCGCTAAAGCCACCGAGGATGTCAACGCACACCAACGCCGAGCGGGCGCCGATCTGTATGAATGAGTCCGTGCCCGAAGCCACCGCCGACACCGCGCCGTTGGGACTGACCTCCTCGGAGGCCGACCGGCGCCTGCGCGAGTTGGGCGAGCCGGAGGATTCATCGTCGCGCTCGGTCCGTTCGATCGTGATCGCCAACGTCTTCACGCTCTTCAATGCGATCGTTCTCTTCTTCTTCATCCTGGTGATCAGCCAGGGACTTTTCGCCGACGCGCTCTTCGGCCTGATCGCGATCGTCAACTCGACGATCGGCATCCGCCAGGAGCTGAAGGCCAAGGAGGTCCTCGACAACCTGGCGCTGCTCGTCGCGCCGAGGGCCAAGGTCGTCCGCGACGGCCGGCTGCTGGAGCTGCTGGGCGAAGAAATCGTCCCCGCCGACACGATTCGGATCGAGCCCGGGGACCAGCTCGTGGCCGACGGCACCGTCAGCTCCTCGCGCGGGCTGACTCTGGACGAATCGCTGCTCACCGGCGAGGCCGACGGGATCCGCAAGGATCACGGCGACGAAGTGCTGTCGGGCTCTTTCTGCATCTCCGGCTCGGGCTACTTCGCCGTCACCGCGGTTCGCGAGGACAGCTACGCGGAGAGGATCGCCGGCGAGGCGAAGGAGTTCCGCCACCCGCCCTCCCCCTTGCAGACGGAGATCAACAGCGTGCTCTGGGCGACCTCGGCATTGCTGGTCCCGATGGCAATCGTGATGCTGGTCGGCCTCTCGGTCCGCAGGGTCGACTTCACCGAGGCCGCCCAACAGGCGACGGCCGGTTTGATCACACTGGTCCCCGAGGGCCTGGTGCTGCTGATGAGCGTCACCTTCGCGGTCGCCGCGATGCGGCTCGCCCGCCAGAACACCCTGGTTCAGCAGATCTCGGCCACCGAGTCGCTGGCCGCGGTCGACACGATCTGCGTCGACAAGACCGGGACTCTGACCGACGGAACGCTGAAGCTGATCGAGGTCGTCGCTCCCGAGGGCGGCGAGCGTGACGCGTGCCGGGCGCTCGGGCAGTTCGCGGCCTCCGCCGGTGAGCGCAACCGGACGTTGGAGACGATCGCGGAAGCGTTCCCCGCCGAGGCACAGGGTGTCAGCGGCGAGGTGCCTTTCTCGTCGAAGTGGAAATGGAGCGGACTGACGCTGAACGGCGGCAGCGGTGCCCGTAGCTACGTGATCGGCGCACCCGACGTCCTGATCGGCGCAGGGTCACTGGCCTTGCCGCCGCTGCTCGCTCGAACGCTGAGCGAGCAGGCAGCGGCCGGGCGCCGGGTGATCGCCTTCGGTGAGGCGCGCGGTGGCTTTCCCGACGACCCCGCTGTCTCCCCGCCGCCCCAGCTGGAGCCGCGAGCGCTCGTCGTACTCGAGGAGACGCTGCGGGATGACGCCCTGGAGACGATCGAGTTCATGCGCGAGCAGCAGGTCGACCTGAAGGTGATCTCCGGCGACGCCCGCGACACGGTCACCGCTGTCGCCCAATCGCTGGGGATCCCCGAGGGGGCAGGCGTCGTCGAGGGCCCGGCGCTGCCGGACGATCCCGCGGGTCTGGCAGCTGCCGCCGACGAGAACACGATTTTCTGCCGGATCACACCGGATCAGAAGAAGGCGCTGGTCGCCGCTCTCTCCGACTCCGGGCGCTTCACGGCGATGATCGGCGACGGCGTCAACGATGTGCCGGCGCTGAAGCAGGCGCGCCTGGCGGTGGCGATGGGCTCGGGCAGCCAGATCACGAAGGGCATCGCCGACATCGTCCTGCTCCGGGACCAGTTCTCAATGCTGCCGCGCGCGGTCGCCGAGGGGCGGCGAATCGCCCGCAACATTCACCGACTGGGACGGCTTTATATGACGAAGACGGTCTACGCCGGCTTCCTGATCCTGGCGGCGGCGCTGTTCGGCTTTACCTTCCCCTTTCTGCCCCGGCAGCTGACGATCGCGGCGACGCTGACGATCGGGATCCCCTCGTTCGTGTTGGCTCTGGCCCCGAGTGAGGGGCCGCTCTATCGGGGTCGGCTGCTGCGGGCGCTGACGGCCTTTGGCCTACCCGCGGGCTTGGGCATCGGCGTCGGCTCGCTGCTCTCGTTCTTCCTCGTCGACGCGATTTTCGGCGGCACGCTGAACGAGGGCCGCACCGCCGCGACGACGACACTGATCGTTCTCGGGCTGGCATTCATTCTCCTGCTGGAGCGTGGGCCGGGTCGCGAACACATCGCGATCCAGAGCTACATGCTGGCGATGATCTCGGGTCTGGGGGCGCTCTTTGCGCTCGTCCTCGCGGCGGCGCCGGTTCGTGACTTCTTCGAGCTTACGCTGCTCTCGGCCGGGCAGTGGTTCCTGGCGCTGAGCTCGGTCGTGGTCGGCCTGATCGTCGCTAGCGTCCTCTGGCGACTGCCGTTCATCCAACACCTGGAGGGGGAGACGCTCGAGGGGGCCGCCGCCGCGACGCCCGATGGCTTCTCACTCCCGGGGCCAACCCATAGGCTCGTGAAACGGGTCAGCGAATTCGCAGGAAGGAAGCGCGACGGATGAGCGAACCGATCCCCGAACGGCGAACCAAGGTCGTGGCAACGATCGGACCCGCATCGCGCGATCAGGAGATGCTCGTTGAGCTGATCCGGGCAGGAGCCGATGTCTTCCGGCTCAACTTCTCGCACGGCACCGCCGACGAGCATCGGGAGACGATAGCCAGGATCCGCACGGCCTCGGAGCGAACCGGCAAGTGGGTCGGGATCCTCGGGGATCTGCCCGGTCCGAAGCTGCGGCTGGACGAGGTCGAGTCGGGAGTCGTGCTGGTCCGCTCCGGGACGGAGCTCACCCTGACGACGCGGGAATGCATCGGCACCGCGGAGCTCCTGCCGGTCTCCTTCGACGGCCTGCCCTCGGCGGTCGAGGTCGGCGACCCGATCTTCCTCGCCGACGGCCGGGTCCGGCTGCGAGCGATCGCGATCGGTGAGGTCGAGGTCGTCTGCGAGGTCGAGACGAGCGGCTCGGTCTCCTCCCATCAAGGCGTCAACCTGCCCGGAGCTGTCACCGGAATGCCCGCCGCCGGCCCGGCCGACATGGACTGGGTCGATTTCGCCGTCGACGAAGAGGTCGACCT
Organism: Acidobacteriota bacterium; assembly: GCA_032122625.1. Taxonomy (GTDB): domain Bacteria; phylum Actinomycetota; class Thermoleophilia; order Solirubrobacterales; family 70-9; genus CAXMST01. The sequence continues at coordinate 65,059 of JAQBGG010000123.1, forward strand.
GCTCGCCGTCTCGTTCGTCCGCACGGCCGAGGATCTGGTCCCGATCAACGAGCGGATCCGCGCTCGCGGCGCCGACATCCCGCTGATCGCCAAGATCGAGAAGCCGCAGGCGCTCGAGGGCACCGAGGCGATCCTCGACCAGGCCACCAGCGGGATCATGGTCGCCCGCGGTGACCTCGGCATCGAACTGCCGATCGAGTCGATGCCATCGACCCAGAAGCGCCTGATCAGGCTCGCCGGCAGCCGCTCGAAGCCGGTGATCACGGCAACCCAGATGCTGGCCTCGATGGTGCACAGTGACCGTCCTACCCGGGCCGAGGTGACCGATGTCGCCAACGCGATCTACGACGGGACCGATGCGGTGATGCTCTCGGAGGAGACAGCGGTCGGTGACCACCCGCTGGAGGCGGTGCAGATGATGGACCGCATCGCCCAACAGACCGAGCTCGACCTCCCATACGAGAACTGGCTGCTGGGGCGGGTCGATGCCCCAGACGACGACGTTGCCGCCGCCGTCGCCCAGGGGGCCGTCGCCTCCACCTACCGGCTCGGGCTGCGGGCGATCATGGTCCCGACCAGCAGCGGGCGTACCGCGAGGCTCGTTTCGTCGCTGCGCCCGCGCGTCCCCGTTGTCGCGATCTCGCCTCGCAAGGAGACCGTCCGCCGCCTCAATCTGCTGTTCGGCGTCCGCTGCGTCTTCCACAGCGACTGGGGCGACCTGCGGGCGCTGCTCGACGACTCGGCCTCGATCGCACGGGAGCTCGGGGTTGCCGAGAAGGGCGAGCTCGTCGCGATCACCGCCGGGCTACCGGAGCAGGGACTCGGCACGAATCTGTTCGAGATCCACCGGGTATGAGG
>JAQBGG010000124.1:0-42351 GCA_032122625.1 Acidobacteriota bacterium
CGGCGAGTGGCGACAAAGTGCTCCGGATCCCACCCGCCGATCCGGCAAATCCCACGCCGTTCACAGTCGCGGGCATGGGCGCCCGCGGGATCACTGCCGGACCGGACCGGATCTGGGTCGCTGACTTCGCCGGCCAGCGGATCATCAGCCTGAAGACGGACGGCAGCGAGATCACCCCGTTCGCCGTCGGCGGCATGCCGCAGGAGGTCGCTGCCTCCAACGGCGCCCAGATCGCCTTCAGCGACCCCGGCGACGATCCGCAGAACGTCGGCCGGATCACGCCCGGCGGCAGTCCCCTGCTGACGCCGACGCCGCTCAGCGACCCCTTTGGCCTCGCCTTCGGAGCCGACGGCGCCTATTGGGTGGCGCAGTTCGCGGCCGGCAACCTCGGCCGGCTGACGACCGCGGGCGCCTTCACCACGCTCGGCGGCCTGCCGGCCGCCTCGGGGCCGCGGTATCTGACGGCGGGGCCGGGCAACACCCTCTGGGTCGGCCTCGAGATCGCGCAGAAGGTGGCGCGGGTCAGCGGCCTCGAGCCGCCGACGCCGCCGACGCCGCCGACTCCAAAAGCGCCGCAGACCGAGATTACGAGCGGGCCGAAGGGCAAGCTGAAGGCCGGCAAGCGCGGCGCCAAGGCCCGTTTCAAGTTCAACTCGACCCCCGCCGGCGCGACGTTTGAGTGCTCGCTGAAGAAGAAGGGCAAGCGCAACGCCCGCGAGAAGAAGCTGGCCAAGTTCAAGAACTGCAAGAGCCCGAAGCGCTACAAGCGCCTGCGTCCGGGCCGCTACAAGTTCCGGGTCCGGGCGACGCTGGCCGGAGTGGCCGACCCGACGCCGGCGAAGGCCGCCTTCCGGGTCAAACGCCGCTGAGCTCGAAATTCTGTCGCGGACTCGCTCGGCGCTTCGAAATGTAAGCATCGTGTTAGTTGTGTATGATGCTCGCCTCAAAGGTAATGCCGAGTCCCCTCCCACCGAGGAGGGGAACGGGGGAACCACGATTTGGGGCTTACCCACCATCCGGTGGGGGCGTACTCCTAAACGCCAGCCCGTCAGCTAACCCCGTAGGCCGACGAAGGAGACCTTCACCGTGCCCACATCAGTTCACCGCAGCCGCGCAATCGGGTTAGCCACCGCCATGGCGCTCGCCCTCCTCTTGATCCCGATCGCCTCGGCGTCCGCCTCAGGCGGCGTCAACCCCGACGGCGAGGGAGCCAATTCCGAGACCGTTGCCGGCAGCAAGGCGAAGCTCGTCAAGGGCAAGGCGGTTGCGCCCGCCGAAGCACCGAAGCGGGTCCAGAGGGTGATCGCCTCGGCGAACAAGATCCGCAACAAGCCCTACAGGTGGGGCGGCGGACACGGCAAGTGGAACGACCGGGGCTACGACTGCTCCGGCGCCGTCAGCTACGCGCTGCACGGAGCCAAGCTGCTGAACACGCCGCTCGACTCCAGCGGCCTGGCTCGCTACGGCCAGAAGCGCAAGGGCCAGTGGATCACCGTCTACGGCGCAAGCGGCCACGCCTACATGGTCGTGGCCGGACTCCGCTTCGATACTTCGATGGTCAAGGGCAACGGCCCGGGTTGGAGCAAGCAGATGCGCTCCACGCCTGAGAACTACAAGGCCCGCCACCCGCGCGGCCTCTAGGCATCAGCCAGGGCAGCCGCCGACTGGGCCGGCGCTGGGCGCGGCTCCAGCTGCCCCGCAGTAGCCACGGTCCAAAGCATCGTCACCCAGGTGACTGTGGCGAGGCTGACGTGCACCCAGACGATCTCGGCCGGTAACTCGAGCGCCCACTGTAGGCCGCCGACCGCGCCCTGGGTTGCCAGCAGCGCGATCACAACACCAAGGGGACGACGGGCGCGGGGATCGCCTCCCTCGCGCCGCAGGTAGAGCCAGACCCCGATCGCGGCGATGCCAAAGCTCGCCGCTATCGCCGAGTGGCGCTCGACCAGCCACTGCAGCGTCTCGCCGCCGCGGAAGTCGAAGCGCTCGACCAGTTGCCCCTCGCTGGCGCCGGCGTGGGGGCCGGCGGCCGTGCTCATCGTGCCGGCAATGATCGTCAGCTGCCCGAATGGGATCAGCGCACGAACGGCCCAGACGCCCCAGCGGTCGCTCGAGCGCCGCCGCTCACCGGACTCGTAGCGGGCGAGCCAGACGAGCGCGAAGGCGGCGTCGAGGAGCAACATCGAGAGGATGAAGTGCCCCATCACCAGCTCCGGGGCGAGGTGGAACTCGACGACCAGCGCTCCCAGCACAGCCTGGCCGATCACGCCCAGCGGAAGCAACGCCCCGAGCACGGCCAGGTGCCAGCGGTAGGGAAGGCGGCGCCAGGCGAGAACGCTGGCGGCGATCACGGCAATGCCGACGAATCCGGTCAGGAGCCGGTTCCCGTACTCGATCAGGGCGTGGAACTCACCCGGCGGAATCGTGCCGCCGTAGCACTTCGGCCAATCGGGACAGCCGAGGCCGGATCCGGTGAGGCGGACGGCCGCGCCCGTGAATACGATCAGAACCAGCGCCCCGAGCGCCGCCACAGCGACGAACAGGTACTGGCGTGGGGTCAGATAGAAGTTCCGTATCCGCTGGAGCATGGCTTCGGGCTGCCGCCGGGCCGTCACGAACGCCTAGGCTCCGGGCGACATAGCAGGCTAGTGGACCGTCCCGAGCAGCCGCAGCCTCTCGAAGGGCCCGGGGGCTTATTCCAGCACTGTCTCGATCGCCTCGAGAAGCTGCTCGGCGGCGAAGGGTTTGGCGAGCATCAGGTCGCCGCCAATCGTCCCAGCCGCGTCATTGAGAGCGGGCCTGACGTCGCCCGACATGTAGAGGACCGGCGGCGGATTGCTCATCAGCTCGCGCATGCGGCGGACCAACTCCACGCCGCTGAGTCCCGGCATGACGATGTCGGCGATCAACAGATCGAACGGTTCAGCCGCCTCCGCCAAGAGAAGCATCAGCGCCTCCGCCCCATCGGGTACCGCCTCGATCTCGTAGTCGGCTTCGTCGAGCAGCCGGATCAGAGCAGTCCGGAGCATTGAGCCGTCCTCGGCGACCAGCACCCGGCGCCGGCTCGACTCCTGGGAGCCTTCCTCCTGGGAGGCTTCCTTGCCGCTCGATGTCATGCCCCGAGCATAATCCCATCGGGCGCCGGGCATCGATCAAGGGTGGGGGCAGCGCAAGCCTCACTGCTAGCTTGCCCCGAATGGAACAGGCGCTGGCCCCCACCCAGTCCGGCGATGAGCTACTCGTGAAGGTCGGCCGGATCGCGGTTTGCTACGAGGAGTTCGGCCGGCGCTCGGACGAGACGATCCTTCTAATCATGGGGCTCGGTATGCAGCTGCTGGGCTGGGACGAGAACTTCTGTCGACTGCTCGCGGATCGGGGCTTCCATGTGATCCGCTTCGACAACCGCGACGTTGGGCTCTCGTCGAAATGCAGCGGCCGGGTCAACCTCAACGCCGGGATGCTCGGCAGGACCCGGTCCGCCGTCTACGACCTCGACGACATGGCCGGTGATGCCGCCGGGCTGCTGGACGAGCTCGGCATCGAGCGAGCCCACCTCGTCGGCGCCTCGATGGGTGGAATGATCGCTCAGAAGCTCGCCGCGACCAAGGCTGACCGGGTGCTCTCGCTCTGCTCGATCATGTCCTCGAGCGGCCAACGGAAGCTCTCAACAACGCCACGACCGCAGGCGCTACGGATCCTGCTTCAGCCGCCGGCTTCAACCCGTGAGGACTTCATCGAGAGCGCGATCCGGACGTTCACTGTGATCGGATCGCCGGGCTTCCCCCCGGACCCCGGGCGGATCCGCGAGCGCGCCTCCCGCTCCTACGACCGATGCTTCTACCCAGCCGGCACGGCACGGCAGCTGATGGCAATCATGGCCTCCGGCAACCGCACCCCGGAGTTGCTCTCAATTGCGACACCGACGCTGGTCATCCACGGCCGAGCCGACCCGCTGGTTCCCAGCCGGGCGGGCCGTGACGTTGCGGCCGCAATCCCCGACTCCCGGCTCGAACTGATCGACGGGATGGGCCACGATCTGCCCGTCGAGCTGTGGCCACACTTCGTCGACCTGATCGAGAGCAACATCAGTCGCTCGGCCTGAGCGACGTCACGCGCGGCGTTGGCGACGGATGCGGCGAGGGTGAGGGGCCGACGCTGCAGTTGAGGAGGGCAGCTAGCTTCCCCTTCCTTGAAGTTCGCAGTCGCGACATACGAACGACCAACTCTCCACGACAACGACTTCGACTTTCTCGCCCCGGTGCTTCGACGGCGGGGCGCCGAAGTCGAGGCGCCGGCGTGGAGCAAGGCATCGGTGGACTGGGAGGAGTTCGACCTCGTGCTCGTCAGCTCGACCTGGGACTACCACACGCGAACCGACGAGTTCCGCGCCTGGCTGCGGAAGGTCGATCGCCTGACCACGCTCCGCAATCCACGAAAGACGATCGAATGGAATCTCGATAAGCGCTACCTGATCCAGCTCGAGCGGGCGGGCGTGCCGACGATCCCAACGATCTGGACCGAGCCGGGGAACGAGGACGAGATCGAGGCCACGGTTGCCGAACTGGGCTGGAGCGATGTGGTGATCAAGCCCGTCGTCGACCTCGGCGCCGAGCGATTGGCGCGGGTCGAGACGACGATGGTGGGCCGCATCCTCCGCAGCCTCGACGAGCCGGCAATGGCGCAGCCGTTCCTGTCGGCGGTCGAGCGCGAGGGCGAGCTCAGCCTGATCTTCATCGAGGGTGAGCTGTCGCATGCGCTGCGGAAGGTCCCGGCCCGTGGCGACTTCCGCGTGCAGTCCCGGTACGGGGCAAGTGAGGAGCGCGTTGAAGCCCCTGCGGAGGCCGTCGAGATCGGGCGGATGGCGCTCAGCGAAGCGCCGGAGGTGCCGCTCTACGGCCGTGTCGACCTGCTCGCCGACGACCAGGGCGACCTACGGGTGCTCGAGCTGGAGCTGATCGAGCCAAACCTCTACCTGGCGATCCACCCGCCCGCCGCCGACGCGCTGGCCGAGGCGATACTCGCGCTTGCCGGCTAACGCTCAGCGTTCAGCGATAAGCAGCGTCTGGCAGGCCCGGCCCAGTGGACCGAGTTCATCCCAGAGCATCGTGTCCGACATGCCGACCCCGTTCGGCTCGGGGATCGTCAGTGAATCGAGGCCGACCCACTGCCCCTCGGGCATCCGATGCAGGTGGACGCTGAGGTCGAGGTTGATGAACACGTGGGTGCGGAACTCGAGCGCCGAGCTGATGCCGTTGCCGGAGTCAGCGGCAATCAGCACCCGCTGCAGCGGGGTTGGCTCCTCTCCCTCGATCAAGGGTCGGCGCATCCGCATCCAGCAGACCGCCGGGCCGGGCTCCATGAAGCCGCCCTCGGCGAAGCGATACTCCATCCCGGTGTGGTAGCCGACCTCAAAGCCAGTCGGGAAGAAGGCATCGCCGGCGGCTGTCAGCCCCTGCGGGCCGGGCAGCGGGCCGACGCTGCCGGTCGGCCTTCCGGCAAGAGCCGCAGCACTCCCGGGCTCGGTGCTGGTCAGTCCTGAAGGCAGGGCAACCTCGGAGCGGAGCAGACGCCAGCCGCGAGCGCGGATCAGCTCCTCGCCGGAGTCACGCTCGCGGAGGGTGGCCGAAACCAGGTCGACGCGTCGACCTAGCCGGATCACCTCGGCCGCGACCAGCAGAGGTGCGATCGGCACCGGGCGAAGGATCTCGAAGGTGACCCGCCCGATCGTGCGCGCAGCACGATCGGCGCCGATACCGGGGCAGTTCTCGATCCCGCGGGTGAGTAGCGCGGCCGGTGGGCCGGCGTGCTGGCTGGCGCCGTCCCACGGTCCGCGGGTCAGTTCCGTCGAGGCGAATGCCCCGGCGTCGGAGAGGTAGAAAGAGGCCGGTCCGCTCAACGTCTGAGGTCTGCGTTTGAGGCGATTGACATACGCACGCCGGCCAGTATGCTCCCTTGGTGGGTGTGAGCGTGCAAGCCGTTCCAGGCGCACTCGGTCGTGTCCCCAAAGTCGCCACTGTGCTGACCGTGTCCGGTGGCACCGTGGAGTTCATTCGTCGGTAAGGGACCCGGTTTACGCTCGGGTCGACCCGACCGAATAGGAGGAACCATGGAAAAGGTTCAGAAGACAGACCAGGAGTGGCGTGAACAGCTCGGCTCCAATGAGTTTGAGATTGCCCGCAAGGGAGGCACCGAGCGTGCCTTCAGCGGCCGCTACTGGGACACGAAGACCGACGGCACCTACGCCTGCGTGTGCTGCGGTCAGGAGCTGTTCAGCTCCGACACCAAGTTCGACTCCGGCACCGGCTGGCCGAGCTTCTTCGAGCCCGCCGAGAACAGCGCCGTCGTGACCAGATCTGACAACAGCCTCTTCATGCGACGGACCGAGGTTCTCTGTAGCCGCTGTGACGCCCATCTCGGACACGTCTTTGAAGACGGTCCGGGACCGACGGGCGAGCGCTACTGCATCAACTCAGCCGCTCTCACGCTGGATACAGGGGACGACGAGAGCGCACAAGACTCCTAAGACCAGGAGAGGGCCATGAGCGGTCGGCGCGGGAACGGCGCGCCGCCGTTCGGCCCTGCCCGGATGCGCTTCCTGCCGGGGGATGCGGAGCGAAAACCCGGCCACCAGCTAGATTCCGCCTATGGAGATCTTTGGCATAGACGACTGGCTGATGTGGTTCCTGCTCGGGACCGGCCTGCTGCTGGTCGAGCTGCTGATCGGTTTTACCTTCTACGCCGCACCGGTGGCAGTCGGCGCCTTCTTCGCCGCGATTGTCGCCTCCTTCGGCGACGCGCTCGAGCCGCAGCTGATCGCCTTCATACTCGGCTCGGCCTCATCGCTGATCGTGATCCGGCCGCTGGTCAAGCGACACCTGCTGCCGCCCGCGCCCGATAAGCGTTCGAACGTGCAGCGCATGCTCGGTGCGCGGGCCGTTGCCCGCGAGCGGATCGACGTCGACTCGGGCACTGCCATGATCGGTCAGGAAGTGTGGTCGGCGCGAACCTTGAGTGAGGACCTGGTAATCGAGGAGGGGACCGTCTGCGAAGTCGTATCGGTCGGCGGGGTTTACGCCTACCTGCAGCCTCACGACCCCGACTCCAAACCTGAAGCTGAATCTGAAACTGAAAACGGACCGGCCCCGGCCGGAGAGGAGAGCAACTGATGGAAACCGCACTGCCACTCGCTGCAGTCAACGCAGGCGCCATTGCGCTGGCGGCGATCGCGCTGCTCGTGCTTGTCAGCCTGGCGGCGGCGGTACGAATCGTCCCCCAGGCACGCGCCGGGATCGTCGAGCGACTCGGTCGCTACCAGCGCACCTTGCAGCCGGGCCTGGCGTTGCTGATCCCGTTCATCGACCGGATGCTGCCGAAGATCGACCTCCGCGAGCAGGTGGTCACCTTCCCGCCCCAGGCCGTGATCACCGAGGACAACGTCAACGTCGGCATCGACACCGTCGTCTATTACACGATCATCGATCCGAAGTCGGTCACCTACGAGGTCGCGCAGCCGATCCGCGCGATCGAGCAGTTGACCGTGACGACGCTGCGAAACGTGATCGGCAGCCTCGACCTCGAGGAGGCGCTGACCAGCCGCGACGGGATCAACGCCCAGCTTCGGACCGTGCTCGACGAGGCGACCGGCAAGTGGGGGATCCGCGTCAACCGGGTCGAGATCAAGGCGATCGATCCGCCGCCCTCGATCCAGGAGGCGATGGAGAAGCAGATGCGGGCCGAGCGTGACAAGCGCGCCGCGATCCTCAACGCTCAGGGCGCGAAGGAGTCGACGATCCTCGTCGCCGAGGGCGACAAGCAGTCCACCGTGCTACGCGCCGAGGGCGGCAAGACGGCCGCGATCCTCGACGCCGAGGGTGACCGTGAGGCGCAGGCCTTGCGGGCGGAGGGCGAGGCGAAAGCGGTCGAGACGGTGTTCAGTTCCCTGCACAAGGGAGACATCGACGAGGGCGTGCTCAGCTACCTGTACCTGGAGATGCTGCCCCAGCTCGCCGCCGGAGAGGCCAACAAGCTGTTCGTTATCCCGCAGGAGTTCACCGAGGCCCTGGGCAAGCTCGGGCAGAGCGTGACCAAGGCCCGTGGCAGCGTCGAGGGCGGGGGCGCATAGGCCAAGTCCGGGCCAGGCGAGCCTCGAGGGGTCACGAAACCCGGAATAGTTCCGAGGAACGTGACCCCTCGGCCGGGAGCGTTACTTGCGGCGCCCTGGGATCGCATCGTGGCTAGCGGAGGCCACTAGCCCAGTCGCTCGGGGGCGCCGCGCTCGATCAGGGCAGGCGGGATCGAGACCGAGCCGTCGGCCTGCTGACGGTTCTCAATGATTGCGATCAGGGTCCGGCCCACGGCGACCGCGGTGCCGTTCAAAGTATGGACGGGCTCTGGGCCGGCGCCACCCTCGGGCCGATAGCGGCAGTTGATTCGGCGCGCCTGGTAGTCGGTCGTGCACGAGGTCGAGGTCAGCTCGCGGTAGCGCTCCTGGCTTGGGATCCAGGCCTCGCAATCGAACTTGCGGGCGGCGGAGGCGCCGAGGTCCCCCACCGGGATGTCGACGACGCGGTAGGGAATCTCGAGCCCCGCGAGGATCTCCTCCTCGATCGCCAGCAGCCGCTGGTGCTCGCCGGGGGAGTCGTCGGGGTGGACGAAGCTGAACATCTCGACCTTGTCGAATTGATGCACGCGAAAGATGCCCCGGGTGTCCTTGCCGGCCGCGCCGGCCTCCCTCCGGAAACAGGTCGAAATCCCGGCGTAGCGCAGCGGCAGCTGCTCGCGATCGAGGATCTCCCCAGCATGCAGCGCAGCCAGCGAGACCTCGGAGGTGCCGACGAGGAAGAGGTCGTCCTCGGGAATCTCGTAGATCATCTCCCGGTCGCCGGGGAAGAAGCCGGTCCCGAAGAGCGCCTCCTCGCGGACGAGCACCGGCGGGACGACAGGCGTGAAGCCGTGCGCGCCGACAAGCTCGACGGCGTAACGGATCAACGCCAGCTCGACGAGGACTAGGTCGCCGAGCAGATAGGCAAAGCGCGCGCCGGAGGCGGCGGCGGCCTTCTCGGTCTCGATCAGGCCGAGGGCACGGCCGATCTCCAGGTGATCGCGAACCTCGAAGTCGAAGCTCGGCCGCTCGCCGACCTCGCGGAGGACCACGGCATCCTCATCGGTCTCGCCGTCGGGGGCATCGGGGTGTGGCGGATTCGGCAGGGTGAAGGCGAGCCGGTCCCGCTCGGCCTCGGCCTCGGCCAGCTCGGCCTCCAGCGACTTGATCCTCCCGGCGACGTCCTGCATCCGCGTGATCTCGGCGTCGGCGTCGCGACCTTCGCGCTTGGCAAGACCGATCGCCTCCGAAGCCGCGTTGCGCTCGGCGCGCAGCTCCTCGACCTCGGGCAGCAGCTCACGGCGACGAGCGTCGAGGCGCAGCAGTTGATCGAGGTCGGAATCGGCGCCGATTCGGGCAAGCGCCGCCCGGGCGGCCGCGGGATCGTCGCGGATGCGCTTGAGATCGAGCAGGGTCCTACTCGCCCGAGGAGCCCGAGGACGAATCCGTTGAGGTGGTTTGATCGCCACTCTCCTCGGCCGCGAGGTTGGCGTCCTCCGCAGGTGAGGGGAGGTTCGGCTCCTCGACATCATTGCCCGACCACTTCTCGACGAAGCGGGCGATAGCAATCGCGTCGTCGCCGACGGCGATGTTCTGGGGCATGATCGCGCCGGAGACGCCGCCGTTCTGGATCGCGAAGAGGGCATCCTTGAAGGTCTCGCTGCGCTGATTGAAGTCCGGGCCCTGCGCGCGGACGCTGCGGCTACCGGAGCCCTGGGTCCCGGCGGCCGAGATCGTGTGGCAGCCCGAGCAGCGCTGGGCGAAAAGCACGGCGCCTTCGTGGGTCGGGTCGTCCTCGGGCACGGAGATACCCTCGCTGCCACAGGCAGCGATCAAGAGTGCCGCAAAGGCCGTCGCGATCAGGACGAGTACGGGTCGCACGCCGGCGGCATCATACTTTTTGCGCGGCCCATGGCACACACCGACCCCCCACCCCCCCGAATCGACCCGGCTCAGATGCGCTCGGCGATGGCGCGATTCCCAACCGGGGTGACCGTGGTGACCGCCTCGGTGCCGGACGGCCCGGCGGGTCTCGCGGCCAACGCCGTCACCTCGCTTTCGCTCGACCCGCCCCTGATGCTGGCCTGCCTGGACCGCGGATCGCGGACGCTGCGGGCGGTCGAGGCCGCGGGTCACTTCGGGATCAACGTGCTCGGTACCGACGACGAAGGGCTGGCCCGGAGCTTCGGCCGCAAGATCCCGATGGCGGAGAAGTGGGAGGGCGTCGCCTGGAGCGAGCACCAAGGCATCCCCCGCCTCGAGGCCGCAATCGTCTTCGTCGCCTGCCGGATGCGCGACCTGCTCTCGGGCGGTGACCACGTGATCGTCACCGGCGAGGTCGAGACGATCTCCCAGCGTCAGGGCGAGCCGCTCGTCTTCGTCGACGGCGGCTACGTGCGGATCGGCTAGGTCGCCGACCGCGCCCGCCGAGCGGCTGCTGCCTGGGCTGGATCGCTAGAGCTGGATCGCGGCGGCGCGGATCGTGAGGCCGAAGATGACCAGCGCCGAGACCGCCATGATCCCGGTCTCGCGGCGGACGATCGCCGATGCGACGGCGCGCTGGCGGTCCCTGGGGAGCGATTCGAAGTCAAGCCCCTCGAGCTCGTGCTCGTTGGCCACGGCCCGGGCGCCCTCGGCGAGCAGGGTGACGAGCACCGGCAACACGCCGTAGAGGTAATGCAGGTCGGCGGCTTCCTTGCCCAACAGCAGGAGCAGACCGCCGAGCGCGACCTGCAAGACGACCGCGAGCTGGGCGACGCGGAGCAGATACCAGAAGCCGACCGAAGGGCGCCGGGTGTACCAGGCCACCCCGCCCCAGACTCCTGCTCCGAGGTTGGCGGCGATCACGGTGATGCCGAGGATCAGATGCAGCGCGACCATCGCGCCGGAACTCTAGTGGGGCGTCCGCCGGCCACAGCCCACGGTCGCGGCGGGCAGGCAGGCATTGGATAGAGTGCGTCGGGCAAGCAATCTGCCGAGGTTCCCATGCTCCAGAGCTACCTTCCAGTGATCGTCTTCGTCGGCCTCGGCATCGCTGTCGGCGGCGCTTTCACGATGCTCAACAAGCTGCTCGGACCCTCGCGGCCGAACCCCGTCAAGAGCGAGGCCTATGAGTGCGGGCTGCCCTCCGACATCCAGCGGACCTTCCGCTTCGGGATCAGCTTCTACATGGTCGCGATGCTGTTCATCCTCTTCGACATCGAGGTCGTCTTCCTCTACCCGGTTGGCGTCATCCTCAGCGACGCCTCGAGCGTCTTCGTGCTGACCGAGGTGCTCGTCTTCGTCGCCCTGATCATGGTTGCTCTCGCCTACGTCTGGCGTAGGGGGGCCCTGAACTGGAAGTAGAGCGCCGAAAGCTCCGCGAACTCTCGCCGCTCGATCAGCCGGGGTCCCCGGAGGAGTTGCGGATCCGCCAACTGCGCGCCCGCGACATGCAGCGCGGCATCCTCGACGAGGAGGCGCTCGAGGAGTACGTGCAGGAGCGGGTGATCACGACCACCTTCGACAAGGCCGTCGCCTGGGCCCGCGGCAACGCGATGTGGCCGGCCACCTTCGGCCTCGCCTGTTGCGCGATCGAGATGATGTCGATGGTCTCGGCCCGCTACGACACCGCTCGCTACGGGGCCGAGGTCTTCCGCGCCTCGCCGCGACAGGCCGACATGCTGATCCTCTCCGGCCGGGTCTCGATCAAGATGGCCCCGGTGATCCGCCGCATCTACGATCAGATGCTGGAGCCGAAATGGGTGATCTCGATGGGCGCCTGCTCATCCTCCGGCGGGATGTTCGCCAACTACGCCGTGGTTCAGGGGGCCGACAAGTTCGTCCCTGTCGACATCCACGTCCCCGGCTGTCCGCCGCGGCCCGAGGCCCTGATGTACGGAATCCTGAAGCTGCGCAACAAGATCCTCGGCGAGCCCGACCTCGGCTGGCGCGATCAGTACGAGGGCCACGGAACCGAGGAGGGCCTGCGGTCGGAGCGGGCCGGTGCGATCAGCGTCGAGCGCGCCGGGAGCGCGCCGGCCGATGGGCGCCTCGTCGGTACGGCAACACCGACCGCGGAACAGTTGGCGACGGAGGCGCGGATGCTCGCGGCGGCCGAGGATGCTCAACGGCCGATCTCAGACGACGCCGGAGTTCCGGGCCCGGACAGGGATCTGGCCTGATGCCCGACGCACCCGGACTCGAGCTGATCGCGCACGAGATCAACACGCGGCACGAGGGCTCCGTGCTCGGCACGACCTACGACCACGAGCAGGCGGCGCTGCTGATCGGCCCCGACTCCGCGCTCAAGGTGCTGCGCTATCTGAAGGAGGCCCCCGGCCAGGAGTACAGCTTCCTCGCCTCCCTGCACGCGGCCGACTACCTACCGAGAACGCCGCGCTTCGCCGTCCACTACGAGCTGCTCAACATGGCCCGGGTCGAGCGGCTGCGGGTCAAGTGCCTGATCGAGGATCCGGGCGAGGACCGCCTGCCGGAGACCGACAGCGTCACCGGCATCTTCCCGACGGCGGAGTTCCACGAGCGCGAGGTCTACGATTTCTTCGGGATCGTCTTCCGCGGCCACCCAGACCTGCGGCGGATCCTGATGCCCGAGGACTACGTCGGCTGGCCGCAGCGTCGCGACTTCCCGGTCGGCGGCGACCCGGTGATCTTCACCAACACCGAGGATGAGATCCCCGGGTGGACCAAGGGCAGCTGATGGCAACCCCGACCGACGACAGGATCGCCGACACGACCCGCACCGTGGAGGAGATGGGTCGCGACGCGATCGGCCGCACCGAGGCGCAGGTGATCGGCACCTCACCGATCGAGCGCACGGCGCTGGAGCGCGAGGAGGAGCTGTTCACGGTCAACATGGGGCCGCATCACCCGGCCACGCACGGGGTGCTGCGGCTGCTGGTCTCGCTCGAGGGGGAGGTCGTCCGCGATCTGAAGCCCGTGATGGGCTATGTCCACACCGGGATCGAGAAGTCCTGTGAGCAGAAGTCCTACTGGAAGGTGATCCCGTTCGTGGAGCGGATGGACTACCTCTCCTACTACTTCAACGCCGAAGCCTTCTGCGGCGCAGTCGAGAAGCTCCTGGAGCTCGAGATCCCACCACGGGCGAAATGGCTGCGGACACTGCACCTGGAGCTCAACCGGATCAGTTCGCACCTGGTCGGGTTGGGAACAACCGCGCTCGACCTCGGTGCGATCTCGATGTTCTGGTACTGCTTCCGCGAGCGAGACACGATCCTCGATCTGATGGAGATGTCGTCGGGGCAGCGGATGCACACCCGCTACTTCCAGGTCGGCGGAGTGATCGAGGACATCCCCCTCGGATTCGAGCAGAAGGTCCGGGAGTTCATCGCCGAGATGCCCGAACGGATCAACCAGTACGCGGCGCTCCTCGACCGCAACGAGATCTTCCTGCTACGGACCAAGGGGGTCGGCATCGTCTCCCGCGAGCGGCTACTGGAGCTCGGCGTGACCGGGCCCCTGCTACGTGCCGCCGGCGAGCCCTGGGACCTGCGCAAGGTCGCGCCCTACCTCGCCTACGGGGAGGTCGAGTTCGACATCCCGATCGGCACCACGGGCGACAACTACGATCGCTACAAGGTGCGGCTGCAAGAGATGCGGGAGTCGGTGAGGATCGTCGAGCAGTGCCTCGATGGCCTGCCCGAGGGTCCCTGGATCGCCGACGATCGCAAGGTCGTGCTGCCCCCCCGGCATGAGCTCGGCACCTCGATGGAGGCCTTGATCCACCACTTCAAGCTCGTCACCGAAGGCTTCCGGGTGCCGCCGGGCGAGGTCTACCACCCGATCGAGTCGCCGCGGGGCGAGCTCGGCTGCTTCGTCGTCGCCGACGGTTCCGCCAAGCCAACGCGCGTCCACATGCGCGAGCCGAGCTTCGTCAACCTGCAGGCGCTGCGTGACATGTGCATGGACGAGTACGTCGCCGACATGATCTGCAACCTGGCAATGCTCGATCCGATCCTCGGAGGCATCGACCGGTGAGCGAGTCGGCGGAAGGTGGGCACGGGCCGGTCGAGGTCCCCGACGATCTGCGGGCGGAGATCGAGCGGCTGATGGCGCTCTACCCGCAGAAGCGCTCAGCCTCGATCCCGGCGCTGCATGCGATCCAGGCGCGCTACGGCTGGTGCACCCCGGAGGGGATCGAGCAGGCGGCGACGGTGATGGGCGTACAGCCCGCGTATCTGGAGTCGGTGGCGAGCTTCTACGACCTCTTCCATCTCGAGCCGGCGGGCCGGCATCAGGTGCTGGTCTGCACCAACATCTCCTGCTGGATGCGCGGTGCCGACGAGTTGCTCGACGCCTTCTGCGAAGCGGCCGGAGCCGACCGTGAGGCCGCGGGCCACGGCGGCATCGTCAACGAGGCCGGCGACGTCTTCGTCAGCGGTTTCGAGTGCCTGGGCGCCTGCGACATCGCGCCGATGGCCGCGATCGACGAGACCTACTACGGACCGCTCGAGCGGGCCGAAGCTGCAACCGTGATCGAGCAACTGCGCAGCGATGCCGACGTGCTCCCCGGCAAGGCGCTGGCGAAGCGCCCGGCGGCCGGCGGGCCGGAACCCGATCCCGACCCGAGGATCGCCGAAGTCGAGTAGGCGGTCAGGGCAGCCGCGGGCGCTCAGCGGACGCGGGCGATCGCCTCCTGAATCTGGTCCAGCGAAGGGAAGCTGCCGAGCGGCTCGCTACCGCCGGGACCCTCGACCAGCACCGAGGGGGTGCCCTGAAAACCGAGTGCCGCAGCGTCTTGCTGGGTCTTCGCCAGGGTCGCCTCCCACTTTGGGTCCTGACGTGCCTCGTTCCAGGCATCGAGGTCCTCGACCCCGGCGCCGCGGGCTATGTCGGTGAGGAACTCATCCGTAACGTATCCACCGTTCTCCGGTCCCTGGTTGCGATAGAAGAGCTCGACGAACTGCCAATAGCGGTCCTGCTCGGAAGCGGCCAGCGCCGCCTTCGCGGCAACGACGGAATCTGGGCCGATGATCGTGAAGTTGCGGAACTCGAGCGTTGCCTCGCCGGCCTTTACGGTCCCGTCGATCAGCTCCGGGATCTGTGACTCGGAGAACTGGGCGCAGGCCGGACACTGGAGGTCGCCGAACTCGACAATCCGGACCTTGACTTTCGGACCCCCGAGCACCGTTCCCCGCTGGGGGACCCCGGCCAGTTCTTCTTCGACGAGCGCGGACTGGGAGACGTCGCCGCTTGTCTCGTCATCGCTGCCGGACTGGCTGATGCCGACGAGGGCGACGACGACGACCACGGCTGCCAGCGCCGCGGCGCCGATTCCGGCGAACAGCTTCTTGCGGCGCCCCTCGGCCTCCGCGGCCTGCTCCGCCTGCAACCGCTCCTCTCGTCGGGCCTGCTTCTGCTCCTTACGTGATGCCATCGATCTGTTCCTTTCGCTCGTCTGAAATTCCGTTCTGGTGCGTTCCGCCGTGCCCGCCAAAGCGGACGGCGCGGACGAGTGCGGCCGCCAGGGCGAGGCCCATGACGATGGCGCTGCCGACGCACCATTGGCAGACCGCATCGATCTCGAACAACTCCAGGTAGGTCAGGTAGATAGAGAACCCGGCTCCAACCAGACCGGCGAAGACGCCGAGGAAACGGCCCAAGTCGCTGGGGATCAGGGCGGCAGTCAGGATCGTCAGGTAGCCGACGATCCCGATCAGGGGAACGGGCACGCCGAGGAGATCGGCGTACTCCGACTCCTGCACCTTGGCGCAACTCTCTCCCCCCGCAAGGCAGACGGGGTCGCCACCCTCGTAGTGGACGACGGTGAGGTAGGCGGCGATGCCCAAGCCGATCACGGCCAAGGCTCCCAGGGTCAGCCTCAGGCCGGTCTCAGAGCGCATGACTCCTCTGGTTCTCACTGCGTTGGACAAGACCTTCCATATATGCAAGTATACAACTTTATAGTTGTGTAGTTTCAAGTAAGGATCCCCCGGATGGCCCTCCCGACCCCGATACCCGAGCCCCTCGTCGAGCTGATCGCCGAACGTTTCCGAGTCCTCGGCGAGCCGATGCGGATCCGGGCGCTCGATCAGCTGCGGGCGATCGGCGAGGCCTCCGTCGGCGAGCTTGCGCTAGCCCTCGGCACCAGTCAACAGAATGTCTCCAAGCACTTGGCCGCCCTGCATACCGCCAATCTCGTCAGCCGCCGTCGCGAGGGCAACCGGGTTATCTACGCGATCTCCGATCCAAGTGTTCTCGCGATCTGCGAGGTGGTCTGCGGGAGCCTCGAGCGCCGTGCCGGTGAGATCAGCGACCTGTTCGCCGAGGCGGCAGCGTGAGCCCCGTGGACGTTGGACCAATCGGTCGCCTCGGCGCCTGGACAGCGACCCACTTCGGCGCCGTCCTGATCGCCTGGGCGGTGGTTGTCCTGGGCCTCGGGTTCTTCGCCCCGAAGGTCGAGCACGCGCTCTCGGGCGCCGGTTGGGAGGCCAGCGGATCGGAGAGCGTGAAGGTCCGCGAGACCCTCGACACCGAGTTCGGCGGGCTCTCCTCGAGCGCGCTGCAGGTCGTCGTCAGCTCCGATCGGCCGATCGAGGACGGCAGCCCGGGCTTCGCGACGATCGGGCGCGTGATCGAGATCCTCTCCGAGCACGCCGACGTCGCCGCGGTGATTTCACCCGAGGAGGCAGGCGCGATCTCCCGCGACGGCCGCGTCGCAGTCGTCCAGGCGACGGCCGCGGCCGATCCCAACGACATGGTCCGCGTCGCCGACGACCTCAAGGAACCTCTGTCCGCGCTCGGCGGAGCGGGGACAACCGTAAGCCTCACCGGCGCCTCCGGCATGTGGTCGGACTTCAACCAGGCGAACAAGGAAGCGATGCTCAAGTCGGAGGTGATCTCCTGGCCGGTGACGCTGGCGATCCTGCTGGTCGCCTTCGGTTCGCTTGTGGCCGCGGGCCTGCCCTTGATGCTGACGATCCTCGGTCTCGCCGCGGCAGCCGGCTCGCTCTATCTCGGTGCGCAGCTGTTCGACATCTCGATCTGGGCGATGAACTTCGCCCTGATGTTCGCGCTCGCCCTCGGAATCGACTACGCGATGTTCATCGTCTACCGATTCCGCGCCGCCCTCTTCGGCGACGGGCGCGATCCCGTCGAGGCAGCCGCGGTGACCATGGACACGGCCGGCAAGGCAGTGCTCTTCAGCGGCGTCACGGTGCTGATCTCGCTCTCGGCGGTGATGCTGGTTCCCAGCCCGGCGTTCCGCTCGATGGCCCTCGGGATCATGTTTGCGGTCTTTTTCGTGCTCGCGGCTTCGCTCACGCTGCTGCCCGCGGTGCTGGCCCGGCTCGGGCCCAGGATCGACGGCCTCAGCCTGCCGTGGGTGCACTCGGGCGAGCATCGCTCCAAGCGCTTTGCAAGCTGGGGCGAGCGCCTGTGGAGGCGACCCTTGGTTTACGGACTTCCGGCGGTGGCCCTCCTGGTCTTGCTTGCCCTGCCGATCCTGCGACTCGACACCGGTATGCCATCGATCGCCGTCGTCCCCCCCGAGGACGGCTCCCGTGTCGGCTACGAACAGATCCAGGCCTCCTTCGGCGAGGGGGCACCCGGCACCCTGCAGCTGGTCGGGCCCGGAGGCTCGCTCGCCGCGGCCGAGAAGATCGCCGCGGCCGATCCCGGGATCGCCGCCACACGCCCGGCAATCGAGTCGGGTCAGCTGGCGATGGTGCAGGCGATCCCCGTGGCCGATCCATCCGACCCCGCAGTCGCGGCGACGATCGACCGGCTCCGCGAGGAGCTGCCCGCCGAGGTGCTCGTCGGCGGCGCCGTGGCCGAGAACCACGACCTCGAAGTGCTCCTCGGAGAGCGGACTCCGCTGGTGATCGGCATCGTCCTCGTGCTCGGCTTCTTGCTGCTGTTGGTGGCACTGCAGGCCCCCGTGATCGCCGCGCTCGGGGTGCTGACCAATCTGCTCGCCGTCGGGGCCGCCTTCGGTGTCGGTGCGCTGATCTTCCAGGACGGCCACCTATCCGGTCTGCTCGGCTTCGAATCGCAGGGCTTTCTCGACGCCTGGGCCCCGGTCTTCTTCTTCGCGATGGTCTTCGCGATCTCGATGGACTACACGGTGTTCCTGCTCTCCAGCGCCAAGGAGCATTGGGATCGCAGTCACAATCCCCGCAAGGCGATGGTTGGAGCGGTGGCACATTCAGGGCGGGTGGTCTTTGCCGCCGCCGCCGTGATGGTTGCTGTCTTCTTCACCTTCGCGCTCTCTGGGCCCCTGCCGCCAAAGGAAATGGGCGTGATTCTCGGAATCGCCGTGCTTCTCGACGCTGCGTTGGTCAGACTGCTCTTGATTCCCGTATTGCTCCGCCTCACGGGCCGTCGCGCCTGGTGGCTGCCCGCGCGGCTGGAGCGGCTCTTGCCCAACGTCCGATTCGGACACTGATGGATGCCTCGAAAGGAGACCTCCGATGATCTTTCGCCAGTTCCTACAGGACGACCTCGCCTGCGCCTCCTACATGGTCGGTGACGACGGCGTCGTCGCGATCGTCGATCCGAAGTTCGAGATCGACGAGTACCTGCAGACGGCCCGCTATCTGGGGGTGCGGATCGAGCACGTGCTGGAGACCCACAATCACGCCGATCACGTCTCCGGCCACGGACGCCTGGCGGCCGCGACCGGCGCGACGATCCACGTCCACCGGCTGGCCGAGCCCGACTACGAGCACGAGGCCTTCGACGACGGCTGGGAGCTGGAGCTCGGGAACCTCGTGATCCGGGCTCTGCATACGCCCGGGCACCGGCCCGAGCACACAGCGTTCGCGTTGATCGACCGCTCCCGCTCGGAGCAGCCCTGGGCGGTGCTGACCGGCGACACATTGTTCGTCGGCGACGTCGCCCGCCCCGACCTCGCGATCGACAAGGAGGCCGGCGCTCGTGGGATCTTCGGATCCCTACGCGAGAAGCTGCTGTGTCTGCCGCCGGAGACCGAGGTCTGGCCCGGTCACCTCGGCGGGTCGATGTGCGGCAGCGGAGCGATGAGCCCG
Organism: Acidobacteriota bacterium; assembly: GCA_032122625.1. Lineage (GTDB taxonomy): Bacteria > Actinomycetota > Thermoleophilia > Solirubrobacterales > 70-9 > CAXMST01. Next base: position 19,108 of record JAQBGG010000124.1, read on the forward strand.
AAGATCGCCTCGACGATCGGCTACGAGCTCGCCAACAACGAGATTCTGCAGACGGACGACGAGGACCGCTTTGTCGAGGACTCGCTGGCAAGGATCGGGGCACAACCACCGAACTTCCAGAACATCGTCGGGATCAATCGTGGGGAGCTGCTCACCGACGGCGTCGACGCCCACCCATTGACCCCGGGCCAGCTCGAGCGGCGCGTCGCCGATGGCGCCTTCCTGGTCGACACGCGAACCTCGCTGCAGTTCGACGACGCCCACATCCCGGGTGCAACCCACATCTCGATCCTTGAGGCCGGATTCGCGTCGCGACTCGCCTGGCTCGCCGACCCCGATCATCAGATCGTCTTCGCCGGCCGCGACGACATCGACGGCGGTCGCGCCGTCGAGCTGGCCCAGGCGGTTGGGATGCGCAACCTCGGCGGCTTCCTGCACGGCGGGATGACCGCCTGGCGAGAGGAGGAACGCCCGGCGACGCAGACGGCACGGCTGACGCTCGCGCAACTCAAGGAGCGCTTTGACGAGAACTCGATCCAGATCCTCGACGTGCGCGAACCCAACGAGTTCGCCGACGGCCACATCCCCGGGTCTGTCCCGACCCCGTGGCACGACATCGACTCGATTCCCGAGGGGATCGACCCGTCGAAACCGGTGGCGACCGTATGTGGATCCGGACGCCGGGCCGGGATCGCCGCGAGCATGCTCCAGCGACTTGGCGCCGACGACGTGATGCACGTCCCGAAGGGCGGCGTGATCGCCTGGGGCGAGCACGACTGGCCGATCGAGAACGGGGCCTGACCGTGGTCGCCGGCCGCGGCTGAGCAGCGATGAGCGGCCTCGCCGCTTCGCCCCTCGGCGCCCTGATCGGCGTCCTGATGGGGGCCTTTGGCGGCGGCGGCTCGCTGCTCGCGGTGCCGCTGCTCGTCTACGTAGTCGGCCAGGACGTGCGCGAGGCCCAGGCCACCTCGCTGGTGATCGTGATCGTCGCTTCGATCATCGCGCTCGCTGCCTACGCCCGCGGCGACCAGGTCAGACGACGAGCCGGGGCCACCTTCGGGCTCGCGGCGGGACTCAGCGCGCTCGCGGGATCGGCGCTCAGCCAGGGCCTGAACCCCGATGTGCTGCTGTTGGCCTTCACCCCCTTGATGCTGGCCGGGGCCTACGCGATGGTCAGCGACAGCGCTCGGCGGCCCTCGCAGTTTCAGCCCTGGCGACTCGGCATCAAGCGCGCAAGCGTGATCCGGGTGGTCGGCTACGGCTTGCTGGTCGGCTGGGTCATCGGCCTGTTCGGGGTCGGGGGAGGCTTCGTGATCGTCCCCGTGCTCGTCCTCGGGCTGCGCTTCTCGATCACCGAGGCGATCGCCACCAGTCTGCTCGTGATCGTGATCGGATCGAGCTTTGCGCTCGTCGAGCGCATCGCATCGGGCGACGTCGACTGGGCGATCGCAATTCCGCTTTCGGTGGCGGCGGGCTTCGGTGCAATCGCCGGTCGCTCCCTCGCGGGCCGAGTGGACAGCGAGGGACTACGCCGCGCGTTCGCCGGATTGATCGTCGTGGCCGCGGCCTACACCGCGATCCGCTCCGGCGCGGCCCTCGCCGGCTGAGCGGCGGCCCCAGGGGCTCGATCCTCCGCCGGACGGGCACTGGTCGACGGATCGGTCCGCTCGCTGTCGGCAGGCGTCGTTCCGGTAGGTTTGCGGCAGTGACCGAGCGAGGTGGACAGCGTGCCTGAGACCCGGATGCTCTTCCGCCATATCGACGATCCTGATCTACGGACGATCGATGGCTACAAACGACGGGGCGGCTACGAGGCGCTCGAGAAGGCCTACAAGTTCGAGGAGCCCGAGGAGCTGCTCAGCGAACTCGAGGAGTGTGGCCTGCGAGGCCGCGGCGGCGCCGGCTTCTCGATGGGCAAGAAGGCCGGCTTCCTGCCCCGGGGCGAGATGCAGAAGTACCTCTGCTGCAACGCCGACGAATCCGAGCCCGGCACCTTCAAGGACCGCGAGCTGATGTTCAAGAACCCCCATCAGCTGATCGAGGGAATCGCGATCGCGGGGATGGCCGCAGACACCTCTAGAGCCTTCATCTTCATCCGCGGCGAGTACGCCGAGGTCGCCGACGTTCTCGATACAGCCGTTGCCGAGGCCTACGCCGCCGGGTACCTCGGCGAGAACATCCTCGGCACCGGCGCCACCGTCGATCTCGTCGTCCACCGCGGCGCCGGGGCCTACATCTGCGGCGAGGAGACGGCGCTGTTAGACGCGCTGGAGGGCAAACGGGGCAATCCCCGCCTGAAGCCCCCGTTTCCCGCGATCCAGGGCCTCTACGGCGGCCCGACGCTGATCAACAACGTCGAGACGCTGATGAACGTGCCCAAGGTCGTCGCCAACGGGGCCGAATGGTTCAAGAGCTTCGGCACCGAGCAGTCAACCGGGACCAAGGTCGTCTCGGTCTCCGGCTGTGTCAAGCGCCCCGGCAACTACGAGATCGAGCTCGGAATCCCCTCGCGCGAACTGATCTACGAGCTCGCGGGCGGACCGATCGAGGGCGAGGTCAAAGCCTGGTATCCGGGGGGCTCCTCGGCTCCGGTCCTCGGCCCCGAGGAACTCGACCTTCCCTACACGTTCGAGGACTTGGCCGAGGCGGGCTCGATGCTCGGCTCCGGCGCGGTGATCGTCGCCGACCAGTCGGTCTCGATCCCCCACATGGCGCTACGCACGGCGCGCTTCTACCAGCACGAGTCGTGCGGCAAGTGCACCCCCTGCCGCGAGGGCACCAACTGGACCGTGAAGATGCTCGAGCGGGTGGTCCGCGGGGACGCGACGCCGATGGATCTCGACATCATCGCCTCGGTCCAGCAGAACATCATCGGCCACTGCCTCTGCGTGCTCGGTGACGCGATGGCGATGCCGGTCGCCTCGATGGTGCAGCGCTGGCGCGGCGAGTTCGAGGAGGCGATCGCCCAGGCCCGCGCGGGTGCCCCCGGCCCACTCGACGCCGAGCCGGCTCCCGCGATTCCCCTAGATCTCTCGGGCGTCGGGGCATGAGCCGCAGGGAGAGGCAGCGGATCACGATCGTCGTCGACGGCGCCGAGATCGAGGCCTCGGAGGGACAGATGCTGGTCGATGCCGCCAAGGGCGGCGACGTCGAGATCCCGGTCTTCTGTTACGAGCCGAAGCTGGGAGATCCGGTCGGCGCCTGCCGGATGTGCCTGGTCGAAATCGAGGGGATCCCGAAGCTGCAGACGGCGTGCTCAACCCCGATCCGCGACGGGATGGTCGTCTACACGCAGACAGACCGGGTCAAGGAGGCTCAGAACGCGGTCGTCGAGTTCCTGCTCGTCAATCATCCGCTCGACTGCCCAGTCTGCGACAAGGGCGGCGAGTGTCCGCTGCAGGACATCGCGATGGGCTGGGGTCACGGCACGAGCCGGGTCACCGACCCGAAGCGTCACTTCCAGAAGCCGATCCCGCTCTCGCCGCTGATCAAGATCGACCGCGAGCGCTGCATCCTCTGCTACCGCTGCGTGCGCTTCAGCCAGGAGGTCGCAGAGGACGAGCAGCTGCAGCTGCTGGAGCGGGGAGCGGGGAGCTTCGTCGGCACCTTCAACGACCGCCCCTACATCGCCCCCTTCCACGGCAACATCATCGAGCTCTGCCCCGTCGGCGCCCTGACCTCGCAGAGCTATCGCTTCCGCGCCCGACCCTGGGACATCGAGGACGCGGGCTCGGTCTGCACCCTCTGCCCGAGCCAGTGCAACGTCAAGTTCACCGTCCGCGACGAGGGGGTCGCGCGGGTGCTCGGGCGCGACAACGACGAGGTCGACGATGGCTGGCTCTGTGACAAGGGCCGCTTCGGTTACCAGATGTTCGCCTCCGCTGACCGGCCGACCGCGCCCCAGGTTCGCGAGGGTGGAGCGCTGCGCGCGGCTGACTGGGAGGAGGCACTCGAGCGCGCTGCCCGCGGGCTGACCGAGGCGCACGGCAAGGTCGCGGCGATCGTCGGCGGCGGCGCCTCCAACGAGGAGGCCTACCTCCTGCAGCGAATGGTTCGCGGCCCACTCGCCTCCGGTGACGTCGCCGGCACCCCGCATTCGGCGCTCGCGCGGCAGACCCGGGTTGCGCTCAGCGACCTCTCACTCTCGGTCGCCACGGCGAGCCTCGACCACGCCGATGCGATCCTCGTCGTCGGCACCGACCCGATGCACGAGATGCCGATCCTCGAGTTGCGGATTCGCAAAGCCGTCCGGCGCCACGGAGCCAGCCTGCTGGTTGCGACTGAGCGCCCGACCGCCCTCGACGGCGGCGCCGCGGTCGACAGCGGCGGCTGCATGGAGGCTCAACGCTACGCCCCCGGTGGAGCCGCCGACTTCCTCGAGGGGCTCGCCGCCGACCTCGCTTCGGGCGCCGCGGAGAATGGCCTCGTCGCGGCGCTGAAGGGCGCCGGCGACACCGTGATCGTCTGGGGCGAGCGGGTCGCCACCGGCCCCGACGCTGAGCGCGCCGCCGCGGCACTGCTCGAGATCGCCTCGACGCTGGGCCTCGCAGACCAGGCCGGCGGCGGCCTCTACGAGGTCCCAATCGCCGCCAACGGCCGCGGCATCCGCGAGGCAGGCGCCAACCAGAACACCGGCCCCGGCCTGAGCGCCACGGCAACCGGTCGCAGCCCAGCCGAAATCCGAGATGCCTTGGTATCCGGCGAGCTAGAGGCCCTGATCCTCTGGGACGTGGACCCAGTCCGCGACTTCGATGACCCCGAGGCATGGTCGAGCGCGATCGGAGCGGCCAACTTCACCCTCAGCGTCTCGATGTTCGGCAGCGCCTCGGCCCAGAGCGCCGATGTCCACCTCCCCGCGGAGACCTACGCGGAAAAGGAAGGCACCGTCACCCACCCCGACGGCCGCCTGCAAAGGGTCCGCCCCTCTCTCCCCCACCCAGACGCGGTCCGGCCTCTATGGCAGGCGCTCACCGAGCTGTCCGCCAAGCTCGGCGACGAGACTGGTGCCGGCACCGCCCAGGAGGTCTTCGAACTACTCGAGGCCGAATCCCCCCTCTACACCGGCATCACCTACGACACGATCGGCGGCACGGGGGTCCGGTGGCAGGACCTGCTCGATGGTGGTGGGGTGGGCGGGGAGGGCCCCGCTGACGTCCGCCGGCCCGGGGGCACGATGCCTTCCGAGAAGGCTGAAGAGCCGGCTGCCCGAGTGTCATCGGGACCTTCCCCGCCCACCCCTGGCGCCACGCAGGGCCTGCGACTCGGGACCTTTAGAGATCTATGGGCGGACTATGTCAGTGAGAGGAACCCGTCGTTGGAGTTCCTGAGTCCGAGCCAGACCGTCGAGTTGAGCGAGTCGACGGCGAAGGGTCTGGGAGTAGGCAACGGGACCAAGGTCGTCGTCACCGGGGATAACGGGAAAAGCCTTGAGGGTTACGTTGCCGTCAGACCCAGGATGCCGGATGACGTCGTCTTTGTGATCGAGGGGACGCGAGAGAACGCGGCCAATCTGTTGAGCGGAGCGCGGACCGTGGAGATAGCTGAGGCGCCGCCCGAGCCCGCCGAGGAGCCGACCTTCGGGACCGGCGAGCGCGAGAAGGTCGAGTGGTGAACCGTTGATCGAGGCGCTGCCGCTCGCTGACACCAGCTTCGCTGAGGCGAGCTGGATACTCGTCGTAAAGTCGATCGTGATCTTCGTCGTGATCCTGTCGATCGTGCCGGTGATCCTCTTGATCGAGCGCAAGCTGCTCGGTCGCTTCCAGGCCCGCTACGGGCCCAACCGGGTCGGTCCCTACGGCGCGATGCAGCCGCTCGCCGACGTGCTCAAGCTGCTGACCAAGGAGTCCTACAAGCCGGATAACGCGGTTCCCTACCTCTGGGCGCTGGCGCCGGCGCTGGTCATCCTGAGCGCCACAGCGACACTCGCGATCATCCCCTTCGGCAACGTCACCGAGGGTGGCATCGGGCTCTACGGGATCGACGTCCCGATCGGCATCCTCTACGCCTTCGCCTTCGGCTCGATCTCCTTCTATGGCCTGCTGCTCGGCGGCTGGGCCTCGGGCTCCAAGTACAGCTTCATGGGTGCGATGCGATCGGCCGCCCAGTTGATCTCCTACGAGATCTCGATGGGCCTGGCGCTGCTCGGCGTGGTCATGATGGCCGGCTCGCTCAGCCTCGTCGACATCGCCAACGCCCAGGCCGATACCGTCTGGTACGTCATCCCGCAGTTCGTCGGCTTCCTGATCTTCATGGTCGCCGGCTTCGCCGAGACCAACCGGGCGCCGTTCGATCTCCCCGAGGCCGACGCCGAGCTCGTTGCCGGCTACAACACCGAGTACGGGGGGATGCGCTTCGGCTCCTTCTTCATGGCCGAGTACATGGAGATGATCGTCGTTAGCGGCATCGCCGCGGCGATGTTCCTCGGCGGCTGGCACCTGCCCTTCGACATCTACACCCCGGCGCTGGTCGGCGTCTTGGTAATGCTCGCGAAGATCCTTGCCCTGATCCTCTTCTTCATCTGGGTCCGCGCGACCCTGCCGCGCCTCCGCTACGACCAACTGATGACGCTCGGCTGGAAGATCCTGCTGCCGCTGGCGACGCTGAACGTGCTGGTCACCGCGGTTCTCGTCACCGTCACCTGAGGTCCCGTCGCACCGGCGCCGCACTCGCCCCGATCGAAGCCGGGTAGGATCGACTCGTGGCCTCGCTGAACCCACGGCAGATGATCGGTCGCCTAGCCGGCAGGGCGATGAACCTGCCGACGGGGCTGGCCGAGCGGCATCTGCCGCTGGCGATCGCCGAACCGCTGGGCCGGCTGACCGGCGCCGGACTCGAGCGCTCGCTCGCCGGGCGCACTGTGCTCGTCACCGGAGCGTCCTCGGGGATCGGCGAGGCGGCTGCGCTGATGCTCGGCGCAGCCGGGGGCCGGGTCCTGCTCGTTGCGCGTAGCGAGGAGAAGCTCGGCGACCTGGCAGCCCGAATCGCCGAGCACGGCGGCGTCGCCCACGCCCATCCGACCGACCTCGCCGATCCGGCCGAGCTGCACCGACTGACCAGCGAGGTGCTCGAGCAACACGGCGGCGTCGACATCCTGATCAACAACGCCGGCCGCTCGATCCGCCGCTCAGTCAAGTTCTCCTACGAGCGCGAGCACGACTTCCAGCGCACGATGGAGCTCAATTACCTGGCACCCGTGCGGCTCGTCCTCAGCTTCCTGCCGGGGATGCGCGAACGCGACTTCGGCCACGTGATCAACGTCTCCTCCGCCGCGGTCGAGGTGCGGCCGCCGCGGTTCGCGGCCTACACCGCCTCGAAGGCGGCGCTCGACGCGTTCAGCGACTGCGCCGCTGCCGAGCTCGTCGGCGACGGGATCCGCTTCACGACGATCTCGATGCCCCTGGTCCGCACGCCGATGATCGAGCCCACCGCGATGTACAACAACTTCCCCTCACTCAGCCCCGCGCAGGCGGCGGAACGGATCAGCACGGCGATCGTCCATCGACCACGCCGGATCGGCACTCCGTATACGGATCTGGCCGGGGCGATCGACGTGATCGACCCGATCGCGATGGAGGGAATCCGCAACCGCGGCTACCGGCGGTTCCCGGAGTCGGGCTCTCGCTCGGAGTCGGAGCAGACTCCGAAGCCATAGGATCGCCAGCGATGGAGGGCAGCGAGACGGAGACCAGCGACGAAGCGTCGGGCGGAGTCGCGTCCCCTTACCCCTATCTCGAGGACGACTCGGTGGTCGCCGTGCAGCGTGGCCCGGAGCCTGGTGGGCCCGGCGGCGCCTACCGCGCGTTCGGCGAGACCCTGCGCGGCCTGAAGACCACCTTCGCTCGCCTCGTCGAGGGACCGGTGACCGTTCAGTATCCGGAGGAGAAGACACCGGTTTATCCCCGCTTCCGCGGCCGCCACAAGCTTCACAAGTTCGAGGACACGGACCTCGAGAAGTGCGTCGGCTGCTCGCTCTGCGCCGCGGCCTGTCCGGCCGACTGCATCCGCGTAGTCGCCGCCGAGAACGATCCCGACAATCGGGTCTCCGCGGGCGAGCGCTACGCCGCGGTCTACGAGATCAACCTCAGCCGCTGCATCTTCTGCGGCTACTGCGAGGTGGCCTGCCCGTTCGATGCGATCACGATGGGCCATGAGTACGAGATGGCCGACTACGACCGCGGTGATCTGATCTTCACCAAGGAGATGCTGCTCGCCGAGCCGATCGTCCGCGTCCCGCTCCGCAACGAGGGCGAGTAGCCGGGCGAAAGCGTGGCCGGCACCGCTCCCACCGAGCTTGCCGATGGCCTCTGGAGCTGGCCGGCTCGCCATCCAGAGTGGCACCCAGGGGACTTCGGAGCCGAGGTCGTGAGCTTCGCCGCCCGGGCGGATGGGACGCTGCTCCTGATCGACCCGCTGCTGCCGGTCGAGGAGCCGGAGGAAGCGCTGGCGCTGCTCGACGCCGAGGCCGAGCGAGTGGAGCGGATCGCGATTCTGATCACGATCACCTACCACGTGCGCAGCGCCGAGTCACTCTGGCAGCGCTACCAATCTGGGCACGAAGTCTCGATCCACAGCCACCCGGCGGCCGTCAAACGGCTGACGGAGTCGGCCGAGGCGTTCGTGGCGATGACGCCCGGGGAGCGCCTCCCGGGGGGAGCGATGCCTTACGCCATCGGCAAGCCGCGCCGCTACGAGTACCCCCTCCACCTCCCCGACCACGACGCGCTCGTCTTCGGCGATGCGGTCGTCGGGGTCGATAGCGGACTGCGGGTCTGGGCGCAGCGGCAGATCGACGAGGAGGTCGTGCGCTTCCACCGGGAGCGCTTCAACCCGACGCTGGAGCCGTTGGTCGAGATCGGCGCCGGCCGGATGCTGATGACCCATGGACCCTCGGTGCTGAGCAAGGGCAGCGCCGCCCTGCGCGCGGCGATCGAAGCGCCGCCCTGGTACCACCGCCCTGCCTAGTCAGTCGTCGTTCGCCGTCGCTATCGGGGCCGGTCGGCGAGCTCGCGCTTGACGATCTTGCCGGTAGCGTTGCGCGGCAGTTCGTCGATGAAGTGGACATCGCGGGGGACCTTGTAACGGGCCAGATTCTGCTTGACGTGGGTGCGGATCTGCTCGGCGCTCGGGATCGCGCCCGCGATCGGCACGACGTAGGCGGCAAGCCGCTGGCCGAAGTCGTCGTCGTCGACGCCGATCACGGCGACTTCGGCGACGTCGTCTCGGGCCATCAACAGTTCCTCGACCTCCTGGGGAAAGACGTTCTCGCCGCCGGAGACGATCATCTCGTCGTCGCGACCGTCGATGAAGAGGCGACTCTCAGCATCGAAGTGGCCGATATCCCCGGAGGACATCGCGCCATCGATCACCTCCTTGGTGACGCCATCGGTATAGCCGCCGAACTCGATCCCGTTGGAGACGAAGATTCGGCCCGGCCGGCCCCCGGGCACCTCGCGCCCCTCGTCGTCGAGCAGCCTGACGACCGTGCCCAGAGTCACCTTGCCGACGCTCGCCGGCGCCGCGCGGTGGTCCGCCGGCACGGAGATCGAGGCAAAGGCGACCTCCGTCGAGCCGTAGAGGACGTAGAGGACGTCGCCGAAGAGGTCGAGCGTCTTGGTCGCCGTCGGGCCCGGCAGCTGCGAGCCGGCACAGAAGACGATCCTCAGGGCGGAGGTGTCGTGGGAGCGGACGACCTCGTCGCCGAGCTCGTAGCTCCGCTGCAGCATCGCCGGCACGACCACCGCCGTGCTCACCCGCTGCTCGGCGAGCGAGGCGAGGAAGTCCTCGGGGCTGAACCGGCGGCGAGTGACGATCCGCGAGCCCATGCTCAGCGCCAGGGCCAGTGTGGCGAAGGCGAGCGCGTGGAAGAACGGGGGCGCTATGTAGGTCACCTCGCCGGTCCGGAACGGAACCCGGTCGAAAAGAGCGCCCAGAGTGACCAGGCTGCCGCTCTCCTGGCGCGGTGCCCCCTTCGGCGCCCCGGTCGTGCCGCTGGTCAGCATCACAATCGTCGGCTTCTGCGACGGTACCGGCATCGGATCGCCTGAGTTGGTGGCGATCAGTTCCTCGAGGCTCGCCTGCGCTCCACCAAGGCCCTCGCCATCGGTCCAGGCGCGAAAGTGCCGGTCGGCCCAGCCGGGAGCACGATCGTCGTACTCGGCGTCGAAGACGAGGGTGCCGACGCCCTCGCGCTTGCAGACGTCCTCGATCTGGGGAGCGGCGAACTCAGTGTTCATGAAGACGATTCGCAGTCCGAGCTTGGCAGCGGCAAAGCTCGCGTCGAGGAAGCCGCGGTGGTTACGGCAGAGGATCGCGATGCCATCGCCGGGCTGCATCCCGTCGCCGGCCCAGGCGCGGGCGACGGCGTTGGAGCGGCGATCGAGCTCCCTGTAGGTCAGCGTTCCCAGCTCGTCGGTCAACGCGGGCCGATCGCCCCAACGGATCGCCGCGGCGCTGCAAGCGCCGCCGAACGGCCCCCGGCGAGCAACCTCGGCGCCCATCCGAGCCAGCTTGTCGGGGCGCTCGGGGTTCAACAAGCCTGAACGCGCCACGGCGGCAAGAGCCTGGGCGTTCTGCGTGGCGCCGTCTGCCACCCCCTTGAGCAAACTCGAGAGGTCGACCATCAGCGGTGCTCCCGGCGGAAGTCGCCGTCGAGCAAATGCCACGGGTTCTGGAGTCCGTCCATGGGGCGATCATTCCACCCCTCATCGCCTCACGGGTCTGCGAACCTCGGTGGATCCGGGACTAGGATGCGGCCCGTGAGCCGGATTGACCTCGACAGCGCCGACCCATTGGCCGTCTACGCGGCGATCGTCGAGATGGACAAGGATGACTTCGAGGATCTAATGCAGGAGCCGCCGCAGCGGCAGCGGGTGATCGCGGCCCTGATCGAGCACATGGTCGGTCTCTTCCGCCCCGAGAATGCCGCCGACGTCGACGCCGTGATCCACATCAAGCTCTGGGACCGCCCCGGCGGAGGGTACGAGCACTACGAACTGCGGATCGTCAACAGCACCTGCGCGCTCTCCCATGATCCGGACTCCGAGGCCGATCTGACCCTGAAGGTGCGGCCGACCGATCTGCGCAAGCTGATCACCGGTGAGACGGGCGCTCGGCGCTTGGCACTCATCGGCCGCCTGCGGGTGATCGGCGACCTCGGCCTCGGAATGAAGCTCCCCGACCTGTTCGGCTTCTGAGCCCGAGCCGGCTCGCAACCCCTGAAACCGGGCCGACTCCGACAAACAGCTAGCCGAGCGCTCCCGCCTCGCGCAGCCCGGCGATCTCCGCCGTCGAAAAGCCCCAGGCGGCAAGCGCCTCGTCGGTGTCGGCGGCGGGCTCCGAAGGCGCAGCGGGAACGCCGGGCGAGGTCCGGCTGAAGCGTGGAGCCGGCGCCGGCTGCCTCTTGCCGCCGACCTCGACGAAGGTCTTCCTGGCCTTGTTGTGGGGATGCTCAGGGGCGTCGTCGATGCCGTAGACGGCGGTGCCGCAGGCCTCGGCCGGCTCGAGGATCTCCACCCACTCCTCGCGCGTCTTCGTGGCGAAGATCTCGGTGAAGCGCAGCTTGAGCTCGGGCCAGCGCTCACGGTCCATCTGCGGGAAGTCGGCCGGATCAACCTCGAGCAGCCGCAGCAACTCGGCGTAGAACTGGGGCTCGATCGCTCCGATCGCGACGTGGCCGCCGTCCTTGCAGCGGTAGGTCTCGTAGAAGTGGGCGCCGGAGTCGAGCAGGTTGCTGCCAGGCTCGGTCCAGACCCCGATCTCCTTCATTGCCCAGATCATCGTCATCAACAACGCCGAGCCCTCGACCATTGCGGCGTCGACGACCTGGCCCTTGCCGGAGGTCCGCGCCTCGATGATCCCGGCAAGGACGCCGAAGGCGAGCAGCATCGCGCCGCCGCCGTAGTCACCGACCATGTTGAGCGGGAAGAGCGGCTTCTCGCCGCTGCGCTGGAACTGACCGAGGGCTCCGGCGATCGAGATGTAGTTGATGTCGTGGCCGGCGACCGACGACATCGGACCGTCCTGTCCATACCCGGTCATCCGCCCGTAGACGAGCCGCTCGTTGCGGGCCAGAACCTCATCCGGGCCTACCCCGAGCTTTTCCATCACCCCCGGGCGGAACCCCTCGACGAGGGCGTCGGCGGACTCACAGAGCCGCAACATCATTTCGCGACCCTCGGGCTTCTTCAGGTCGCATCCGACGGAGGGCCGTCCCCGGTGAGTGAAGTTCCAGGAGCCGGATCCGAGTCCCGCGCCCTCGGCTCGCTCGAGGCGAACCACGTCGGCGCCCATGTCGGCGAGCATCATCACCGCGAAAGGGCCGGGCCCGATGCTCGCGACCTCGACGACCTTGATCCCATGCAGCGGTCCAGTTGCCATTGACCCCAGCCTATATCGGCGGGCCCGCCGCTCAGTCGGCCCAGCGGCGGAGCAGGAAGGCACCGATGTCGCCGACGGCCTGAGCAGCATCCTCGAAGATCCCCGCCTGGAGCTGGAAGTCGTGCCACATATCGGGGAAGCGCTGGACCTCGACCTCGACGCCGGCGCCCCAGGCACGGTCGGCCCAGCGCAGGGAGTCGTCGAGCAGGAGCTCGTGCTCACCGACCTGAACCAGTGTCGGTGGCAGGCCGTCGAGGTCGGCGTAGAGCGGCGAGACCAACGGGTCGGTGAGCGCGAGGGGCCCGGCGAAGGAACGGTAGCCAAAGCGCAGCCATTCCTCCCGCAGCACGGCCTCTGTCCGGCGTTTGCCGGCGATGCTCCCGCCCGAGAGACTGAGATCGGTGACCGGCGAGATCAGGACCATCGCCGCCGGGGAGGGCAGATCCATCTCGCGGATCGCGAGGGCGGTCAGCACCGCGATCGCCCCGCCGGCCGAATCGCCTCCGATCGCGACCGCCGCCGGATCGTGACCCCGGGCCAGGACCGCCCGGTAGGCGCGGAAGATGTCATCGGTCGCGGCCGGGAACGGAGCCTCGGGCGCGAGGCGGTAATGCGGCAGGTAGACGTCGACGTCGGGGCCGGCTGCGAGGGCGATATGACCGGCGAGACCTGCATGGGTGTCAGGGCTGCCGACGACGAAGCCGCCGCCGTGGACCCAGAGCAACGCCTTGCGGCCGGCCGGCTCGCCGTGGCCGGCACTGACCTTGAGCATCGGCGGATCCGCGCCTTGGACGGGTTCGGCGGCGGCCCCGCGGGGGCGCGGCACAGTCTTCACCGCAAGAGCCATGTACCGGCGCTGAAAAGCGACGCCGAACGGCGGGCCGATGAATGGCCGGTAGAACCAACGCAGGAGGAGTCGATAAACCGGCTTGAGGATCGATTGCGCCATGGCTGTGGAAGCCTAGATGCCGAGGCCGGGTCGCGGCGGAGAGGTGCGACCGGCTCGGCGGGCCGGGCGGCGGCGACGCTCTGCAAGGGGGCCCCGACGCGAATAGGATGCCGCGAATGGTCGAAGTCGCGTTCTTTGTGGGCGCCATCGGAGCCCTTGGCGGCGCTATCGCGGTGATCGGGCTTCGCAACCCGTTCTACAGCGTGCTGGCTCTGGTCGTCCACCTTGTCTCGCTCGCCGGGCTCTTCCTGCTGCTTCACGCCGAGTTCGTGGCAGTCGCTCAGATCGTCGTCTACGCCGGTGCCGTGATGGTGCTCTACGTGTTCGTCGCCGCCTATGTCGGCAACGTCGATGAGCCACTCTGGGAGCCAATCCCGGGACAGCGGGTGATCGCCCCCCTGCTCGGCCTGGCGCTGTTCATCGAGCTCAGTATCGCCGTGCTCGGCACCGCCCTGACCTCGCTCGAGAGCGAGGGCCCAACGATCGCCGCCGGCTTCGGCAGTCCAGCCGCAATCGGCCAGCTCCTCCTCGAGGACTTCCTGATCGCCTTCGAAGCCGCCTCCCTCCTCCTCCTGCTAGCCGCGGTAGGAGCGGTAGTCCTCGCCGCCCGCCGCCCGGATCTGGATGATCAGGGCAGCCGGCAGGAAGCTGAGGCCTGACATGGACATCACCTGGTACCTCGTCCTCTCCGCCCTGCTGTTCGCGATCGGCGCTGTCGGCGTCCTGGTCCGCCGCAGCCCGCTGGTCATCCTCCTCTGCCTCGAGATGATGCTGAACAGCGCCAACCTCGCCTTCCTCTCCTTTGCCCGCTCGCTCGGCGACCAGGACGGGCAGATCATGGCCCTGATCGTGATGGTCGTCGCCGCCTGTGAGGTCGTCGTCGGTCTCGGCCTGATCGTCGCCATGTACCGCCGCCGCCTGCCTCTCGATGTCGATGAGGTGAGGGGGCTGCGCGGATGAGCGCCACCACCTTTGGCTGGCTGATCCTCGCCTTCCCGCTCGCGGGGACGATCACGATCGGCCTGACCTTCAAGCTCCTCAGCGCCCGGACCGCGGGCTGGATCGGGACCGGCGCGATCGCGCTCGCCTTCCTCTCGGCGATCGGTGCGCTCGTCAAGCTGCTCGAGTTCCCGGCCGAGGAGCAGCATCTGACCGACACGCTGTACGACTACGGCGGCGCGGCCGGAATCCCCTTCGACCTGGGCATCCTCGTCGACCCGCTGAGCGTCTTCATGGCCCTGGTCGTCAGTGGCGTCTCGATGATGATCCACGTCTACTCGGTGGGCTACATGGGCGGCGATCACGGCTACCACCGCTTCTTCGCCTATCTCAACTTCTTCGTTTTCTCGATGCTGCTGCTGGTTCTGGCGGGCAACTTCGTGCTGCTGATCGTCGGCTGGGCCTTCGTCGGCTACGCCTCCTACGCGCTGGTCAGCTTCTGGTACCGCCGCGACACCGCGACCACGGCAGGCATGAAGGCCTTCGTGATCAACGTGATCGGCGACATCGGCCTCGTCTTCGCCGCGATCCTCCTGATCAAGGAGCTCGGGGTAACCGAATACCTGGCCGTCTTCGAGCAGGCGCCCGAGCACTTCACCACCAACGAGTGGACGATCGTCGCAATCTGTCTGCTGCTGTTGGTCGGTGCCTTCGCCAAGTCAGCCCAGATCCCGTTCCACACCTGGCTGCCGGACGCGATGGAGGGCCCGACCCCGGTCAGCGCCTTGATCCACGCGGCGACGATGGTCACCGCCGGCGTGTATCTGATCGCCCGCACCTTCCCGCTCTTCGGCCTAGCCCCCACAGCGGCCGACATATCTGCCTTCATCGGCCTGATCACGCTGTTCCTTGCGGCGACCGTGGCGATGGTCGTCACCGACCTGAAGCGGATCATCGCCTACTCGACGATGAGCCAGGTGGGCTACATGATCGTCGGCGTCTCGATCGGCGCCTTCGGTGGCGGCCTCTTCCACCTGATGACCCACGCCTTCTTCAAGGCCCTGCTGTTCATGGGAGCCGGCTCGGTGATCGCGGCGATGGCCAACAACCAGAACATCAACGACATGGGCGGCTTCCGCAAGTCCCTGCCCTTCACCTTCGTGCTGATGACGGTCGGCGCCCTGGCGCTGGCCGCCTTCACGGGCACGGCCGGGTTCTTCAGCAAGGACGAGATCCTCGGTTACGCGGCCGAGCGCGGCGGCATGTACTGGGCGTTTGCGATCGGCGGCTACATCGCGGCTTTCTTCACCGCCTTCTACTCGTTCCGGATAATCTTCCGCGTCTTCTACGGGGAGAAATGCGAGGAGGCGCAGGAGCTCGAGCGGGGCCAGCTTGCCCACGGTGAGCCCGTCAACCCGCACACCGGCGAGCGCGAGGACAACGAGGTCGGCTTCCCCGGCGAGGACCACCACATCGCCGAGCGCGCCTGGCCGATGCGGGTCGGGATGGCCGTGCTCGGCCTCGGCGCCCTGTTCGCCGGCTACATCCAGGTCCCCGGCGTCGATGCGGTGCTCGAGAATTTCTTCGAGCCGGTCTTCGAGGAGTCGCCGCTGTATGCGATCGTGCCCTCGACGCTGCACTCGTGGATCGGCCTCGGCGTCGGCAGCGTGCTCAGCATCCTCGGGATCTCGCTCGCCTACTACCTCTACATCTTCGCGCCGGGCTCGACCGACCGGATCCGCGAGCGCTTCAGCGGCCTGCACAAGTTGCTCTTCAACAAGTACTGGTTCGATGAACTGCAGGACGCGCTCATCTACCGGCCGGTGCTGGCGGTCGGCCACTTCGCCAACGATGTCTTCGAGCGCTACGTGGTGCAGGGCATCGTCGTCTTCTTCCGTAACGGGGTCGGCGGGCTCGGTGACACGGTCAAGGCAGCGCAGTCCGGTTTCGTCCGCTCCTACGCGACGCTCGTCATCGCCGGCTTCGTCGGCCTCGCCCTCTACTTCCTGATCACGGCGAGCTGATGGTGGTGAGCCGATGCTGAACATCATTCTCTGGCTGCCGCTCGCCATCGGGCTGGTCTGCTTCCTTCTGCCCCGCAACCTGACCGGCTGGGCCTCGGTGGTGGGCTCGCTGGTCAGCCTCGGGCTGGCGATCGGCTTGATCGCCGACTTCCAGAGCGGCACCGACGCCCTGCAGTACGCCGTCAGCGAGAGCTGGATCCCCGAGCTCGGCGTCAGCTACGACCTCGGCATCGACGGGCTCAGCCTGTTCATGGTCCTGTTGACAGCGATCGGTTGGCTCGCGGCGAACGTCTACTCGGCCCTGCAGGGTCCGGACCGGCCCCGCAACTACTTCTTCCAGCTCGGACTGGCGCAGACGGCGGTGGTCGGTGCCTTCCTCGCCCAGGACCTGCTCCTCTTCGTCCTCTTCTTCGACCTGATGCTGATCCCCTTCTACCTCTTGATCGGCGGCTGGGGCACCGGCGACCGGATCGCGGCGACGATCAAGATGATCATCTACACGCTCGTCGGATCGCTCTTGATGCTGGTCGCGGCGATCGCTACTGCGGTGCTCACCAGCGACGCGACCGGGACGCTGACCTTCAACATCGCGGCACTGGCGAACACGCCGCTGCCGCTCGGTGATCAGCAGTGGATCTTCTGGTTCTTCGCCGCAGCATTCCTGGTCAAGATGCCGGCCTTCCTCGTCCACGGTTGGATGGCCGACGCCTACCGGGCATGCCCGCTGCCTGTGCTGGCGCTGCTCAGCGGCGTGCTCAGCAAGGTCGCCGCCTACGGCTTCCTGCGGATCGTCCTGCCGACCTTCCCCGACGCGACGATCCAGTACCAGGAGATCGTCCTCGTGATCGCCGTGCTCTCGATCCTCTACGGCTCGGCGATGGCTTTCACACAGAACAACATCCGCCTGATCGCCGGCTACTCGTCGATTGCCCAACTCGGCTTCATCACCCTCGGGATCTTCGCCCTGCGGCCCGACGGCGCCGACGGCGCGGTCAGCCAGATGTTCAACCACGGCCTCGTCGTCGTGCCGCTGTTCTTGATCATCGCCCTGCTCTACGAGCGCTACGAGAGCGAGGACATCCGCGAGATGGGCGGCATGGCGAAGAACGCGCCGGTGCTCGCCGTGCTGTTCGTGGTCGTGACGATGGCGACGCTGGCAATACCCGGCTCGGCCAACTTCCTCGGCGAGTTCTACATCCTTAACGGGCTGTTCGTGAACAAGGTGGCGCTGGCCCTGATCGCCTCGATCGGCATCGCTCTGGCCGCCTTCTACGCCCTGCGCATGTTCCAGCGCTCGATGCACAACCGCCTGCCCGAGGGTGCAGTCGGTGTCTCGCGTGAGATCAGCCTGCGCGAGGGAGCCGTGATCGTGCCGCTGGTCGCCTGCATCGTCGCGATCGCGTTCTATCCGGCCTTCATCGTCGATCGCGGCGAGGCCGCGGTTGAGAAGTCCGTCGGCTACGTCGCGATCGCCGACTGCACAGAGGGGGCGCAGGCAGTGGCCGGCGCCGAGGGAGAGGGCGCCGCAATCGCCGCCGACGAGGAGTGTCTGGGACGCTACGGGCTCGGTGAAGGGGCCGAACCCGACATCGGCGGCGGCGGCATAGCCGGGACACCCGGCCGACCGGGCTGGACACCCTACGCCCCGATCGTGGAGGCGAGGCCATGAACTTCGACGCCCCCAGCATCGACTACGCCGGACTCTCTCCGGTGATTGCCCTGACCGCCGGAGTCTGCGTCGTCTTGATCGCCGGGCTGGTCAGCGACCGCGGCAACCGCTGGCTCTCGACAGCCCTGACGCTGACGACCCTCGGAGCCGCCGCCGGGCTGATGATCTGGCAGCTGAGCGAGCCCGCTCAGGACCTCGTCGCCGGCGCCCTGCGGATTGACGGGCTGGCGATCACGGCCGGCCTGATCTGCATCGCGGCGGCGGCGATGGCGGTGCCGCTGATGCTCCGAGACCCAGGCGCCGAGGAGGCCGGCTTCGGCGAGACGCACGCGCTGCTGCTGGGCTCTGTTTTGGGAATGGTGCTGCTCTCCCAGGCTCAGAACCTGATCAGCTTTTTCGTCGCGCTCGAGCTGCTCTCGATCCCGCTCTACGTCCTTTGCGGCAGCCACCGCAGCCGGGCCACGTCCTTGGAGTCCGGCCTCAAGTATCTGATCGTCGGCTCGCTGGGCTCCGCCACCCTGCTCTACGGCCTGGCCTTCATCTACGGCGGATCCGGCTCGATGGACTTCACCGGGATCGCCACCGGAATCGCCGAGAGCGGCCTCGGCGCCGATCCGCTGATCCTGATCGGGATCGGCCTCTGCACCGTCGGCCTCGCCTTCAAGGTCTCGATCGCGCCCTTCCACCAGTGGACGCCGGACGTCTACGAGGGAGCACCGACGCCGATCACGGCTTTCATGGCGGTCGCGACGAAGGCGGCGGCCTTCGCGGTCTTCGCCCGCTTCTTCATCATCGCGCTCGGACCGTCCACCACCGAATGGCAGCCCGCCCTGGCGGCGATCGCCGCGATCTCGATCGTCGTCGGCAACGTCGGCGCGCTCAGCCAGAACTCGCTGAAGCGGATGCTCGGCTACTCCGGCATCGCTCAGGGCGGCTACATGCTCGTCGCCCTGCTGGTCGCGACCGAGGTCGGCGTCAACGCCCTGATCTTCTACCTCGCCGCCTACGCCCTGATGAACCTCGCCGCCTTCACGGTGATCGCAATCCGCGAGCGCGAGACTCCGTTCGGAGATGACATCGCCTCCGTCGAGGGCCTCGGCCGCTCCCGGCCGTCGCTGGCCTGGCCATTGACGATCGCGATGCTGGCGCTGGCCGGCCTGCCGGGAACTGCGGGCTTCATCGGCAAGCTCTTCCTGATCGAGGCCGCGGTCGGCGGCGACTACACCTGGCTCGGTGTGATGATCGCGATCGGCACGATGATCTCCCTCGCCTATTACCTGCGGGTGATTGCTGCAGTCTGGATGCGACCGGCACCGAAGCTGATGCCGGCGATTGCGGGCGCAGCTTCGGATGCAGACGTTGCGGGCGGCGGTGGGCGGCCCGAGGTCATAGCGGGGCGGGCGCTGCGCGGCGGGCCGAGCGGCGGTCACTGCCTGCTGGTCCTCGGCGTGCTCGCGCTCACCGCCGGCGCGACGATCGCCTTCGGCGTCTACCCGGATCCCCTTGTCGACTTTGCCGACAACGCCGGTCGAGCCGTGACCGAGATCATCTTCGGCTGAGCGAGATCTGCCCGGTGAGGACGCCGGGGCCGCTCGGGCCCGGCTTTGTCGGGACGGAGCGGAGCCATCGATCATGCGTCCAGGCCGATTTGACCGGGGCGGCGCCCAGGTCTAGTCTGAGCCTGTGAACCGGGTAGGCAGACCGAGTCACCTTGCGATCGTGCTCTTGATCGCGATCAGCGTCCTGATAATCGTCCTCGCCTTCCCGCGGGCAGCCGCCGCGAAGCCGTTCACCCTCAACGCCGACGGTCAGCTGCCGCAGATCGCCGTCGACGACTCCGGCACCGGCCACATCGTCTGGAACCAGCAGGTGATCGGCGGCGACGACGTGCTCCACTACTGCCGGCTGCCGCGGGGGACCAGGTCCTGCTCGCCGGAGAAGACCTTCAACATCCCGATGGACGATTTCGTCGGCCCCAGGGTGCTGATCGGCGGTGGGGTGGTGACGCTGCTGACCAATCGGGGCGGCTTCCCCGGGGACCGGCTGCTGATCCTGCAGTCGACCGACGGCGGGCAGAGCTTCGGCGCTCCCACCTTCATCGCCAGGACGGCGGCCCTGCCCGAGTTCTCCCCGATGGGACAGGACGGAGGTGCGGCCCTTGGCCCAGGCGCTTTCCAGATCTCGACAGCCAGCAGCAGCACCGAGGGCAGCTTCATCCAGGCGGCGCCGGTGAATCCCGGCGTTCCGGTCAGCACCTCGGCCAGGATCGACAGCGATCTTGTCGGCCAGACGGGCGACACAACCTCAGCCTCGGTCGCCTTCGCCGACCCGCTCAGCCCGGTCGCCGCCTACGGGCAGATCACCAGTGGGCGGACCTTCCTCCGCTTCTGGGACGGCAGCGGCGACTACAACAGCATCGCTAACTGGCTGCCTACCCAGCTGGTCGGCGCCGGAGATAACCCGCGGCTCGTCGGCGGGCTGCGGGGGCTCTACCTGCTCTACCGGATCGGGCAGCCGGCCAAGAAGCGCTACGTCGCCCGGCGGGTTACGTCGGCCGGGCCCGGCCCGAAGATTCCGGTGAGCGACAAGGGTACGCCCCAGGACCGGGACTTCATCGAGGACGCCGGAGGCAACCTGCATGCCCTCTGGTATGAGAGCGGGAACCCCACCACCCTCCGCTACAGCCGCTCCAAAAACGGGCAGAAGTTCAGCGATCCAAAGCGGCTGGCCAAGGGCCAGGCCAACATCTTCAACCCCGCGGTCGGCGCCGCCGATGACGGCGGCGGCTGGGGGCTGTGGACGACCGAGTCCGGGCACAGCGTGATCAAGGCGGCGCCCTTCGATCCTGTCTCTGGTGGCGGCGGCCCGCAGCCGTGCGTGCCGAAGGTCACCTACGGCAAGGCTGTGATCCTCGCCCGCGAGGGCTGCCTGCAGAAGGCGGGGAGCTCCTATTCGACCAGCGGAGCCGTGCGTGTCAACGGGCTCGACCTCGATCCCAGCCCCAACGGCCGGGCGCTCGCTTCAGCGTCGAGCAAGCTCGTCTTCGACACCGGCAAAGGAACGCTGAAGAGCACCGGCAAGGTCGTCGCCAAGGCCGGCAACGTGCAGCTCGACGACGGCAAGCTGGCGTGGGAGCTGCCGAAGAACGGCGGTGCAATCAAGGACCTCGCCGGCAACCCCGCGGTCTTCGACACCGGCAAGCTCAAGCCCCCGGTCGAGGTCCTCGGCCTGACGGTGCTGGGTAAGACGACGCCTCAGATCGGCGGCGCACAGGGGATGACCGTCCCGGTGCACCTGAAGCTGCCGCAGCCGTTCGACCGCCTGCTCGGCGGTGGCGTCACCGGCGACGCGACCCTGCGGCTCGACAATCCATCCGGGTTGATGCTCGCCGGTACGACGCTGAGCGCCGGCTCGGTCTTCCTCGGAATAGCCGAGGTGCAGGATCTGAAGGTCGTCTACGCGGCCAAGGACCCGTTCATCCTCGACGGCTCCGCCCGGATCATCCTGCCGGTGATCAAGTCCTCCCTCGACACCGACTTCGGCCTGCGGGCAGGCGCATTCGACCACGCCAATGCGACGCTCAACTTCGACGCACCGGGCCGCCCGGTGAGCCAGTTCACCTACCTGAAGAGCATCGGCTTCCAGATCCTCACCGACCCGCTGAAGCTCTCAGGCCTGGCGTCGGTCACCGCGGGGCCGACCGTCCCAGGGCTCAACGTCGCCGCCGCCAAGATCGACGGCACGGTCAGCTACACGTTCCCCAAGGCCCCGTCGCCCGGAATCTTCCGCGCCGACGGCACCGGGGCGATCGCCGGAATCCCGACCGCAGACGTCTTCGCGCAGTATGAGACGAGCGGCAAGCTCAGCCTCGGCGGCAGCTTCGACCTCGACAGTGGCTTTGGCCCCAGCCTGGCCGGCACCGTTGACGGGGCCGTCGAGATCCCGTCCGGCAACTTCGACCTGTTCGGCAGCGGCGATGCCTGCGGCGTCCCGGCTATCGGCTGCGTCGGAGTCAAGGTCCTGCTCTCGAAGAAGGCGGCCGCGGGGTGCGGCACCGCGGAGGTCGGCCCGCCGGGAGCGAAGGTCAGCGTCTCGGCCGGGGTGGCCTACTTGTGGACAAACGGATGGGACGCCTTCTTCGGCTGCGACCTGAAGCCCTACAAGTCGATCAACTCCGCGCAGGCCTCCGCGACCTCCGCGACCTTCAAGATCGCCAAGGGCCTCCCGCAGGCGAACGTCAAGATCGACGGCCAGGGCGCACCGCCACGGGTTGTGCTGACCTCGCCCAGCGGTGAGACGCTGAGTTCCCCGAACCCGCCTGGCGCCTCGGCCCAGAACGCGCTCGGGGCGCTCGGTCCCAGCGACTACGCCGAGGCGAGCTTCGCGGCGTTGCCGAAGCCGCAGGCCGGAACCTGGAGGGTCGACCTGCTGCCCGGCTCATCCCAGATCGAGTCGGTGGCGGTTGCCGAAGGCCTGCCCGATGTCAAGATCACCGCCAAGGTCAAGAAGCGCGGCGGTCGCAAGCGCCTCCTCGCCTACAAGGCGAAGAAGATCGACGGCCAGAAGATCCGCTTCTACGAGGTCGGCAAGGGCGTCTCGAAGCGGCTGGGGACGATCAAGGGCGGCAGAGGAAGGCTGGCCTTCTCCGCCGCCGACGGCCCCAAGGGCAAGCGCCGGATCGTCGCCGCGGTCGACTCCTTCGGGCTGCCGCGGGACCGACTCGGCGTCGCCACCTACAAGGCCCCGGGCCCGATCAAGCCGGCGAAGCCGCGACACCTCCGGGTGCGACGCAAGGGCAGCAAGCTGCTCGCGAGCTGGCGCCAGGCCAAGGGCGCGAAGCGTTACGTCGCCGGGATCAAGCTCAAGGACGGCCGGCGCCTGTCGCTGACGACGAAGAAGCCAAAGCTCAAGGTCGGCAACGTGCCCGGCATCGACAGCGCCAAGGTCGAGGTCGCGGGGCTGAAGGCCGACAACACCCCCGGCAAGGCCGCAAAGGCCAAGCTCAAGGCGAAGCCGAAGAAGCGCGGCAAAAAGAAGCGGCGCTGAGGCCGCGCCGCGCCTAGCCCGATGTGGCGCGGCGACGGCGCAGGCGCCCCCGCAGGCCGTTGCGGTCCTTGAGGATCCGCTTTGCCGCGTTGTGTCCGGCAGCCGCCATCACGCCGCCACCGGGGTGGGTGCCGGCGCCGCAGAGGTAGAGGCCGCCGACCGGGGTGCCGTAGTGGGCGAGGTCGGGGGTCGGGCGCATGAAGGCCATCTGATCGAGGCCCTGCTCGCCCTGGAATATCGAG
>JAQBGG010000125.1:0-14201 GCA_032122625.1 Acidobacteriota bacterium
GGATACGTGATTGGGAACAGCGGCCGCGTCAGTCAGGCAGAAGTGGCCGCTGTCGAAAGCCAGTTGTTCGACCAGGCCTTCAACGCGGCATATCGAGCCTCCGCCCTGGAAGCTGGGACTAAGGGTCGACAAGAGGGTGAACGAGTCGGTCGGAGAGCCGGGACGCGGGCCGGGACGCGGGCCGCGGCGGCGGCGGTCGCAGAGAAGCAGGCGAGGCTGGCGGCGGCGGCATCCAAGGCGGCGGCAGCATCCAAGGCGGCGGCAGCAGCGCCGAGCGCGGAGGATCCAGGCGCGCAGGCAGAGGCGCCTGTGCTCCCGGAGCCGGTGACAACCCCGGCGCCCGCCTCGCCGCCGCCCAAGCCTTGTTTTGACGCCCAGGGGTTCCCCTGCTAGCCAGCGGCTAGCCGGGAAAGCGTCCTTCATTGCCGTCGGTCAGCGCGATTTCCTGACCATTGACCCGGACCCGGAAGCGATAGGACAGTTTCTTGTTCAGCCGAACCGAGCCGCGTCCGGTCAACCGGTATCCAGGGAAGGCTGAAGAGAACCGGCACGAGAACGCCGCGCGATTGCGTCGCCGGCAGCGCCGATCGAGATTGTTGACCACGCGGCGGGCGAACTTGTGACGTTCCAGGGCACGCGCGACCGTGCGACGTGCGCGCGACGCCTCGAGACGCTGTCGCCGGACCAACCGGGTCTTGAAAGCCGTTGCGTAGCTGGAGCCGCCAGCCACCCCGAGGTAGCCACAGAAGCTGTGCCGCCCGCGGCTCTTCATCTTCACGAGTTGCCTAACGCGAAAGTCCCCTTCGACGGCCCCAGAGACGACCTTTCGCACGCGTGGACCCTGAGCCGGCCGCTCGGCTGGGCACGCTCTTCCACGCGAGTCTGCGTAGATCCAGAGATTCTGCGGTGAGCCGGCGAAACCCGTTGCCCGTACCGTCACACGCTTGCGGATCAGCGGGTGGCGACCGACGAACAGCCGAAGCGACCGATCGCACGGAGCCTGGGTCGAGGCGTCTGTCGGGCACTGGTCCTGGGACTCGTCGCCGAAGCCGTCGTTGTCGGCGTCGGCTTCGATGTCGGCGTTCACGAGCAACTCGAGATCCGCGGCCGCCGTGTTTCTGGGCGGCTCCCCATCCAGAAGCGGCGGGCTCCAAACGAGGCTCACCGCGCCGGCCGTAGCTGCGAAAGCCGTTGTGCTGACGTAGTCGATCCCCAAGGCGTCGCCGGCTTCGATCGGAAGCCTCGCTTTGGAGACCGAGGTCTGATCCGCCGTGGGCGTGACGGCGGCTCCCATTCCGGCGCCGGTCCGGGTGTCGGAGTCGCCGGGGCGGGTGATCCGAAGCGCCACCGGCCCAACTACCTCCCCGACCTTGATCCGCCACCTGACCACGACCCCGTCGCTCGGCGCCACCAGGCCGTCCGAGGCCGTGCTGGTAGGCGGCAGGACCTGGTGAGCGCCTGTGCACGGGCCAGGGGCACAGGAGCTGCTTACGCTCGGGGTCGCCGCGAGATTGCTGCCGATTGTCACGGCGCCCGAGGCCGAGGCCGGGAGCGTCACGCACAGCAACACGCCAATCCATAGAGAACGCCTCACGCGGCGCAGATCGAGCAATCAGTCTCCCCGGTCGACTGGAAACGGTTTGAGTGGAGCCTAGTGCGACCCGGGCGGCGGGTCAAACGCAGGAGGGAACCCTGCTGTCGAGCGGCAGCTGCCCGACCAGCGCCTGCTGAGCCGGCGCGATCAGCCGCAACCCGTGTTGTTACCGCAGCCGGTGCACGTGTAGCAGGAGCCCGTCCGCTGCATCATTCCGCCGCACTGGTCACAGGCGGGCCCGAGCTCGAGCGAGCCGCCGAGCTTCGCCGGCACGACCGGCGGGGTGTCGGTCAGCGCCTCGGTCGGCGCCTGCGCCCCGGATGGCTCGCCGGAGCCGCCGTTGCTGTGCCCGTTACCGTTGCCGCCGCCGTTCGAGGGGCCGGCCGTGTCGGTGTTGAACAGCGCCTGCTGGGCCTCCTTGCGCGCCCGGACCTCCGAGGTGAGGATGCCGAGCTCCTCGTGGATATCGGGATCGGAGATGAAGCGGCTGGCCAGCCAGCGCATGATGTAGTCGGGCATCGACTTGGCGAACGGGATCTCCGGGTTTCGGGTCATCCCCTCGGGGTCGAAGCGCATGTAGCTGAACTTGCTGACGAAGACCTCGAGCGGGACCCCGTACTGGAGGCCGATCGAGACCGCGGTCGCGAACGCGTTCATCATCCCGCGCAGGGTCGAGCCCTCCTTGCCGATGTCGGTGAGGAACATCTCGCCGATGGTGCCGTCCTCGTACTTACCGGCGGTGATGTAGCCCTCCTGCCCGGCGATCGAGAACTTGTGGGTGAGCGACTCGCGCTCGGCGGGCATCCGCTTGCGGACCGGCTCGCGCGGCCGCTCCTCCTCCGCGCCCTTCTCCTCCTGGGCGTCGGTGCGTAGCGCCTGCGCAGTCTTCGAGCCGTCGCGATAGATCGCCAGGGCCTTCAGCCCGCCCTTCCAACCCTCGGTGTACGCCTCCGCGATGTTGGCCACGGTTGCCGACTCAGGCAGGTTCACCGTCTTCGAGATCGCACCCGAGAGGAACGGCTGCGCCGCCGACATCATCTGGATGTGCCCCATGTGGGAGATCGCGCGCTCGCCGACGGCCACGTCGAACACCGGCAGGTGCGCCTCGTCGAGCTCGGGGGCGCCGATGATCGTGCCCTTGTCGTTGACGTAGGCCTCGATCTGTCCGATCTGGGTCTCGTTGTAGCCGAGCGTCCTCAGAGCGAGGTCGACGGAGCGGTTGACGATCGTCATCTGTCCGCCGCCGACCAGCTCCTTGTACTTGACCAACGAGAAGTCGGGCTCGATCCCGGTCGTGTCGCAGTCCATCAGGAAGCTGATCGTCCCGGTCGGGGCCAGCACCGTCGCCTGGGCGTTGCGGTACCCGTGCCGCTCGCCGAGCTCGACCGCCTCGTCCCAGGAACGGCAAGCTGCCTCCAGGAGCTCGGGATCGTGGGTCCCGTCGCTGATCTCGTAGGCCGCGTCCCGGTGCATCCGCATCACCGCGTTGTGCGGCTCCCGGTTCTTTTGGTACTCGTCGTAGGGTCCGATCGCGGCGGCGACCTCCGCCGACTTGCGATATCCGCGGCCGGTCATCAGCGCCGTGATCGCGGCGGCGATCTCGCGGCCCTGGTCTGAGTCGTAGGGCATCCCGTTCGACATCAGGTAGGCGCCGAGGTTGGCGTAGCCGAGGCCGAGCTGGCGGAAGGCGCGGGCGTTGTCGCCGATCCCCTCGGTCGGGTAGCTCGACGGGCCGACGACGATCTCCTGCGCGAGGAAGACGGTGTCGACGACGTGCTCGAACTCCCCCGTATCGAAGCTGCCGTCGGCTCGGCGGAACTTCATCAGGTTGATCGAGGCCAGGTTGCAGGCCGAATCGTCGACGTGCATGTATTCGGAGCAGGGGTTCGAGGCGTTGATCCGCCCCGACTCCGGGCAGGTGTGCCAGCGGTTGATCGTCGTGTCGTACTGGACGCCGGGATCGGCGCAACGCCAGGCGGCCTCCGCTATCTGGTCCATCAGCTTCTGGGCCGGCAGCTCCTTTGTGGTCGAGCCGTCGACGCGGGCCTTCAGCTCCCACTCGGCATCGGCCGCGACCGCCTCCATGAAGTCATCGGAGACGCGAACCGAGTTGTTCGCGTTCTGGTACTGGATCGAGGTGAACCCCTCGCCGTCGATCGACATATCGAAGCCGGCGTCGCGCAGGGCTGCTGCCTTGTCCTCCTCCTTGGCCTTGCACCAGATGAAGTCCTCGATATCCGGATGGTCGACGTCGAGGACGACCATCTTTGCCGCGCGGCGGGTCTTGCCGCCCGACTTGATCGTCCCCGCCCAGGCGTCGGCTCCGCGCATGAAGCTGACCGGACCGGAGGCGAGCCCGCCCTTGCTGAGCTGCTCGACGGAGCCGCGGATGTTCGAGAGGTTGATCCCCGAGCCGGAGCCACCGCGGAAGATGTTGCCCTCCTTGGTGTTCCAGCCGAGGATCGACTCCATCGTGTCCTCGACGCTGAGGATGAAGCAGGCTGAGCACTGCGGGTGCTCCTCGAAGCCGACGTTGAACCAGACCGGGGAGTTGAAGGCGGCCTTCTGGTGCAGAAGGATGTGGGTCAGCTCAGCCTCGAAGGCGTCGGCGTCGGCCGGCGTCGCGAAGTAGCCGCCCTGGCGACCCCACTCGGCGATCGTGCCCGAGACGCGGCCGATCATCTGCCTGACGCTGTACTCGCGCTCGGGTGAGCCGAGCGGGCCGCGGAAGTACTTCTGGGCGACGATGTTGGTCGCGTTCTGCGACCAGCTTGCCGGGAACTCGACGCCGAGCTGCTCGAAGGCAGGGTTGGCGGGGTCGCCGATGACCGCGTCGCGCTGCTCCCATTCGACCTGATCGAAAGGGTCGACGTCCTCGGTGCTGAACCGGCGTTCGAACCGCAGCCCCTTCTCCCCGGCCGCCTTGCGGGCGGTCTCGAGTGTCGTCTCGTCGATGGTCGGGGCGTCGGTCTCAGGCATGGATTTCTCTCCCTGGTTCATTGGCTTCCAAGTCTTGCTCATCTGTGGGTTCGGCTCGGACATCATCCGCGTCGAAGTTCTCGTGATTTGCGGCTTCGGTCGGCCAGCCGTCACCGCCGACGAGCTCGACCAGCATCGGCTCGGCGGTTTCGAGGTCGAGTTCGCGCGGCTCGGCGCGGATCTCCTCGGTGCCGGTGAGCTGTTTGTGGACGGTCGCAAAGCGCAGGTAGGCGACCGTGTCGGCCTCGCGGAGCCCGCCGAGGCAGAGCTCACCGATCCGCTGGGTCGAAAGCTCGCCCCCGGCTGCTGCCTCCAAATCGATCGTGCGGCAGATCGCCTCGAGGGCCGCCTCGGCTGCGGGCAGCTTGTGCGCCGCGCGCTGCAGGCCGGCGCGGACCTTGTCCGGATCGAACTCCTGACGGCGCCCGTCGCGCTTGCTCACGATCGCGATCGAGGGCGCGACCCGCTCGAAGCTCGTGAACCGGTGGCCGCAACTCCCGCACTCACGGCGGCGCCTGACCGCGGCGCCGTCCTCGGCCGGGCGGCTCTCGACGACGCGGGAACGGTTGTCACAAAGCGGACAAATCACGGGCCAATCAAGGTACTAGGGGTAGCGGACGGAACCGCTGAGACGCCAGATGTGGGGGCTAAGCCCGGGATTCGGAGCCGAATTGGGGGCGCCGGACCAAGATCACGCCCATCAGCTCGCCCGTACCCCCCATAATGGTCCTGTGACGGACGGGATGCGAAAAGCTGCTGCCAATGGTCGCGAGCGGGTTGAGGTCGCGCGCGAGCGGGTCGAGGTCGCGCGGGAGCGCGCCACGGCCGCCCGCGAGGCCGGCCTGGAACGGGCGGCTACCGCGCGCGAGGCCGGCCTGGAACGGATGGGAGCCGCCCGCGAGGCGGGTCGCGAGCACCTCGAGGCGGCCAAGGCCGCTGCCGAGGAGTTGCAGGCGAAGGTCAAGCCGAAGCTCCGCGGCGTCGTCCACGAGTACGCCTTCATGGTCTCGCTGCTGGCCGGCCTGCTGCTCGTCCTGCTGCTCGGCCAGAACGCAACCGGGCGCATCTCGCTCGGGATCTACGCGATCTCCCTTTCGGCACTGCTCGGGACCAGCGCCCTCTATCACCGTGTCAACTGGAAACGGGCCGGAACCCGTCGCTGGATGCGCCGCCTC
This sequence comes from Acidobacteriota bacterium, assembly GCA_032122625.1. Lineage (GTDB taxonomy): Bacteria > Actinomycetota > Thermoleophilia > Solirubrobacterales > 70-9 > CAXMST01. The sequence goes on from JAQBGG010000125.1 coordinate 5,749, forward strand.
GACCACTCGATGATCTTTCTCCTGATCGCGGGCACGGTGACGCCGTTCGCGGTTCTGGTTCTCGATGGGCCGCTGGCGACCGCGGTTCTGATCGCGGTCTGGGCCGGGGCCGCGGCGGGGATCGTGGTCGAGACGATCTGGATCGAGGCCCCGAGGTGGGTCTCGGCCGTCGTCTACGTCGCCGTCGGCATGCTCGGTGCGGTCGCAGTGCCGGCGATCGTCTCCGAGGCGGGGATCGGGGCCGGCGCCCTGATCGCCTTCGGCGGTGTTCTCTACGTGATCGGCGCCGTCGTCTACGCCAGTCAGCGTCCCGACCCGCGCCCGGCCGTATTCGGCTATCACGAGATCTTCCACGTCCTGGTCGTTGCCGCCGCCGTCTCCCACTTCGCGGCCATCGCGATCTATGCGGGTCCCGCCGGATGAGGTAGCGGCGCTGACCGAGATCGAGGTCCGCGCCCCCGTCGGCCCCGAACTGGCAGCCGCCGGACCGGTACTTGCAGCGGCCTTCGTCGACGACCCGGTCTGGACCGCGGTCGGCCCCCGCCGCCGCGGCCACCGTACCGTCACCAACCGCGCCGTGTTCTGGGGCATCGTCAGGGCGGTCGTGAAGCACGGAGCGAGGGTCCGGGTTGCGCTGGACCCCGACTCGGGAGCGGTCGCCGGCGCGACGATCGCCTACGAGCCGGGAGCCTGGCCGATGCCGGACTCGAGCTTCGCCTGGGAGCTCGGCTGGGCGATTATCGCCGGCCCCCTACCGCTCTACCGCGGCCTCCGCGACGACCGAGCGATGCGCGAGCAGCACGTCGATTACCCGCATATGTATCTGTGGTTCGTCGGCGTCGACCCGTCTCTGCACGGCACCGGCGTCGGCCGGGTCCTGATGGCGGAGTTGCACCAGCACTCCGACGACCTCCGGGCGCCGACCTACCTGGAGACCGGGACCGGGTCCAACGTCGGCTTCTACGAGTCCCTCGGCTACAGCGTGCTGGGCGAGATCGCGATGCCGAGCGGCGCCCACATGTGGCGCATGCAGCGGCCGGCGCGGGGCGGCTGAACACTCGGCCGGCCGGCTACCCTCGCCGCTCAGATCTCGCGTTCGGCCAGCCGTGGCCCGGCGGCTCCATCGACGATTGCGACCACCTCGGCCGGGTCGTCGCTGACCCGCAGGAGCCCCGCCTCGGCCGGCTCGATCTCGCCGCTGCCGACCATGTGGTGGTCCATCCAGGCCAGCAGCCCCTGCCAGTGATCGGAGCCGACGAGCACGACCGGAAAGTGGCGGATGGTCGCCGTCGTGATCAGGTTCAGGGACTCGAACAGCTCATCCATCGTGCCGAAGCCGCCCGGGTGGATGACGAACGCCGATGCGTAGCGAACAAACATCACCTTGCGCGTGAAGAAGTGGTCGAAGTCGATCCTCAGATCGACGAACGGGTTCACGTCCTGCTCCTGCGGGAGCCGGATGTTGCACCCGATCGAGCGGACCTCGGCCTCGCGGGCGCCGCGGTTTGCCGCCTCCATGATTCCGGGTCCGGCCCCGGTGATGATCGCGTAGCCGGCATTGCCGAGGGCGCGCGCCACCTCGGTCGCGAGCAGGTAGTCGGGGTGGCCGGGAGGTGTACGGGCGGAGCCGAATACGGAGACCGCCCTCTCGACCCCGGCGAGGGCCGCGAAGCCCCGAGCCAGCTCGCGATCGACGGCGCGTACTCTCTCCGCGTCGTCGCTTGCGGCCTCCTCCGCGGTTCGCCCCAGGCGGCGTAGCAGCAGCTGATCGTCTGGCTCCACGTCGGTCACGCGAGAGCAGTTCGAGGGGCGCTCAGGGTGTGCCGACGCCGAGGCGCTCGACGTGGCGCTCCCGGGCGGCCGTGATCAGCGCCTCGAGATCGGCTCCGCGGTTGTCTCGGAGCAGCTCGACCGGGTCGGGATCGCCGTTGACGATCTCCTCGAAGAAGGCCTTGCGGTCCTGATAGGTGGGGAGCGTTGCCTTCGCCCAGCCCCGGTGGTCGTTGAGGATTCCGGCCAGCTCCGCATACTGCTGCCCGAACAGCTCCGAGATCTCGCGCTTCATCCGCTTGGCCAGAGCCGGCGAGGCGCCCGCGGTCGAGATCGCGATCGCCAGCGGTCCGGTGCGGACGATCGCCGGCAGGATGAAGTTGCAGAGGCTCGGCACATCGACGACGTTGACCAGCATCGCCCGCTGCTCGGCAGCGTCGTAGACGGCGATGTTGGTGTCGGTGTCATTCGTCGCGGCGATCACCATGAAGGAGCCGTCGAGGTCGGTCGGCTCCCAGGGGCGGCGCTGAAAGCGCAAGGAGCCCTCGCTCGCGAGTCGTTCGATCTCCGCGTTGGTCGCCTCGGGCGCGACGACGACGACCTCGGCGTCACAGGCGAGCAGGCCCTCGGCCTTCTCGAGCCCGATGTCACCGGCCCCGACGACCAGGCACCTACGGCCAGTGAGCCGCAGGCAGGCGATGTAGAAGGGGGTCTCGAGCATCCCTCGCACGCAGGATTGGTCGCAGATCCCCTTGCGGAACTGGCAGACGCACTCTTTGCCCTCGTATTGCTGAGCCGGCATAGCGGCCTAGATTAGAAGAGTGGCCGCCGCCGCTACTTGCTCCCGGACTCGGGCGCCGACTGCGCCGCAGACAAACGAGCCGTGCCGTCGGCCGCATCGTGTCCAGTATCGGGGACGGCGCGGATCTGGCGCTCGGGCGAGTGGCGGCGGCGCGCGTAGAACTCCCAGGTGAGGCGTAGTCCCGTATCGAGCTCGACCTGCGGCTTCCAGTGCAGATGCTCGGCCGCGCGGGAGGGATCCAGAGCCATCCGCTCGATCTCGCCGGCGCGACCCGGCTTCATCTCGGGAATGAAGTCGGCGCGGCCCCCGACCGACGCAAGCGTGTCAACCAGATCCAAGACCGAGGTCTCGATCGACGTACCGACGTTGTACTCGCCGGAGGCGCCGGTGTCGGCAGCCGCGATCAGCGCTCGGACGACGTCGCCGACATAGACGAAGTCGCGTGTCTGGTTGCCCGTCCCGAATACCTCCGGCGTGCTGCCGGCGATCATCTGCCGGCAGAAGATCGCGACGACTCCGGCCTCGCCGACCGACGATTGGCGCGGGCCATAGACGTTGCCGAAGCGCATGTTCGCAGCGCGCATCCCGTGCAGCTCGCGGTACAGGGCGACGTAGCCCTCGGCCGCGAGTTTCGCCTGCCCATAGGGGGATCCGGGGCGCAGGGGCGCCCGCTCGGTCAGCGGCAGCGACTCGTCGGGGGACTCACCGTAGGTCGCGCAGCTGGAGGCGAACACGAAGCGGTCGGCGTCGACTCGGCGGGCGGCCTCGAGCAGGTTGACGGCGCCCTCGACGTTGACCCGGACGTCGAACCCGGGGTCCTCGACCGAGACCCGCACGTCGACCTGGGCGGCGAGGTGAAAGACGACGTCGGGCCGGAAGTTGGAGATCGCCCGCTCGACCGCGGCGAGGTCGGTGACATCGGCGGGGATCAGCCGCGCTCCCCTTGCCATCGCGTCGGCGATGTTGAGGCCACGGCCGGTGGAGAGGTCATCGACGATCAGGACCTCGTCCCCTCGCTCGACCAGCGCGTCGACCAGATGCGAGCCGATGAACCCGGCTCCTCCGCTGACAAACGCCTTCACTGAGTCTCCTTAGCCGCCTCGCTCAGCCCGCCTTCCGGAGCTGATTCTGGATCGCCTGACTGGGGCCGATGGCCCCGTCGGAGGCACAGCCTAGGGAGTAGCGGATGAATCTCGAAGCCCGGGGCACGGTTTGCACCGGTTGCTACAGTCGCCGCCCGCCGCTGCCGACAAGACGACTCGGAGCCAGCCATGAGACTGATCATCACCGAGAAGAACAACTCCGCCAAGAAGATCTCCGAGATCCTCAGCGGCGGATCCGCGAGCGAGGACGCCAGCTACCGCACGCCGTTTTACAGCTGGACCGATGAGTCCGGGAGCGCTCACACAGCTGTCGGGCTCAAGGGCCACGTCCTCAATCCGGCATTCCCGGAGGGCTACTCGAACTGGCAGGAGACCGATCCCAAGAGCCTGATCGACGCCGATCTCGTCAAGGAGGCGACCGACAAGAACGTCGTCAAGGCTGTCCGCAAGCTCGCCAAGGACGCGAACTCAGTCGTGATCGCCACCGACTTCGATCGCGAGGGTGAGCTGATCGGGCTCGAGGCGTTGGAGGAGGCCCTCGACGTGAACCCCGGCCTGGTCGGCGGCACGGCCGAAGACGGCTCCCGCCCGGCGGTCGAACGGGCCCGCTACTCGGCTCTGACCAAGGACGAGATCGAGCGAGCCTTCAGCGAGCTCGACACGCTCTCCTACGAGCTTGCCGATGCCGCCCAGGTCCGTCAGGAGATCGACCTGATTTGGGGAGCCACCCTAACCCGCGCGGTCTCCCTGGCGACACGACGATTCGGCTCCAACTTCCTCAGCGTCGGCCGCGTCCAGAGTCCGACGCTCGGCCTGATCGTCGAGCGTGAGCTCGAGCGCCGGGCCCACGTCGCCAAGCCCTACTGGGAGGTGCTGGCCAAGTTCCGTCACCCCGACGGCTCCTTCGAGACTCATCACAAGACCGACAAGTTCTGGGAGAAGCCGGAGGCCGAAGCGGCGCTCGCGGCGACCGACTCGCCCGGCCAGGTGATCGAACTCAGCAAGCGCAAGAACACGCGCAAGCCGCCGACGCCGTACAACACCACCGCCTTTACGACCGACGCCTCCAGCCGCCTCGGGATCACGCCCTCGCAAGCGATGCGGATCGCCGAGGACCTCTACATGGACGGGTTCATCTCCTATCCCCGTACCGACAACACCGTCTATCCGAAGTCGCTCGACCTGAAGGAGCTCGTCGGCTCGCTGGTCCGGATCCCGGAGTTCAAGGCCGCCGAGAGCCTGCTCGACGGCGAGCTGACACCGACCCGGGGCAAGAAGGAGACCACCGACCACCCGCCGATCTACCCGACGCAGGCGGTCTATCCGAACGCTCTCGAAGGGCCCAAGCGCCGCGTCTACGAGCTCGTCGCACGGCGCTTTCTCGCCACCTTCAGCAAGCCGATGATCAGTGAGTCGGCCCGCGCCGACATCCGCGCCGGCAGCGAGCTCTACTTCGTCCGCGGCTCGATCGTTGTCGACCCCGGCTTCGCTGCGATCTACACCTATGCTCGCTCCGCCGACACCGAGTTGCCGGCGCTCGAGGAGGGCCAGAAGCTCGAGCTCGACGGGGCGCCTTGGATGCTCGACAAGGAGACCCAGCCGCCCTCGCGGATCAGTCAGGGCAAGCTGATCGAGATGATGGAAGAGCTTGGCCTGGGAACCAAAGCCACCCGCCCCGACATCATCCAGAAGCTCTACTCCCGCGGCTACGTCTACAACAACCCGCCTGAGCCCTCGGAGACCGGGATCGCGATGTACAAGGCGTTCCACGACCACGTCGTGCGGATGGCGACGCCGGAGATGACCGCTGAGCTGGAGAAGGACATGGACGAGATCGCCGCCGGCGAGTCCTCCAAGGACGAGGTCATCAAGATCTCCCGCGACATGCTGCATCAGACCTACGACGACCTCTTCGAGCGGCGCGAGGAACTGGCGAAGACGATCTGGGCGGGAATGGACGAGGACAAGTTCATCGGCACCTGCGAAATCTGCGAGGAGAAGGGCCGCACCGTGCATGAGGATGGGTCCCTGAACCGGCTGCGGATCATCGATCTCAAGGGCGGCAAGCGCTTCTGGGGCTGCGAGGGCTACAACCGCGACGATCCTGAGCACGCCGACTCCTGCGGCAACTCCGGTCCGCTTCCGGGCCGCGGCTACGAGCTCTGGCGGCTGGAGCCGAAGTGCTCGATCTGCGGGGTCCGGCCCCGGCTCACGGTGAAGGGCTTCCGCGGCCGTCCCTGGAAGCTCTGCCTCAACGACGACTGCCCCTCGATGGTTGAGATGCGGGAGAAGCGCGAGGAGCGCCGCAAGGCCAAGGAGGAGGCCGAGAAGCGCAAGGCCGCGGAGGGCGGCGGCGAGGAGGACAAGAGTGGCGGCGCCGCGGCCAAGAAGGCCAAGCCGAAGCCGAAGAAGGGTGGCGGGGCGCGTAAGAAGCCGCCGAGCACGACCACCCGCACAAAGCGTGCGACGGGTGGCAAGAAGCCGGCCGCCCGAACCCGTTCCTGACCGCGCGGTATCGCTGGCACCGGCGAGCGAGTCTCAGATGTTCATCACCTTCGAGGGGATCGACGGCGCCGGCAAGAGCACCCAGGCGCGGATGCTGGCCGAGGCCCTCTCCGATGATGCCGTGTTGCTGCGCGAGCCCGGCGGCACCGCAGCGGGAGAGCGCCTGCGCGAGATTCTCAAGGATCCCGGGGTCTCGCTCTCGCCCCGGGCCGAGTTGCTGCTCTTCCTCTCCGCGCGCGCCGAGCTGGTCGAGGCCGTGATCCGGCCGGCGCTGGCCGCCGGCCGCCCCGTCGTCTGCGACCGCTTCATGGACTCGACCGTCGCCTACCAGGGCGCCGCCCGTGGGCTCGGGGTCGAGGTCGTCCGTGACCTGAACGCCGTCGCAGTCGCCGGCTGCGTCCCCGACCGCACGGTGCTCCTCCGGCTCGACGCCGATCTGGCCGGCGCCCGCGGGGACGGTCGGGGTGACTACGGCGACGATCGCTTCGAGCGGGAGGGCGAGAGCTTTCAGGCGACGATCGCCGCGGCCTTCGACGAGCTGGCGGCGAGCGAGCCCGACCGCTTCCTGGTTGTCGACGCAACCGGCACGCCCGAGCAGGTCCACGACCGCGTGCTCGCGGGACTCGGGGTGGAGTGATGAGCACCGCAACCGAGCTACACCCCTCGCTCGAAGAGGCGACCGAACATCAGCCGGCCGTCCGCGCGGCCCTCGCGGCGGCGATCGCCGCCGGTCCCTCGCATGCCTACATCCTGGTCGGCCCCGCCGGCAGCGGCAAGCGTGCCGCCGCCCGGGCTTTCGCCGCCGAGCTGCTGGCGGGCGGCGCCGATGATCCCGAGGAGGTCCGCCGCCGGGCGCTCAGCGACCCTTCGCCCCATCCCGATCTCGCCTGGCTGCGCCCTCCCGGTAACCAGCACCTGGTCGAGGAGATCCGCACCGGCGTGATCGGCGCCATCTCCTACCGACCCTTCGAGGGCGCTCACAGCGTCTATGTGATCGAGGAGGCCGACGCGATGGCCGAGGAGAGCCAGAACGCGCTCCTGAAGACGCTCGAGGAGCCGCCGCCCTACGCGCACCTGCTGTTGATCTCCTCTGAGCCCGAGGGGCTGCTCGAGACGGTCCGCAGTCGCTGCCAGGAGGTTCCTTTTGCGGCTCTGCCACGGGATCTGGTCGAGCGCCGGCTCGGCGAGCGCTCCGACCTTCCCCCGGAGACCCTGGCGGCCTTGGCGGCACTTGCCGACGGTGACCTCAGCCGAGCCCGTTTCCTCGCCTCCGAACGGGGCTTGCGACTGCGCGAGCTGACCGAGCGCTGCTGCCGCGACGCCCGAGCCGGGCAGATCGAGGCCCGCCCATGGACCGAGCTGCTGAAGCTGGCGGCTGAGGTTGGCAAGGAGCGAGGCGCCGCGGTCGAGGCGGCGGCCGCCGCCCGCGCCGAAGAGCTCGGCAAGGGGCGCGACGCCGATCGCCTCCGCCGCGAGGGCGTTGATGCCGCCAAGCGCGCCGATCGGCGCGCCCGGACCGCGACGATCGACCTCGCGCTTGCCCTCTGCGCGGCCTGGTTCACCGACCTGATTGCCCATGCCGAGGGGGCCGGCGAGCTCGCCCGGAACATCGACCGCGGGGCCGAGCTGGGGGCCGACGCCGCCGGCATCGAGGTGGCGGTGGCCCGGCGTGCGGCGGAGCGTGCGATGGAGACACGCAGGCGTCTGACGGTCAACGTCAACGAGGAGTTGGCGCTGGATGCTCTCTTCCATCGGGTGGCCGCAACCCTTGGAGAGAGCTGACCGGTGCTCTAAAAAGGGGGGGTATGTCCGCGCTGAGCCCACCAGACCTGCCGTCGACCGCCGAGCGACCGGCGATCCAGCCGCTGAGGAGCAAGCGCCCCTTCGGGGTCCGCCTTTGGCTGGCGTTGATGTTCGCGGGGATCGGGATCCTCTCCGGAACCTCCGTCTACCTGTTCGTATCCAATGCCTCGGAGGGCGCCGCCGAGAGCACCGCAAGGGAGCTCACGCAGGGACGGGCACTGGAGCTTGCGCGCGACCTCGGCGACAAGCCCGAGCAGAACAGCGGCAAAGTCGCGGCGAAATTCCGCAGCGACTCCTTCGCTACCTGGGTCTTCGGCGAGAACAACGCGCTGCAAACCGAGGCCACCCTGCCCGCCGCGGGCGGCGTCGAGCTCGCCGATGTGCCCAATCAGGAAGAGGCCCGCGAGTTCGCGCTCAGCGGCCAGGGTAGCTACGTCGTTGAGGGCGAGAACGGGCTCATCGTCATCGCT
>JAQBGG010000126.1:0-6122 GCA_032122625.1 Acidobacteriota bacterium
CGCATGAAGCTGTTCGGCGTCAGGAGCAAGGAGTCGACCACCACCAACAGCGCCGCGCAAGGGGCGCTCGCTCGGGTCGCTGAGCTGACCGAGGCGAACCGCGCCGACCCCGACCCTGATCGGGAGCGACAACTCGTCCGCCTGCGCCATCAGGCGTTCGCCGAGCTCCCCGGGGTCGCGCCGGAGCCGATCCCCGAGCCCGACTTCGAAGCGATCCGATGGGTCGATGGAATGCCCGCCGTTGAGCCGGAGCAGCTCTCGGCCGGTGCGCTGCGGGCCGGCATCCTCGAGGGCGGCTGCCTGCTGATCCGCGGAATGCTCGCCCGCGAGACGACCGAGCGGCTGGCCCAGGGCATTGAGCGCTCGTTCGCCGCCCGCGAGCACGGCGAATCCAACGACTCCAGCGGCGATCGCGGCTGGTACGAGCCGCTGACGGTCGGCGGAGGTGCCTTCAACCTCGCACGGCAGCGCCAGTGGGTGACCTCAGCCGGCGGCGTCTGGACCGCTGACTCTCCGCGCATGACCTTCGAGCTGATCGATCTGTTCACCGAGCTGGGCCTGGTCGAAGTGATCGGCGAGTACCTGGGTGAGCGCCCTGCCGCCTCGGTGAACAAATGGACCCTCCGCCGGGTCTCGCCCGGGGACGACGCCGACTGGCACCAGGACGGCGCCTTCCTCGGCGAGGACATCCGGGCGATGAACGCCTGGCTCGCGCTGAACGACTGCGGCCGCGACGCCCCGGGCATGGATCTCGTCACCCGTCGCCTCGACGGCGTGCTCGAGACAGGGACCGAGGGGGCACGATTCGACTGGTCGGTTTCGCCGCGGCAGGTCGCTGAGTTGCTCGACGGTGAGGAGCCGATCCGGCCTGCCTTCCAGGCGGGGGATCTACTGCTTTTCGACGAGCTGTTCCTGCACCAGACGGCCAACAGCGTGGAGATGACGAAGGACCGCTATGCGATTGAGACATGGTGTTTTGGCCCCAGCTACTACCCGGCCAAGCAGGTCCCGCTCGTCCTCTGAGCAGGGGGTCGGGTCGCGCCGGTCCTGCTAGCTTCAGGCCTTCGTAACACTCGCCGACAGGAGGAACCGTATGCGCCTCAGCTTCAAGCGTCCCCGGCCCGAAACCGCCACGCCGGCGCCGCCGACCGCACACCTGCCTGAGTACGAGCCCGTGGTCAGCGAAGACCCACTGGCCGAGATCGACGAGCTGATGGCGATAAACCGCGCCGGCTCCGACCCGGCCACAGAAAAGCGAATCGTCCAGCTACGCCATGAGGCGTTCGCCCAGCTCGACCGCGCCCCGGCTGCTGATTCCCCGGTCGACGACGGCCGCCCGACCGGCGAGTTGCCGAAGCCCGACGGCCTGCCCGAGGTCGATGCCGCTGCGCTGACGACCGACTCGATCCGAGATGGGATCCTCGGCGGGGGCTCGCTGCTGATCCGCGGACTGCTCGATTCCGAACGCGCCCAGCGGATGCGGCAGGGAATCGACGAGACCTTCGCCGCGCGGGACGCGTTGCTGAAGGGCGCTGACGCTGCTGAGACGACCCCCTGGTTCGACCCCTTCGCCCCGAGCCCCGACTATTCGCTCGATGCCGCGCAGTGGAACCGGATGAAGCTCGGCGGCCACGCGGTCTGGGCCCCGGACTCACCACGAATGATGTTCCAGCTGCTCGACGCCTTCGAGGAATCCGGCCTCTCGAGGCTGGTATCCGACTACCTCGGAGAGCGGCCGGCGCTGTCGATGAACAAGTCCGTGCTGCGCCGCGTCTCCCCCGACTCGGGCACCGACTGGCACCAGGACGGTGCCTTCCTCGGTCGTGGCATCCGTACCTGCAACGTGTGGATCGCGCTCTCACGGTGTGGCGACGTCGCCCCCGGACTCGACATCGTCTCGCGCCGCTACGACGAGATCATCGAGACGGGCACCGAGGGCGCCGTGTTCCCCTGGGCTGTTTCACCGGCGAAGGTCGAGGAGACCCGCGAGGGCGCAGCCGTCGCCCGCCCGACATTCGAACCCGGCGACGCCGTGCTCTTCGACCATTTCTGCCTGCACCGAACGGCGGTCGGGGAGGGCATGACCGAGGATCGCTATGCCACGGAGACGTGGTGTTTCGCTCCCTCGGTCTACCCTGACGAGACGGTGCCCCTGGTCCTGTAGTTCCCTGTACGGGAGGCGCCGCCAGGCGCCGCACGGGCACAGCAACGAAGCGATGAACGGCGTAAAGCGACGACTTCAGCGACGGCTCAGACGGGAACACAGGCCCGACCCCGACGCGCTGCCCAAGAGCTCGACGGAGGCCGTCCCCGCCCTCGCCGACTACGACCCCGACGCCGGGCTGCCGTTCGACGCCGCCGAGCTCGAGCAGCGGATCGTCTGGATCTGGGGCTCGCCGCGATCCGGTAGCACGTGGCTGCTGCGGCAGCTCTGCTATCCGCTCTTTCCGGAGCCCGAGGCAACAACGATTTTCCGACCGCCCGGGGCCGGCAAGAACTGGAGGCGCCCGTTCGACGCGATCCCCGTGGATGAGTCGTTCATCTCCAACCATCTCGCCCCGGCGTTCGCCGACCCACGCGAGGTCGACGGCTCCTACGTTCCCGGCACGATCAACAACTACCTTGGAGAGCGACCCGTCTACGCCTACTCGAACGCCTATCGGGCCGTCTGGGCTCCCGAGGCGCGGCGATTCGCGCTGGTGCGCTTCCACGGCTTCCTCGCACGTGTGCGGGCTGAGGAGATCGCCACAACGGCGGATCCGCTGCTGATCGTCAAGGAGGTGAACGGATCTCACGCGGCCGACCTCGTGATGGGCCTGATGCCCCGCTCGCGGCTGCTGTTCTTGGTCCGTGACGGCCGCGACGTCGTCGACTCGCTGCTGCACGCCTACCAACCGGGAGGATTCCTCGCCCGCCATCAGGGGTACTCGTACTCCACGCCCGAGGAGCGTCTCGAGGGGGTCGCCTGGGCGGCCCGCCTTTGGTCCTGCAACGTCGACATGACGCTGCGCGCAATCGACGCCCACCCCGCGGAGCTCTCGCACACCGTCCGCTACGAGGATCTGCTGAGCGAGAACGAGGCGAGGATCGAGCAGCTAGACACCTGGCTCGGCCTCGAGCGCACCGCGGCCGAGCGCCACCGGATGCTCGCCGACACCGCCTTTGCGAGCGTTCCCTCTAAGCGGCGAGGTGCAACAGAGCGCAACCGCTCCGCGAAACCCGGGCTGTGGCGGGAGAATCTGAATGACGAGGAGCAGCGGACCTGCATGGAGATCATGGGTCCCCGGCTGAAGAGACTTGGCTACGAGATCAACTGACAAGGTGAAGAGATCGGGCGCCCGCGCTTCGCGGCGAGGCGAGCCGGCGGCGCTCTCGATGGCCTCCGGGCCGTGCCTCGACCCGCGCCTGGTGGCCGAGCTCGCGGGCAATCGGTGGGAACAGAGCTGGGAGCTGACGCCGTCGATCCACACCCCGGTCCTCGATCCGGCGGCGCGTCAACAGTGGTGGACGCTCGAGCGGATGCTCGAGCCGTTCGCCCGCGATGCGTTCGCCCTCGCCGAGGATCCCGTCGCGCTGGACCTGCACTGCGGCGAGGGCTGGATCGCCCAACGCCTGCTCGAATGGGGCGCCCGCCGAGTGGTCGCGGTCGACGACCGGCCCGACCGTCTGCGGCGGGCACGCCTGCTCCGCGACCACTACGCGATTCGCGCAGCCGAGCTCGATCTGCGTGATCCCGGCGATGACCATGATGGCCGCTTCGACGTGGTCGTCCTGACCGGCGCGAGGGACCGGCTGGGCGCCGAGCCCGAGGCGCTGCTTTCCTCTGCGCGGGCTGCGACGCGATCGATCTGCGGCCTCGAGTGCCGGAACCTGGACGCCAACTCGGTAGCGGAAGCGGCGCTCGCCGCGGGCTTCGCGTCCGTCGAGCGGGCCACAGCACCGCTGCAGGCGGCGCCCTCGTATCTGCTCGGAGAGCGGGAGCTGCTGATCGCAAAGGTGGCGATCGGCAGATGAGCGCCGCAGGCGAAGCGCCCGGGCCCGAGGAGGAGCTGGCGATTCCCGGCGAGGACGTCGACCGGCTCGCCGTGGCCGAGATCGACGCGGCCTACCGCTGGGCGGCCCCCGCCGTGGTCGACCGCCATGTCCTGGTTGCCGGATGCGGCCGCGGTCACGGTGCGCAGATCCTCCTCGAGGCGGGCGCGAAGTCTGTGGTCGGCGTCGATTCCGACCCGCGATCGGTGGAGATCGCCACCCGGCTCTACGGCGACCGGATTCCCTTCCTCGTCGCTGAAACCGTCGGGCTGCCGCTTGCGGCAGCCAGCTTCGACGCGGTCATCTGCTTCGACAGCCGCGAGGCAACCCTCGACCCGGCGGCCGCGATCGCCGAGCTCGGCCGGGTTCTGGCTGACGGCGGCGTGTTGCTGGTGTCCCTGCCGCTTTCGAGCTCAACGCTCGAAAGCCCGTCCGGGGACTCAGGTGGAGCTGAGAAGCTCCGCGAGCTGCTCGACTCCGGCTTCAAGAACGTCCTCGCATTCCGCCGGCGGCTTTCGATCGCGGCGACGGTGGCGCCCGAGGATGCTCCCGGAGCGGTTACCGTCGAGCACGCCAACTGGCTGACCGGGGGTGAGGGCGAGGGCCGGACGCTCCTGGTCGCCGCTTCTGACTCCAAGCTTCCCGACTTCAGCTCACTCGCCAGCATGATCAGCTTCCGCGATCTGCGCGCCCACCAGGACACGCTCGAAGCATGGGAAGAGCGGGCCCGGATGGCCGAGGCGGACGGCTCCGCCAAGCACTGGGAGCTGGTCGCATCCCGCGAGGCCCAGCGCCGCCTGCGGATGCGCCTGCACGCACTCGAGCACCGGCCGCTGCGGGTGATCTCGCGGGTGCTGCGCGGCAAGCCGGCCAAGCTCGGCGAGGGTCCTCCCCTGCGCGTCTCTGAGACCAAGCTTCAGACCTGGGAGTGAGCGACCGGTCAGCCGGCCGGGCCGGTCGCAGACGCTGCCGTGGCGGCGGTGGCGGGCTTGCGCCCGCGCACGCGACGCATCAACGGCCGCTCGAGCAGGTAGAAGCTCGCCGCCGCGCAGGCAACCGTCAGGGCAAACGTCGCGATCGTCAGTGGCACGAACGCCTTGATCCCAACGTCGCGGAAGAGGATCAAGACGGGGAACTGGTAGAGGAAGATCCCGTAGGAGACCAGCCCGAGCCAGACGAGCGAGGGGTGGCCGAGGGTGCGACGGGTGAGTCCGCCGCCGTCTGCACCGAAGATCGCCGGCAGCATGATCAGCGCGGCGATCACCCCGAAGAGCAGGTATTGGGCGAGGTAGGTATTCAGGTCGATCACCGGGAAGGCCAACGACGCAACGGGGTCGAGGAGCACGACCGCCGCCAACAGGTAGAGCGCCACGCCGGTCGCGACCGGAACGCCGGGGCGGCGCCTGAGCCATCCGACCAACGCGGGTTCGCTCTCGAGTCGGCTGACATGCACCGAGACCGCCGCCAGGGCCAGTCCGAGACCGAACCACCAACCCCGGCCGAGCGGTGAGAAGAACAGCCAGACGTGAGCGTCGCTGAGCGGGACCGACCTCTGGATCAGGATCGAGACCGCGGTGAGCACGCCGACCGCGCCCAACTCCAACGTCAGCCAACCGCCGCGCCAGCGCTTGCCGAGCCACGCCATGGCGATCACGAACAGCGGCAGCGCCAAGTAGAAGAGCACCTCCACGGTGAGGCTCCAGGCGACGGGCATCCCGCACCGAAAGGGAGCGGTGGCGCAGGTCCCGGTCGGCGAGTAGACGGGAAAGTTCTGCAGCAGCCCGTAGTAGACCCACCAGTTGCCGCTGAAGGCTCCAGCCATCCCCGGCACGATCGCGGCGACGGTCAGAGCCGCCCAGTAGGCGGGGGCGATCCTTATGAAGCGGCGCCGGCCGTAGTCGACGAACTTGGTGCGCGCCTTGCCCGCGACACGAGCCTCGACGAACGGCCGGTAGAGCAGGAAGGCCGAGAGCAGGAAGAAGAACGAGACGCCGATGTCGAGGTGAGCGAGGAACTGCCCGAACGTGGCGTTCTCGAGGGCACCGGAGAAGATCGACGTGTGGACGAGCAGAACCGAGATCGCCGCGAGC
>JAQBGG010000127.1:0-12429 GCA_032122625.1 Acidobacteriota bacterium
CGTCCTCGAGCGAGCGCCGCTGGACGAACTCCTCGAGCGCCGGCACCGGCCCCGGAGAGATGTCGGCGGCGACCAACTTCTGTGGCCGGGCGAGTAGCGCGAGCAATGCGACGCTGCCGCCTTCCAGCACGCCAAGCTCGAGGATCCGCTTCGGCGCGAGTCGGTTGATCAGCTCGGCGTAGGCCTCAACAGCCCAGTCGGCCTTCTGCAACATGAACCGATCGGCCGAACTCTCCACGGTGCGACCGGGGGGACAGCAGGCGAAATCCGTGCCGCCGATCCGGAAGTCCTTCTCGCTGGCCCACTCGATCATCCGCGAGGATGGTAGGCGCAGCCGCCGCGGCTGAGGTCGCCGGTGCGGCGGTTCGACCGCGATGGCTATGGCTAGGCGGGCGCCTCCGAGACAAGCGGAGGGGGGTCGGGCACGGCCTGCAGCTCTTCAAAGCGACGGGTGGGCAGCCTGCGGGTAGCCAGGAACGAGGCGAGGACGACTGCCGCGGCGAACAGAAACGCCGTCTTCAGCGCGATCAGCTGCGCGTCCTCGTAGCCCTCCACGAGCGCGTCGGCGGTCGCATCGTCGACGCCGGCCTCGGTTGCACCGGCCCTGACATCGTCGGCGGCGACGAAGCTGGCGCCGGCGCTGATCTCCACCTGCACCTGTTGCTTGACGTCCTCCGCGATCCGCGGGTCGTCCGCGACGTTGGCGGAGAACGCCCCGATCAAGCCGGTGATCACCACCGCACCGAGCAGCGCCGTCCCGAGCGAGGAGCCGAGCTGCTGGGCGGTGTTCTGAAGGCCACCCGCCTCGCTGCGATCACGCTCTCCGACCGCCGATTGGACGACGTTGCCGAGCTGGGAGATGACGAGCCCCATCCCGACCCCAAGCACACCCATCGCCGTCAGAAACGGAGCGGTGTCGAGCTGCGGTTCGATCGTCCCGAGCAGCATCAGCGTCGAGAGGAACGTGATCGCGAGGCCGAGCCGGACCAATGGCCGAGCCGCGACGCGCGAGGCGAGCTTGGAGCCGGCCAGCGCGGCCAGGAACAAGCCGACGGAGGCGGGCAACATGCGCACTCCGGTCTCGAGCGCGTCGAGGCCCTGAACGATCTGCAGGTAGAGCGGAATCGTGAAGAAGATGCCCATCAGGATCAGGTTCTGGGCGAGCAGCATCGAAAGCCCACCGCGAAGCATCGGGATCTGGAGCAGGTCGAGATGGACCAGCGGATCACGCCCGACCCGCTCGCGGCGGCGCTGCCAGGCGCGGAACCCGGCCAGGACGACGAAGCCGGCGGCGATCACGAACGGGGTGAGCGCGAGCCCGAACGGCTCCACGGGTGAGGCCTGGGGCTTCAGCCAGCCCCAGTTGCTCGCCTGCAGCACCCCGAAGACGACCAGTGCAAGGCCGAGCGCGGCCAGGACCGAGCCAACCCAATCGAGGCTCGGCCGGGGTCCCTCGCGTGCGGGCTCGCGGATCAACTTCGTGCCGAACAGGATTCCGAGCGCGACCAGGACCTCGCCGACGAACACGACCCGCCAGGTGAGCTCGGTCGTGGCCCAGCCGCCGAGGATCGGGCCCACCGCAATCCCGGCTCCGGCGACACCGCCGAGGACGCCGTAGACGATGGCGCGATCCTTGCCCTGGTAGTTGCCCGCCGCCAGCGCGACGAGGGCCGGCAGGACGAGGGCGGCGCCGATGCCCTCGAGGATCGACCAGCCGAACATCAACGACGGGACGCTCCAGGAGACGGCGGTCAACGCCGAGCCGGTGCCGTAGATGACCAAGCCAATCGAGAAGACCCGTCGGCGGCCCCACATATCACCGAGCTTGCCGCCGGTGAGCATCAAGCCGGCCATGACGAGGGCGTAGAGCGCGATCACCGCCTGGATCGTGGTCACGGTCGTGTCGAAGTCCTCGACCAGCTGTGAGATCGCGACGTTCATCACGGCCTGGTCGAGCACCATCAGGAACTGAGCGGCCGCGAGGACCACCAACACGCCCCACTTAGCCATCAGCCAGCGCCTCCCACCGGCGTAAAGATACCGTCCGGGGTGGGCGCACGTCATCCGATCGCAGCCGGCCGGCGTCCGCCGTCGAGTTGCGTCTTCCGAGCAGCGCCAACCACATGGAGGACCGCGAATCCGATCCGCAGCTGATCGTCAGCGCGTCGTCTCCTTCGGCAGCAGGAATGGGTAGGGGCGACGACGGACGTGCCGCTGCCAGGCACGATCGAGGCGCCGGATCCGCAGCAGCGCTGCCCAGAGGCGGCTGTCGGACCGGTAGTAGTGCTGCACGGCGGCGGTCGAGAGCGGCTCGGTGAGGTGGCGGTTGACCTGCTCGACGAAGATCGGCAGCCAGGGCTCCAGGCGCTCCTTGATCAGGTTCCCACAAAGATCGAAGTAGACCTTAGGCAGGTCCCGGTAGGTGTCGAGGATGCCCGGCGCGACGAAGCGCCTCAGCGGACCGCGCATCACCCAGGGAAAGGCCTGTGAGATCAGGTTCAGGTCGAGACGGCAGCGCCCGTCGGCGGACCAGATCAGCGGCGTCGAGACGTCAATGTATATGAGCTCGCCGTCGTCCCAGGCCCAGTTCGCCAGCTGCGCGTCGAGCCCGAGCCGGGGGCTGACCACCGTGGCCGCCGTCTCCGTCACCGCGTCGACGAGCGGATGCCCGTCAGCCGGGTCCGCCCCCGCGAGCACCGCCGGCCCTATCAGCTCCGCCGGGAGGATCGGCTGCACCACGTAGCCCGCCACCTCCCCGCCCTCGAGCTCGACCGCCCGCAGCTCGGTATCGACAACGCGGACGCCGGCCGTGCCGAGCGCCTCGATGTAGTCGTTGAGCGCGTGACGGTAGGTCTCCAGACGCTCGCGCGAGGGAAACACCGGCAGTCGCTTGCAGGCGAATGAGGGACTCTCCCGGGGCCAGGCCAAGACGAGGGAGATCTCGCCGTAGCCGAGGATCGGCAGCGCGCCCTCGTCGCCCCGGCTCAGTGCCCGCTCGACGAGCCGATCGAGCTCGCGCAGCTTCGCGTCCGGGAGGTGGCCGCCGGCGTCGGGGCCACCGCCGCTCACGCGAGCGCCTCGTGCACGTCCCCGATGATCTCGTCGGCCTGCTCGTCGGAGAGGATCAGCGGCGGCTTGAACTGCGTCACCCGGTGGTCGTGCTCCGCGTAGACCGCGAACACGCCCGCGTCGATCAGGCGCTTGGCGGCGATCACGCCACCCTCCTCCCCCTCGAACCTGAGTCCCATCGTCAAGCCACGGCGGCGCAGCTCGAAAGGAAGGTCCGCGAAGCCGGACTCGAAGCGATCACCCAGCTCCCTGACCCGGGCGAGGAAGCCGGGCTCGAGGACCTCGTCGAGCACCGCGCTGGCCACGGCGCAGCCGATCTCGGCCCCGCCGAAGGTCGAGACATAGGCGAACGGGTGCTCGTCGAAGAATGCCTCCAGCTCGGCGCTCAGCAGTGCGGCGCTGATCGGGTAAAGGCCGCCGCCGAGCCCCTTGCCGGTGATCACCATGTCGGGCTCGACCCCCTCCTGCTGCCAGTACCAGGCGCTCCCGGTGCGGCCCAGTCCGGTCTGCACCTCGTCGATGATCAACAGCGCGCCGTGCTCGCGGGCGGCTGCGGCCACAGCGGCCATGTAGCCGGGCTCGGGGGGCGGGAAGCCGAGGGTGGCCGGGATCGACTCGAGGATGACCGCCGCGGTCTGGCTGCCCACGCTGTCGCGCATCGCCTCGACGTCGTTGAAGGGCACGCGAGCGAAGCCCGGTGGCTCAAAGCCAAACGGCTCGACCCAGCGGGGATCACTGGCCGCCCAGCCAAGGCCCGCGTGCCCGTGGTAGGCGCCGACCGTGGGGATGATCTGCTCGCGTCCGGTGCAGGCGCGAGCCAGGCGCAGGGCCAGATCGACCGCCTCGCTGCCGGAAGGGGTGAAGACCGCATAGGGGAGCAGCTGCGCGGTCGTCTCGGCCAGCCGCTCGGCGAGTGAGGCCCGCCAGCCGCTGATCAGGTGGTGGTTGCCGACGTCGAGATGGTCGAGTGCATCGCGCATCGCGCCGACCACGCGCGGATGACGGTGACCGAGGTTGAAGACACCGCCGTTGCAGTGGCAGTTCCAGTACCAGCGGCCGTTGTATGCGTCGCGAAAGCGCGCGCCCTCCCGCTCGCCGATGACGATGTCGACGCCGATCTCCTGCAGGACCCGCGCCTTGCCGCGGTTGACATGCGCGGCGAACGCCCCGGTCGCCGCGTCGCGATCCCGATAGGGCTGGACCCCGGAGCCGGTGTTCGGACGGCTCTCCATAATCGCCACACTAGACCCCGGGGCCTGATCCCGCCGCCTGGGGCCTGCTCGGCGGTAGGATCGGAGCGGTTTGAGAACGAAGAGGCCAACCGCTGAGCCCATGCCGCTTGAGGGGCCGCGGATCACCATCGGGGAGGTCTTCGGTCCCGGTCAGCTCTCCTTGACCACCGCGTAGACGACCCGCTCGGCTACGTCCACCACGGTGTCGCCGATGTGCCCGCAGCGGCGGTAGAGCTCGCGTCGCGCGATCCGCTCGGCCCTGGCATCGAGCCCGCTCGTCTCCGCCATGCCACGGTAGTAGGCCCCCTGCATGTTCCGGACCGCTTCGATCGCCGCGTCGGCCGCGGCCGTCGCGCGGTCTCCCGAAGCGCCGAGCTGCGCGATCGCCGCATCGAGATCGCGGACGGCTTTGGCCAGGAGCCCCGCCATCTCTGCGACGCCCGCGTCGGGACCGCATTCGAGCACCTCTGCCTCTCTGATGAGATCGCCGATGCCGTTGAGGATCCAGTCGATCCCGCGGGAGAGCGTGAACAGATCCTCGGGCTCGAGCTGGGTGACGAAGGCCTCGCGAAGCGCATTGAGCAGCTCTCGCTTCGCGGCGTCGCCGCGATCCTCGATCTCACGCACTTCGGATGCGCCGCACGGTTCCCCGGCCGCCCACGCCACGAACGCATCCACGCCCTCGATCGTCACCGCCAACTGGTCGCGCAGCAGCCTGAGCACGTCCGGCGTCTCGGGCAGAAACCACCGCTTGGGGGTCACGTGAGCCATTGCAGACCTTCGAAGATTCCCACGGCGAGGAGCGCCGAGGCGGGCAGGGTGATCAGCCAGGCCAGGCCCATGTCCCGAACTGTGACCCAATTCACGTGGCGCCAGCGCCTACGACCGCCCCCGATGCCGACGACGGAGGAGGCGACGACCTGGGTGGTGGACGTCGGCGCGCCCGCAAGCGACGCCCCCAGGATCACGCCGGCCGATGCCGTTTGGCTGGCGAGTCCATCGACTGATTCGATTCGGTATATCCGTTGGCCGACGGTCCGGATGATCCTCCAGCCCCCGAGCGCAGTTCCGGCTGTCAGCGCAACAGCGCAGGCCGGAATCACCCACGCCGGGGTGTTGAGGCTGTCGATGCGCCCTTCGGCCAGCAGCAGCGCCGCGATCACGCCGACGGACTTCTGGGCGTCATTGGCCCCGTGGCTGAAGGCGAGCGCGGCGGAGGTCACCCACTGGCCGTTGCTGGTCACCAACTGCCAGCGCCGGGTGGCCCGCCGCCCCAGCCGCCGCAGGGCGCGAATCACGAGCAGGGCCGCGATCGCACCCAAGACAGGTGAGATCGCGAGCGCGAACAGGGTCCCGAATACTCCGACCGGATGCCACCCGTCCATGCCTCCCCAGTTGACTGCGTTGAGACCGCCCTCCGCCAGGGCGGCGCCGACGAGACCGCCGACCAACGCGTGGCTGGAGCTCGACGGCAGTCCGCGTCGCCAGGTGAGCAGGTTCCAGATCACCGCGGCCACCAGGCCCGCCCCGATCACCTGAACCGCGTCGCCGGGGGCCACGGTGACGATGCCCGCGATCGTGTCCGCGACAAGGGTGCCGACGAACAGCGGCCCGAGCAGGTTGAAGACCGCGGCGAGCAGAATCGCCTGCAGGGGGGTTGCGGCCCGCGTCGCAACCAGGGTGGCGATCGCGTTCGACGCGTCGTGAAGCCCGTTGGTGGCCGCAAAGCCCAAGGCAAGCGCCACCGCCATCACGAGTCCCACGTCCACGGCCCGACTCTATTCCTACTGGGACCCCCGGTCGCGGCTGCGCGCCCTGACGAACCCTTCCATGCGGTTTGAGGCGGTGGAAACTACGAGCGGCTCGTCGAGGTGAAGCCCAAATGCGACCCGAGAACCGCCTTCGCTTTGCGGGGGATAGCGCCGGAGTTGGCCGGCCCGCCCGGAGGTGGACCGCAGCAGGGGTCAAAGCGCGGGCGCCCCCTCAACGGCGCTGGAATCCAGGCGCTGGAAATGCGCATAGAGGAACTGCTGGACGTCGCCCCCCGGCGTCGAGTGGTCCTCGACCTGGGAGGAGAGAACTCGAAACTCCGGGCCGAGAAGGCGCTGCAACTCCTCGACCCCGTAGCGACGAACCGGGAGCCC
This sequence comes from Acidobacteriota bacterium, assembly GCA_032122625.1. Taxonomy (GTDB): domain Bacteria; phylum Actinomycetota; class Thermoleophilia; order Solirubrobacterales; family 70-9; genus CAXMST01. Next base: position 6,446 of record JAQBGG010000127.1, read on the forward strand.
GCTGCAACTCATCGGCCCCTCGGGGCCGAACGTCGCAAGCACGAGATGACCCCCAGCGCGCAGGCCAGACCGCAGATTGTCGAGATAGCCGTCCCGGTCCGCCGCATCGACCATGAAATGGAACACGGCGCGGTCGTGCCAGAGGGCGTAACGACGCTGAAGGCGATCAGAGCGAACGTCGACCTGCAGCCACTGGACCCGCCCGGCCGCTCGCGGACCAAGCTCGCGGCGAGCGCGCTCGAGAGCCGCGGAGGAGATATCGGCCACGGTCACGTCCCGATGTCCGCCCTCGAGCAGATGGGCAGCGAGGCTCGAGGTCCCGCCGCCGAGGTCGAGTATCGGGGCGTTGGCGGGCAGCTCGGCCCGTTCGATCAACTCGAGCGAGAGACCCGGCTCCGGCTGGTACCAGCTGACCTCGTCGGGATCCTTGCTCGAGTGGACCTCGTCCCAATGGCGTTGGGTCCCCTCACGTGACGCCTGGGGCTCAGACACTGGTCTTCATTGTTGACCGTCGGGGCAGCGCCGCCACAGACGACGCTTCACTCACCTGCGACACGGCCGTCCGAGCTACTTGAGAACGCGGATCAGCTTCTTGTTGACGAACTCTTCCATGCCGTAACGGCCAAGCTCCCTGCCGAAGCCAGATCGCTTGACTCCGCCGAACGGCAGTTCGGCGCCGTCGGCGCCCACCCCGTTGACGAAGACCATCCCCGTATCGAGGCCGTCCGCCACCCGGAGCGCCTGCTCGGGATCGTCGCTGAAGACGTAGGAGCCGAGGCCGAACGGCGTGTCGTTCGCCAACTCGACCGCCTCCTCTTCGGAGCCGACCCGGTAGACGCTCGCGACCGGTCCGAAGAACTCCTCGTGGTGGGCGTCGTTGTCGGGGGTGATCCCGGTCAGCACGGCGCCCGGGAAGTAATTGTCCTTGCGCTCCCCGCCGGCGACGACCTCGGCGCCCTGGGCGACCGCGCGATCGAGCTGATCCTGGAGCGTCTCCGCTGCGCTCGCTGACGAGAGCGGCCCCATCTCGGCGCCATCGGACGTCGGATCGGCGGGCTCGGCAGCCGTCATCGCGGCCGTGAACTTCTCGAGGAACTCGTCGTAGAGCTCGTCGGCGACGATGAATCGCTTGGCGGCGTTGCAGGACTGTCCGGAGTTGTCGAGACGGGCGCCGGCCGCGGCCTCGACCGCCTCGTCGAGGTTCTCTGCTCCGAGCAGGACGAACGGATCGGACCCGCCGAGCTCCAGCACGACCTTCTTCAGGTTGCGACCGGCGATCTCGGCAACCGCGGCCCCGGCTCGCTCGGAACCGGTCAGCGAGACTCCGCGGACACGCGGATCGGCGATCACTTCAGCGATCTGATCGTTCGAGGCGAGGATCGTCTCGTAGGCGCCCCCGGGGAAGCCGGCGTCCTTGAACATCGCCTGAATCGCCGCTGCCGATTCGGGGCACTGGTGGGCCGGCTTGAGCAGGATCGTGTTGCCGAGGACGAGGTTCGGCCCCGCGAACCGGGCCACCTGGTAGTAGGGAAAGTTCCAGGGCATGATTCCCAGCAGCGGGCCGACCGAGGTCCGCCGGATCAGCGCCGTGCCCTCGCCCGCCAGCAGCGAGATCGGCTCATCCTTGAGGAAGTCCTCCGCGTTGTCCGCGTAGTAGCCATAGATGTCGACGCAGAAGTCGACCTCGCCCAGGGCCTGCTCCATCGGCTTGCCCATCTCCCGCACGGCGATCTCGGCAAGCTTCTCCCGGCGCTCGGAATGAAGCTCGGCCACGCGCTTGACCATCGCCGCCCGCTCCGATATCGAGGTCGTCTGGGACCAGCTCCGGTGGGCGGCCTCCACTGCCGAGACTGCGGTCGACAGGTCCTCGTCGGAGATCAACGGATACTCGCTGACCGTCTCGCCGGTGGCCGGGTTGATCACTTCGTACTTGCTCATCTAGCTCTGCTCCTCATGCGGGTCGCCCGGCGTTCTCGCCGATTATCAAATCCAGTATCTCAGGCTAGCCGCTGTCGGCCTACGGGTCCTTCGCGGACGATGGAGGCGTCCGGCACGCTCGGGAGCGGGCGCTGGGTCAGCTGCCGGCGAGCGCCCCCGCGTAGACCTGCCAGGCGAGCGCCGACTTGGCCGCCAGACTGAGCACGATGTAGGCGCGCTCACCGAACAGGTAGCTACGCCAGCGGCCAACCTGGCGGTATTGGAGCCACATGTTGACCGCGAACAGGGAGAACAGCACGAGGAGGCTGAAGAAGATCCCATAGACGAACCCGGGGACGCTCCCCGTCTCCGTTTGCGCGCGGACGAGCTGGATCCCGATCGCCCCCCAGGGCGCCAGTCCGAATACGGACCCAAGCCAGAACGGGAGCCAGTCGACGTTCGGCCCCGGCTTGCTGCTGCGCTCCATCAGCAGGCCGAAGAGGATCATCGCGGCGTTGGCCGCGAAGATCGGTAGCAGCGCGGTCAGCTCCCAGATCCCCGCCAGCATCGCGATCAGGACGACCATCAGGGAAGCGCTGACCGAGTACTCCCACCAACGGGCGTAGTTGATGCCGCGAGCCAGGTTCAACTCATACCAGGGCCGGACGCGGCTACTGGCGACAGCGAGATGATCGATCGTCGCCAGGTACAGAAACGCGGCGACCGCCGGAGCAAATGGAAGGTAGAACAGCGGCTCACCCCTGATCAGCTCCGCCGCCCCGGGCGGACCATCGATCCAGCTCGCATAGACGGGAAGCTCAGCGTCGCCGGCGATCAGCAGCAACAGGGTCGCCTGCGCCGCGAAGATCAGGCCGACGGCGATGTTCCAGCGGCGCAGCCGACCACCCTCATCGGCCGGAATCGAGGCGGAAGCGGCGCTCATCCGATCAGGTCGGACCGCGGAGCACCGAACGACCCGAGTGGGAGGCATCTCCGTCTTCGCGTTCGATCGAGAGATCGACGAACTCGAACTTCGCCGGGTCGACGGGCAACGGCACGGTTATCTTCGCGCCCCCGGAATCGTCGACCTTGAATGACCCGAGGGAGACCAGATCGTCGGCAGAATTGAGCAGCCACAGTTCGTAGAACTCACCGGGAGCGTTGGCGCCGACCCCGGAGACATCGATCACGGCCTCGCCGCCATCGGCGCCGATCAGCTCCGCCGAACCCGAGGCGCCATCGCCAAGAGGCGGCACCGGCTCAAGAGCCAAGGTCTGCTCAGGGCCTTCCGGCCTGTCGCTTGAGCCCTCCAGAAGCAATCCGGCTCCGAGACCCACCGCCAGAAGGGCCAGCGAGGCGAGCGCTGCAGTGAGCGGGCGCATTGTCAGGCTCTGCGGCCACCACCCGGCCCTCTCCTTGCGGGAGGGTGCGGTGTCGCCGCCAGGCTCGATCCTGGGCGGGTCACCGAGAACCAACGGCGGGGGCTCCAGCTGCTGCCAGGCCTCGGCCGGTAGGGACTCGAGCCGGCTGACCGCTGGGCGCAGGTGCTCGACCTGGGCGCGGAAGCTGGGATCCTCGCGCATCAGGCGCTCGGCCTCGTCCAAATCGGCCCCCGAGAGCTCGCCAAGCAGGTAGTCACCAATGTCGATCCGGTTGCTCATACGCCTTCTTCCTGGATCAGGGTCCGCATCCGCTCCAAGGCCTGGATCATGCGCATCTTGACCGTCCCGAGCGGCGTCGAGGTCCGTTCGGCGATCTCGCGCTGACTCAGGCCCTCGTAAAAACGCATCCTCAGCATCCGAGCCTCGCCGGCGGGCACGCGGCGAAGCAGCTCAGCCATGCGCCAGCGCTCGATCATCTCATCGAAGGGTTCAGCATCGACCTGCGAGTCAGCCATGTCCGCCGCGTGCGCCGGCTCGTGCGGTTCGGGCAGCCTGCGGCGGAGATGATCAGTGGCGCGGGAGCGCGCAACCAGCATGACCCAGGTGAAGAGCCCGGAGCGCTCCGGGTCGTAGTCGGTGGACCGCTGCCATAGCTCCGCGAACACCTGCTGAAGCACATCCTCCGCGGCGGGGCGGTCTCCGACCCTCGACACCAGGTAGGACAGAACTGACCCCGCGTAGCGCCCGTAGAGCTGCTCGATCGCTGCCTCCTCGCCGCGACGCAGGGATTGGACCAGGGAGCGATCTTGTCTGTCTTCGATGTATTCGGTGGCTCTCTGCATTATTCCCAGGAGGACGTAAGCGCGTGGGCTCAGCGTCTTCATCGGAAGGGTAACTGCAGCTGTCATGGGTCGATCCTTAACCGGACGTTGCCAACCCCTGCCGCGTGAGTGATAACCCGCGGCAGGGGGAGGCTGAGTCCGTTCGGCCGGTTAGCCGGCGGTTGCAGTGACGGTCACGTCACCGATCGCCAGGCCGCCCTCGAACAACTTGACGCTGAAGGCGTCGTTGAGGGCACCCGCAGCGTCATCGCTCAGGGTGGTGGTGATCCCGGTGAGTACGATCGCCCCGCCCTCGTCGGAGCGTTGCAGCCCAGCGAGGTCGACGTCGAGGACTACGAGGTCGCCGCCGTCTGCGGTCGAGGCGCTCAACGTCCCGGCCGCGGTGTCGATGACGAAGTCCGTCAGCGCCACGTCGGTGCCGCCGGCGGAGAACGTGAGGCCACCGGAGTGGTCAATCGTGCCCGCGAGCGATTCCGAATCAACCTCGCCGCCCGTGATCGGGAAGGCGATACCGTCGTCGCCGGCGCTGGCCGGGTCGATCGGAGCGACCGCGACATCGTTCTGCTTGAGCACCTTCGCGGTGCCTGAGTCGAGGGCGAGCACTGTGTCCTCGCCGTTCAGGGTCAGAGTCTGCGCACCGGCAGACCCGTCGGTCGTCGTCTCGCTGTCATCGTCCCCACAGGCCGCTACCAGCAGCGCCATCGCTGCCAGGGCCGCGACGACCATCGGCAATCTGAAATTCTTTCGCATTTTCACTGTCTCCTTGTTCGTTCGTGCATTGGTCTTTGCCAATCACTACGCAGGCCGGCGGGCAAGGGGTTGGATTTCTTCCACTCGTCTCGGCCACTCGGAGGCGACGGAACGGGGCGTTGGTTGGCAGCCGACGGGCACTCCGGCAAACCGATGGTCGCGCCGCTCCCCGAGAAGACAAGGCTCCAGTGGGCGCTGCGGAGGATTGGAAACCCGTTGCGCAGGTGGCCGCTGCGGATCGGTCTTCCGAACCCGCCCTACACGCGACGGAACCCGATCATCGTCGAGACGATCGGGCGCCGCTCCGTACAGCGCCGACGGGCGCCGGGTCTGGGACGCGCTTTACGCCAGGGACGGCCGCTCGGCACGGTCCCTTGACAGGGGGTAACTCGCGCTAGCCGGGATTGGTTGCGGTGACGATCCAGACGGACCCGCGGCCGACTATGGAGCCGTCGGGCTTCTGCCAGGCGGCGTAGTGGCCGGCGAGGGCTTTGGCTATCTCGGGTCGACGGCTTTCGCCGTACTCTCCGTTGAGGCGAATCAGCTCGGCACCCGGCCCGATCGCGAGCAGGGCGTCGATCGCCTCATCCATGTCCTTGCCCATGTAGTAGTCGAAGTCGCGCTGGTGCAACTCGATCTCTGCGAACCCAGCGGCCTCGAGAATGCCGCGGCACGTCTCGGGGTTGCCGAGGGAGAACGGTCCGGGCCCGCAGGTATCGGCTTCGTACTCGTCGGGGCGGGAGAGGAAACGCTGCACGACCTGCTCGGTCTCCGCCCAGAACTGGCTCTCGCCCTTGCGGCGCCAGCAGACCTTGCCGAGCCTGCCGCCCGGCTTCAGGGCTCCGCGGATCGCGCGCATCGCTGGGACTGGTGCGGCGAAGAACTGCGTCCCCATGCGTGAGAAGGCGTAGTCGAAGGTGGGGTCCCAGTCCGCCGTCTGCGCATCGGCGACCTCGAAGTCGACGTTCTCGACACCCGCCTCAGCCGCTTCGCGGCGCGCGTCCTCGACGAACCTCGGGGAGGAGTCGGTGCCGAGCGTGAATCCCCCGGGCCCGACGAGCTCAGAGAGCCGCTGAGTCGTCTCGCCGAACCC